>CBFGTB010000007.1:0-32913 GCA_965651715.1 uncultured Gemmatimonadales bacterium
TCCTCGATCAGCACGCCCGCCAGGTGCGCCACCACATCGAGCAGTTGAGTCGCCGCGACTACAGCGCCGAGTTCGCCGAAGCCCCCGATTTCGTGGTGCTGTTCCTGCCGGGCGAGGCGTTCTTTGCGGCGGCCTGTCAGCGCGATCCCGGCCTGCTCGACGACGCGGTGGCCAAGGGGGTGATCCCCGCCTCGCCCACCACCCTGATCACCCTGCTCAAGGCGGTGAACTACGGCTGGCAGCAGGAACGGATCGCCCGCAATGCCGAAGAGATCCGCGATCTGGGCATCACTCTCTACGAGCGGATGGCCAAACTGGCCGATCACCTTGTCAAGATCCGGAGCGGGCTCGAGGGCGCGGTGCGATCATATAACGATGCTGTGGGCTCGCTCGAACGCCGGGTGCTGCCCACTGCCCGCCGCTTCCGCGACCTCGACGTCGGCGGCCGCACCGAGATCACCGCCCTCGGTCCGGTGAGCGGTGACCCGCTCCGGGTGATCAGCGCCGACGAGGTGGCCGACCAGGAGGCGCTCGAGGTCTGACCGCCGTCCATCTGGACAAGACGGGCCCGCGCAAGTAGTCTGGAGAGGACAATATGCGGTCGGCTCGCCGACCATCCTTGCCGGCCGGGCCTCAGGGCCCCGGCAGACGAAGGCGCCACTCCGGTTCATTCCGGGGGAGGCGCCTTTCGTGTTTTGCGGCCCATTCGGGAGGGCGAATGTCATTGACGTCGCTGCAGAACCTGCTGGTGAATCAGCTCCGCGACCTCTACTCGGCCGAGCGCCAGGTGCTGCTGATCTGGCCGCAGCTCGCTCAGCAGGTCCGCTCGACGGCACTGCGGGAGGCGATCGAGACGCACCGCGCCGAAACCGCGATGCACCTCGCCCGACTGATCGAGATCCTCGACGCCCTGGGCCGCCCGGCATCCGGAGTCCGCAGCCGCGGCATGGAAGGGCTGCTGGTCGAGCTGCTGACCCAGCTCGCCAGCGGCGAGGAGTCGTCGGTCCGCGATGCAGCCATCATCGCCGGCTGCCAACGGGTCGAGGCCTACGAGCTGGCGGTCTACAACAGCGCGCTGACACTGGCCCGCAGCCTGGGACACGAGACGGCGGCCGGCCTGATTGCCCGCACCATCGCCGAAGAGGACCGAGCCCGCCGGCGACTCGAACTGCTGGCCACCAGCGAGATTCATCCCGCCGCCCTGCGAAGTTCCCTCGCCGATCATGTGATGGTTCACGAGACCGAAGCCATCCCGATCACCAGTGCCCGATCGCGGCGCGGCGGGCTGCGCGCCTGAGACCACTGGTCACCTGCTGGCGGATCGCACTCGCCGGGGCAATCATCAGGTGATGACAACTCCGGTCGGCATGCCTCCCCGCTCCCGGCGCGATGCGGCGCTGCGGCGCGCCCAGATCGCCGCCTGGGCCGCACTGGGTCTGGCGCTGATTTCACTCGGCAGCCTGCCGATCGCCGAAGTGGTCGGACTGGCCCTGATCGCAACCGGCGCCCTGCTGGCCTGTCGCGCCATGCTCGGCGCAGGCCGAATCGTCACAGCACTGGCCACCCTGCTGGCCGTGATCGCGCTGGCCTCCACTCTACGCCCCGGCGCCGGCTTCATCGAAGTCGATTGGCCCACACTGGCGGTGCTGCTGGTGGGCTCAGGCTCCCTCGCGGTGGCGATGTTCGGCCCCGCCAGCGCCCGCCGGGTTGCCTATGGCGTGGGAGGATTCACCCTCGGCGCCGTCGCCTGCTCGGCCATCTTCGTCAGGACTGTGGGGTCGTTCGATCTGCTGGGTCCACGTACGCTGGGTACCATTCCAGCCGGTCTGATCGCAACGGCTCTCTGCCTCGGCGTGGCGTTCCTGCTGATCGCCTGGAGCGAAGAGGTGATCACTGCGGCCTCACCCACCTGGATCCCGGCCGCAGTCGGCGTCGCCGGGATCGTCGCCAGCGTGTTTCTGTGGCGCGCCCTGGTGGCCCGCGAAGAGACCGAGCTGCTGCGCCGCAATGTCAGCATCGCCTCGCGTGCCGCCCAGGCTGTTCAACGCGAAGTGAGTGCCGCATCACAGGTGCTGCGGCAGTTCGCGCTCCGGCAGGATGCCCTCAATGACTCGACGGCCCTGGTCGCGCTGACCCGGCTCCGCCCCGATGTGCCGCTGGCCACGGCCCTGGCGCTGCTCGACTCCGCGGGTGTGCCCCGCGTCGCCATCCCGTCAATGAGCGACGCCGCACCAATCGCTGCAGCGGTGCCGGAACGCGCGATTGCCCGCGCCACCGGTCAGCCCTCAGTCGCGGTGCTCACAGTTCCCGACGATACGGCACGGCTGATCATCCATGCCGCCACCTGCGTCGCCGGAGCCTGTCCCGGTGGAGTCGCCGCGGTGATTACGGCCGAACGGCTCACCCAGCGGGCGGCCTATGACCTGTCCGCCGACTGGACCATCTCGATCGGGGCACCGCGACACGAGCCGCCGGCCAGCTCGCGCACGGTACAGGTGATTCCGCTCGATATCCCCAACGCCAACTGGATCCTGATCGCCCATCCCACTGCCGCGACAGTGGGATCGCTGCGCTCGACCCTGCCCGAGGTCGCGCTGATCCTCGGCCTGGTGCTGAGCGGGCTGCTCACCGTGACGGTACGGCTGGGCGACCGCGCCCTCCAGAGCGCCCGCGCTGTGGAACGGATGCGGCTGCAATCAGCCCTTGACCGCGCCACCGATGCCCTGTGGGAATGGGATGTGCCCACCGGCGCCCTGGTGCGCTCGGTCGACCTCTGGCGCTACATGGGGTTCGATCCCGATCGCCGCCAGCACAGCCTTGCCGAATGGCTCGAACTGGTCCATCCCGACGACCGGGAGCGGGTCACCGATGCCCTGTGGCAGCATGTCGCCCATGAACGCGAGACCTTCGAGGCCGAATACCGCGTCGCCACCCCCGCCGGCGACTGGCATATCCTTGTCGACCGCGGCCGGGCTGTCGAACGCGATGGCAACGGCCGGGCGGTGCGGGTACTGGGAATCACAGCCGACGTGACCCGCGCCCGCCGCACCGAGCAGGAGTTCCATGAGGTCGAGACGCTGACCTCGATGGGACGGATCGCCGCCCGGGTGGCCCATGAGATCAATAATCCGCTGGCCGGAATCCGCAGCGCGTTCATGCTGATCAAGGACGCCGTGCCGACCGACCATCCCCACCACCGCTATGTCGGTGCCATCGAGCGCGAGGTGGATCGGATCGCGGCGGTGACCCGCAGCCTCTATGAGACCTACCGCCCCGAGCGCGAGAGCGATCAAACGGCGGTGACGACGGTGATCGGCGACGCCGTGGCGCTGCTGGCCGAAATGAACCGCAAGACCCAGGTGCGGATCGAGACGGATCTCAGCGGCATCCCCTCGTCGATCCCGCTGCGTGGGGCTTTGCTCCGCCAGATCGTCTACAACCTTGTTCAGAACGCCATCGACGCGTCGCCCATCGGCGGTGCCGTCAGGTTGAGCGGTCGGATGAACGGGCGCGGGCTGGTCCTGACCGTCACCGACGAAGGCAGCGGAGTCCCCGAGGTGCTGCACGAACGGATCTTCGAGCCGTTCTTCACCACCAAGGGGACCAACGCCGAGAACAGCGGCATGGGTCTCGGCCTGTCGATGGTGGCGCGCAGCGTGAAGGCGGCCGGCGGAACAATCAGCGTCGGCCGCGCCGATCAGGGGGGAGCGGCCTTTGTCGTTCACCTGCCGATCGACAACCCCGAGACTGAGGGATCACAGGCATGAGCAGCATGGGACGCATTCTCCTGGCCGACGACGAGGCGGTCTTCGCCGAGGCCACAGCCGATTTGCTGCGGCGCGAGGGCTATCAGGTCGATACAGTCGCCGATGCGGCGGCGGCGATCGCGGCGGCCGAATCGGAGGACTACGATCTGGTCATCAGCGATCTTGAGATGCCCGGCAACGACGACCTGGCGCTGCTGCGCCGTCTGGCGGAAAGTCGCGGCGGGCTGCCGGTGATCGTCGTCACCGGATATCCGTCGGTGCGATCGGCGATGACCTGCATCGATCTTCCGGTCGCGGCCTACCTCACCAAACCTGTGACGTTTGCTCAGCTCCACGCCAAGGCCATCGAGGCGATCCGCCGCTATCGCGCCTGGCAGGCGATGCGGCGCAGCGAGGCGCGCGCCGCGGCCTGGCAACAGGAGGTGGCCGCCATCGCCGATGTGGCGCCCGAAAATGGCGGCGTCGATTCCTTCCTGGCACTGACGCTGCGCAATGTGATGGGATCGATCACCGACCTGCAGCAGCTCGGTCAGGCGGCGCTCACCGGCGCGCCCCGGCAGGCCCACGCCTGTCAGATCATCAACTGCCCGCGGGGCGCCCAGCTCACCCAGGCGATCAAAGAGACAATCGACGTTCTGGAGAGCACCAAGGGGTCGTTCAAATCGAAGGCGCTCGGCGAGCTGCGGCACAAGCTCGAACTGCTGCTCGAATTCGGCACCCATTGAGTGGCGGAGCCGTTACTGATGCGGTCTGACCCGTTCCGGGGCGGCGACCCCGTCGGGCATCCCATCGAGACCGATGAGCCCGATCGGGATACCCGCACCCCGCATCGGCTGACCACCTACAGTCCGGCAGGCAGCGGCGTGCCCCGGTACGTCGGCCCGCTGCCCCCCCGGCCGGGGCCGCTCCGCCGGGTGGTGCGATGGCTGGGTCGATTGATCGGCCGGACGTAGCACGCCCCCGCCGGCGCGAGGCCAGCGGGGGCGGCAGAAGTGGCCAGGGAGGGAATCGAACCCCCGACACCGTGATTTTCAGTCACGTGCTCTACCAACTGAGCTACCTGGCCGACAGCGGCGAGAAGTTACCCCAGCCCGGTAGGCCGGGGCAAGCAGCCCCCGCTCAGCGGGCCCCGAATCGCAGCCCGATGATCCCCATGACGATCAGGGCAATCGAGACCAACCGCAGCGGCGCCCGCGATTCCCCCAGCAGCACAATCCCCAGAATGGCGGTGCCTACGGCCCCGATTCCGGTCCAGACGGCGTAGCCGGTCCCGGCCGGCAGGTGCCGCAGCGCCTGCGACAAGAGCCACATCGAGATGACCATGGCGGCAATGGTGACGGCGCTGATGATCGGACGGGTGAATCCCTGCGAATACTTGAGACCCAGCGCCCATGCGACCTCGAGCAGGCCGGCAATGACGACGTAGAGCCACGCCCGGGTCACCAATGCTTCAGATGTCATCGCTCGTACTCCGTCAGGTTTCGCCCGAATGGTGGCCGGACATCACGCCCCGGCGCCGAGGGCGAATGATATCAGCAGCAGCAGCAGGACGAGGCTGGTGATGGCGGTATAGACCCGGTCGTGCTGCACCACGAAGGCGCGGATCGAAATCGCCACCCGCACCACCGGCGTGAGAATCAGGACCAGCAGGCCCACAGTGGCCAGCGCCTCGCCTCGTCCCTGTATCAGCCGGGATACCAGATGCTGCCAGGGCGGTGCGGCACCGGCGTCGCCGCTGAGCAGCGGAGCGAGCGCGGCAGGATCGCTCAGAAAACCACCATCGGGTTGCAGCAACATGAGCACGGTGCCGCTGACGAGGCACGCCAGACTGAGCAGCACTCCGGCGCGGAGAACCCGGCTGATGGCACGCTCGGTGGCCCCGACCCGGTCGGCGACAGTGGTCATCCCTGCACCGCCCGCAGCACCATCTGCACCGAGACCCAGAGCAGCACAATCACAAAGAGCAACCGCAGGGTGCTGTTCTGAATCCGTCCCAACACCCGCGCTCCCGTGGTCGCCCCCACCAATACACCGACGGCCACCGGCGCCGCGATGAACGGTTCGATGTCTCCCCGCATGAAGTACACGCTGGCACTGGCGGCGGCCGTGACGCCGATCATGAAGTTGCTGGTGGCGGTCGAGACCTTGATCGGCAGACCCATCGCCAGATCCATCACCGGCACCTTGAGAGCGCCCGAACCGATGCCGAGCAGGCCGCTCACCACGCCCGCGATATACATCAGGGCCACGCCGAGCCGGGCGTGGCGCACCCGGTACCACAGCGATTGGCCATTCTCCTGATAGGAACCGTGAAGCCGCAGGCGATCGGCCCAGGCGTGGCCGGTCGGATCCGACGCCATCGCCGGCGCCCGCGACCGCATCATCATGACAGCCGAGTAGGCCATGATGATCCCGAAAAGGCCATACAGTGCGGAATTGCTGATCAGGCCGGCCACGTGGGCACCGGTGAGGGCTCCGAGAGTGGTGCCCACCTCGAGCAGCATGGCGACCCGGAGATTGGTGAAGCCGTCGCGGACATAGGCCGCGGCGGCACCACTTGACGTGGCGATGACCGCCACGATCGAGGCCCCGATGGCCAGCCTGATGTCGACGTGCAGCACCAGCGTCAGTCCGGGGATGACGATGATCCCGCCCCCCAGACCCAGCAACGCGCCCAGCAGTCCGGCCGCAACCGCGATGCCGAACGCGCTCAGCACGAAGCCCAGGGGTGTCACGCCGGTGCCAGCGCCGCGAGCCCCATGGCATCGACCGGAACCGCCTGGCCGGTCACGATGCGCCGGTGATAGTCCACCTGCCCCAGATGCCAGCCGAGGTGGGCGGTGAGGTGAATCAGGGCGCGGGAGGTGCTGACCTGAACCGATCCCAGCGGCACCGGAAACGGTTCATCGGCCCGGGCCGGATCCAGTCCCTCGAGGGCGCGGCTGACTTCGCGCCGGGCCGTCTCCAGGTCATCGATCAGGGCGACCCGCGCCAGATCCCGCGCCGTGAACTCGCGGTTGCGATCACGGACATAGTCGCTGCCGCCCAGCACATGACCAACGAAGTGGCGCAGATTGCCGGCGGCGTGCAACGCGAGCGTCCCCGCCGAATTGACGAACCCCGGCGGCAGTTGCCAGAGCGAGGGGTCGTCGGGATACCCCTCCAGCTCGGCAATCATGCCGCCGAGATCACGGACCAGACAGACGCGGACATCATCAAAGACACTCATGTTTCTCTCCGGGTGAGAGCCGCCAGCGCCCGTTCCGCCTGCCAGAGATGACGCCGCTCATGGGCGGCCAGAATGCAGAGCGCCGACCAGGTGGAGTAGCGCACCTTGGCATTGAACGGCGACGCCATCCTGATCCGGGTGATGTCGAGGCCATCCATCGCGGCGATGGCAGCAATCAGCCGGGCATGAACGGCGTCGAAGCGCGCCATGGTGGCCGGCCGACCGGCGCTGCTGGGCGGCTCGAACGCGGCGGCTGTAGGCAACTTGAATCGCACCGGCGGCTCCATGAACCACGCCAGGAGTCGACCGGTCAGGTCGCGGTGGAATGCCGCCTGAGGATCAGCCAGCTCAGGAGCGGCGTCGGTGGCATCGAGCAGAATCGGGAGATAGCGCTCATTGGTCAGGGTCAGGTGGGCCACGCATTCGTCGACCGACCACGATCCCGGCGCGGGACGGCGACTCCACTGCTGCTCGGTCGCCGCCTCGGCCAGCCGATGCAAGCGCGCTTCGGTCTCAGCAAATTCGCTGGTCACCCGCTCCAGATCGGGATGCATCGCGGCTCAGATGCGCCGGTACTGCGAACAGCGGGGCGTCACGGCAGATCGGTTTGCGACGCAATCACCGACCCCACCAGACCGTACTCCACAGCTTCTTCGGCGCTGAGCCAGAAGTTGCGATGCGTATCGTCTTCGATGCGCTCGATGGTCTGGCCGGTCTCGCGCGCAAAAATCCGATTGAGACGCTCGCGCATCTTCACAATCTCCCGCGCCTCGATCGCGATATCGGAGGCCGTCCCCCCCGCACCGCCGGCCGGCTGATGCAACAGGAAGCGGGTGTTGGGCAGGCAGAACCGCTGCTCCCGCGGCACCGCGACATAGATCAGAGCACCGGCACTGGCGACCCAGCCGGTGCCCACCACCCGCACCGGCGGACTCACGAAACGGATCATGTCGTGGATGGTGTCGCCGGCTTCGACGTGACCACCCTGTGAATTGATGTACAGCGTGATCGGTGCCGTCGCATCGGCCGCCGACAGTGCCAGCAGTTGCGCCGTGGTGCGCTCGGCCACCTTCTGGTCGATGCCGCCGGAAATGATCAGCGTGCGGGCGGCAAAGAGCCGTTCGCTCAGCAGGTCGTGAGATCGCGAAGAAGCAGAGGTCTCGGGGTCGGCCATTGATGAATTCAGTCCGTCACGAAAGAGAACAGGTCAGCGCGACGAATCGCGCTGGCGAGTGAAGCGTACCAGCCACCACAGGCCGGCACCGATCAGACAGAGCGCTCCCACGCCGTAGGCCGGCATGAAGAGGTATCGCACCAGAGTGTCACTCCCGGCCGGCCGAACAGTCTGCCACGCCAGGCCAATCAGACCGATCACGGTCAGGATCACTCCCGCGAACATCAGGGAACGTAGCGCCGCTGACATCCCCGAACGCTAACGCCATGACCGCGACGGGCCTAGGGCAACTGTCCGGACCCGTCCGGCTGCTGCTCAATGCGCGCGGATCGCTGCCACCAGCTCCCGTTTGGTCATCCGACTGCGCCCGGAAATGCCGAGCTGACGGGCCCGGTTGCGCAATTCATCGATGGTGCGTCCGTCGAGCGACGAATGAGGGTTGCCGGTTCCCATGGTGCGCCGGGAGGGCGTCCGGCCTTCGCTGCGGCGCTGCTTGTTGACGGTGCGGGCGGCGATTTCCTTGGCCCGGGCGCGGGAGCGTCCCCGACGCTTTTCACTGGCGCGGATGTGCTCGTACATCCGCTCGTCCTTGTCGGTCCATTGGCTGGGACTCATGATGGCCTCCTCGGTGAGGTGAATGAGCTGACTGCCCTCCACCGAATGACGACGCACCCACCGCCCCGGACACCAGCCGGGCGGCAGGAGGCCGCTCAGAGGCCGATCAGTGAGGTCGAATCGCCGTGAGCCGTCGCGTCAACCGGCGTCGCGGGCAGGCCGTGGAACCACCCGGTCAACGCGGCCACGGCGGTGGGACAGAGTTCGCCGTGATCGGCGAGGTCGCCGAGAATATCCATTACCCGCTCGAGCGGCATGCCGCTGCGATAGGGGCGATCGGCCGACAGCGCCTCGCAGACGTCGGCGGCCGCCAGGATCCGCGCCAGAATGCCGAGGTCCTCGCCCACCAGCCCCAGGTGATAGCCGCTGCCGTCGAGTCGCTCATGATGGGAGGCTGCCAGTGACGCGAATCGCTCGAAGCGCCTGACCCCCCGCAGCAGCTCGTAGGTATACACGGTGTGGCGCCGCATTTCGGCCCGCTCAGCCGGATCCAGCGCCGTGGGCTTGTCGATCACCCGGTTGCTGACGCCGAGCTTGCCGATGTCATGCAGCAGCGCGGCCCGGCGCATCGCGCGGATCTCCCGCCGGGGGAGACCCAGCTCCTTGGCGGTCCGGGTCGCCAGAAATGCGACGTTCTGCGAGTGCCGCGCAGTAAAAGGGCTCTTGGCGTCAATCACCTTGGCAAAGGCCTCGGCCACGGTGTCGAGCCGCAATTCATCGGCATACACCACCCGCTCCGGCGGCTCGAACTCGCCCAGATGCGCCAGCGCGTCGGCGGTCGGCATCCGACCCCAGAACAGCGCATCGTCGCGGAACTGATCGAGACAATCGACAAGCTCAGGATCAAACCAGCGACCCCGGCGCCGATGAGCCACCTGGTAGGCCGTGGTGACATCGAAGGCGTGGGCAAAGACCTCAACGGTCTGCGCCAGACAGACAATCCGCGCCAACAGCGGAATGGCATCACCCCGCAGCCCGAGCGGGATGCCGTTCCCGTCCCAGTGCTCATCGATCGACCGGATCGCCTCGCAGGTCGCGGCCGGCATGGCCAGCATCCCGGCGATCTCAGCACCCCGCACGCTCTTGAGCTGCGCCATCTCGTGACGGCCGGACCGCACCCGCCGACCGGCGCTCAGGGCATGCCACGCGCGGACCACCGCCGAGCGCCCCGAACGCGAGTATTGGAGGGCATAGCGCGCCTGATCGAGCGGATCGGTCCAGTCGATAAGACGATAGGCCCGCTTGAGCGCCCGATCATCGCCGCCATAGAGCGACGTCATGGCCGCAGCATTGCTGCTGCACCCCAGATCCTTGAGCAACGCGGCGTAAAACAGCGCACTGGAGTCGGCCTCGGGCAGCTTGAGCACCGCCGCAATCCGCATCCCGATCATGGCGGTGCGGATCGAATGCCCGATCGGCTGCCCCTCCGCCAGGTCCAGCGCGTGAGACATGGCGCCGACCACATCGTTGAGCCGGATTCCGGCGTAGGGTCCGTCACCGCGCGGTGGCGATGCCAGCGCCAGCCGATCGGCGAGCTGGTCGCTCGGCGGGCTGGGCAATACCGGGGTACGCGAGTCGAGTCGGATCGAGGTCGTCATGCATCCCCAGCGTGGGCAAGAAGGGTGCCGATCCCAATTGGGGAGAAATCGATCAATATTCAGACAGTCGCCTCCGCCGCCCTGCCGCTGGTGCCGGCGTGACCTTTGCACGATCTTGCACGCCGCGCCGGCCCGGAACTCCGGGTGATGGTCCACGTTCACCAGGAGTTCGAGTGACCGCCGCAACCCGACCCGTGGTGGTGCCAGTTCCGCTGCCCCTTTCCGGCCCCGCCGCCGGCTTTTCAGCGCTCGACCTGCTGACCGCGACCTACACGCTCTGTTCAGCGATGGTGTTGCTGGTCCGCAGCATGGTGGCTGAGCATCGCGTCGGCGAACCCGATCTGCGCTGGCTGCTGCTGGCCCATGTCCTGTTGCTGGTGCTGGTGGTGCTGGCGCGCCAGGCGCGACGCGCCGCAGCGCCGCGGCTCTGCGTCCTGGCTGAGTGGTATCCGCTGGTGGTGTTGATGGCGGTCTATGGCTCGATCGGGCTGGTGAACGGTCCGCTGCAGCATCTCGGCCAATCGCTCGATCCGGTGGTCCTCCGCTGGGAGTCACATCTCAGTGCTGCAACATTCTTTGACCGCTGGGCGGGCCACCCCGGCACGCCGCTGGTCACCTGGGGACTGGGTCTGGCCTATCTGGCGTTCTTCCCGATGGTAATCGCCGCGCCGCTGGTGCTCTGGCTGCAACGGCGCTACGACCACGCCCGGCGGGCGATCTTCGGGATCTCGCTCGCCTTCTTCACCTGCTATCTGGTGTTTCTGCTGTTCCCGGTGGCCGGCCCCTCCTATGTCCTGGGCTGGCCGGACGGCCAAACCGACAGCGATCTGCCGGTGCGCCTGGTGCGCTCACTTATCGATCGGGGCGACTCCTGGGGATCGGCCTTTCCCTCGAGTCATGTGGCGGCATCGGCGACGGCACTGCTGCTGGCCATGCGCGGCTGTCGGCGCCTGGGCACCTTGCTGCTCCCGATCGCCGTCGGGATTCTGCTGGCGGTGATCTATTTCCGGGTTCACTACCTGCTCGATGCAGTCGCGGGACTGGCGATCGCATTCCTCTGCGTGCTGGTGGTGCGGCTCACCTGGCCGCTGGGCCGCCGAGTCGCCTGATGCGCTGGTGGCGCGCCGCGCTGGCGGTGATCGGCACGCTGCTGCTGCTCGGCATGCTGCGGTTGATCGGGCTCGATCTGCTGCTGGAGGGAGTCCGCCGCGCCGGCTGGGTGCTGGTGCCGATCATGGCTGTGCAACTGGCAGTCTACTGCCTCAATGCCTGGGCATGGTGGCTGCTGCTCGATCCCGCCGCCCCCCGTCCGGGATACCGCCGCATCCTCGGCGTGAGTATCACCGGCTTCGCCCTCAACTTCATCACCCCGATCGTCAATGCCGGCGGCGAGCCCTATCGCATCGCCGCCCTGACCGGCGAACTCGGGCTGACCCGGGCCACCGGATCGGTGATCGCCTTCGTGATAGTTCACGCACTCAGTTCACTGATGTTCTGGCTCACCGCGATCGTGATCACGCTGTTGACGCTGCCACACAGCGATCTGCCGACGGCAGTACTGGTCGCGCTGGCGCTGATGATCGTGGTTGCCATTGGGATTGTCGCCACCGGACAGCGCGACGGCGTGGTGCTGCGCCTCAGCGGGCTGCTCTCGCGGCTGCGGCTGCGCCGGGTGTCACGCTGGCTCGCGGCGCGTCACGAGGCCTTCGCCGCCGTGGATGCCGAGCTGATGTCGCTCTGGCGGCAGCGGCCCCGACGACTGATTGCCGCTCTGGCCGCCGACACCGCGGCCCGGGTGGTTGGCGCATTCGAGTTCGTGTTGATCGCCGTGGCGATCGGGGTGCCACTCGCCTTCACCACCACAGTGGCCATGTCGGGTCTGCTGGCGTTGGCGATGAACCTCTTCTTCATCTTCCCCTGGGAGCTGGGATCGCGCGAGGCGTCGATCTACGGCGTGAGCCACCTGGCCGGCGTCCCGCTAGAGATCGCCGCCCTGGCCATCGTCGTCAGCCGAGTGCGCGAACTGGCCTGGGCGGCACTCGGCATGCTGTTGCTCTGGTGGGAGGCGCGCCGCCGACCGGCCTCATCGCCGGCGTGAGAGTCGGCGCGCTCTACCGGCGGACTGCGATCCGCTCCACTCGCCCCCATCCGTCGCGCAGCTCGAGTTCCGTCTCACGGCCTTCGCTGCGGAACCGCGCCTCACCCCGCAGGGCTTCGACGAAATAGCTGCCGTCTTCGGCCGGGTACAGCCGCGAGCGTCGGCCGTCGGGCAGGTGGGCCATCAGACTGCTGCCCTCCCAGCGCACCGTGACCGAATCGCCATCGCTGCCCTGATAGCGACCCACGTAGCGCGTATCCCGGCCCGAATCGGCGGGAATCAGATGCCGGTCGCGCGGCAAGGGCACTGAGTCACCCCGCAGAATCGCCGCCAGATCGGTGACGGTCCGTCCCAATGTCTGGACATTGTTGAGCACGATGATGGTGCGATGACTGCCGGGAATCCGCATGATGTAGCAGGTGAATCCCGGCAGCCCTCCACTGTGCTCATAGCTGACACCGTCCGGCCCGTGACGAATGAACCAGCCATAGCCGTAGTCGCCCAGGCCGGGGGTGAAGATCGAGTCCAATGCCGCACGGGGCAGCAGTTGCTCGGTGTAGAGCGCCTGGTCCCACTTGTACAGATCGCGGGCGGTAGTGAGCAGACCGGCCTCCGCCTGAGGCGGTTCCATCTTCTGGTACACGGCATTGCGCAGCGTCGCCGGGTCAATGCCGTTGAAGTAGGCCTCGCGCGGCGTGCCGGGACGGATCTGATACCCCGCGGCCCGATCCGCAATGATCACGTCGGACCGATCCTGATCACTCAGCGTCATCCCCAGCGGGCGATGAATCTTCTCGCGCAGGAAATCGGCGTAGGGCATGCCGCTCACCCGTTCGATGATCTGCCCCAGCATGACATAGGCGGTGTTGCTGTAATGGAACTTGCTCCCGGGCGCAAAATCGAGCGGACGCGAGCGGGCATCGTGAACGATCCGCTCCGCCGCATGAGCCTGCGACATGTAATCGGAGTAGGCCTGGGTCGAATAGCCGCCGAACCAGCCCTCGTAGTCGGAGATCCCCGAGGTGTGGCGCAACAACTGGTGTACCGTGATCTGGCTCCAGGCGGCGGGGATCGAGTCGAGGTAGCTGTTGATCGGCGCGTCGAGACGCAGCTTGCCCTCCTGGGCCAACATCATGATGGCCAGGCCGGTGAACTGCTTGGTGACCGATGCCACTCGGAAACGAGTATCAGGCGTGTTGCGCACCGCCAGCTCAAAGTTGGCAAAGCCGAAGGCGGTGTCCACCAGCACCTGACCCGCTTCGGCGACCAACACGCTGCCGTTGATATGCCCCAGATCGGCGGCCGCATGGAGGTAGGCCTGCAACCGGTCCACTCGGGGATCGTTTTGTTGCGCCGACAGCCCGACAGGGAGCAGCAGTACCAGAGTCAGCAGAATAGACGAAGGCTTCATCAGTCGAACTCCCGGTCGCGACGACCTGATAGTCCCGATTGGCACGCGCTGATCCCGGCGCACCATTCCATTAGTTTCCCGCAACCCATCTCGAGCGAGGTCAATGGCCATCCCCGAGGTCTATCTGGCAGACGATCCGGCCGCCGTCGCCCGGTGGAGTGCGTCACTGTTGCTGGCTGATTGTACCGCCGTCCTGACCGACACCCCCCAGGTGACAGTCGCTCTCGCGGGTGGGACGACGCCTCGGGGAATGTACCAGAACCTGGTTGCCAATGCCCCGCCGACATTCCCGTGGCACCGCCTCAGCTTCTGGTTCGGCGATGAGCGGGTGGTGGCGCTCGAGTCTCCCGACAGCAATGCGCATCAAGCCATGACCGAGCTGCTGGTGCCACTTGGCATTGCGGCGCATCAGATCCACCCCCTGGTCACCGACCCCTCCCGTCCCGAGCACGATGCGCGCCGATACGAGGCCCTGTTGCGACAGCAGTTTCCGACCCCCGACGCCGGCTTCGACCTGATGCTGCTGGGGCTCGGCGCCGACGGGCATACCGCGTCGCTGTTTCCCGGTCAGCCGCTGCCGACCGATTCGACCAGCCCGTGGGTGGTGCCGGTTCAGGCGCCCGCCAGTTACCCGGTGCGATCGCGGCTCACTCTGACCCCGGCGATCATCAATCGGAGTGATCGGGTTCTGATGGTCGCGACCGGGGCGGGGAAGCAGGCGGCAGTCGCCCGGGTTCTGGCAGGCGACCCGCTGCTTCCCAGCACGCACTTCGCCCTTGCTCCAGCCAGTCAGTTCGGTCTGCTGATCGACCGTGAGGCGGCCGGCACCGCGACAGCATCACACCCGAATGTGACCGTGCTGCCATAGCCGGAAGCCGCCCACGAAAGCGAAGGCATTGTCACCCCGTCGGGCGCCCGGGGGCATCTCCTCGAGGTGATGGACATTGCCACCACCGATCACCACATCGTCGACGCACAATGCGGCCTGGAGTCGGGCCACCACGTCGAACACCCGGCGGCGCCACTTGTGCTTGCCGAGACGATCCAGACCGCGCTCGCCGAGATACTCCTCGTAGCTGCGATGCTTGCGATAGGGGAGATGAGCCAGTTCCAGCGGATGACCCAGGCCATCGAGGACCAGGGCCGAACCGAGTCCGGTGCCGAGCCCGAGGAACAGCATCCGGCCTCCCTCGTAACTGCCGAGCGCCTGAAGCAGCGCATCGTTCACCATGCGCACCGGTCGATCCAGGGCTGCTGCAAAGTCGAAATCGGTCCAGCCCGATCCCAGGTTGGCCGGCTCGGCGGCCGGGCGATTGTTGCGCACCGGCCCGGGAAACCCGATCGAAACCGCATCATACTGCCAGCCGTCGGCGAGTTGCTGAATCAGCGTCACGGCTTCCTGGGCACTGAGATGCGGGCCGGAATCGGCCTCGCGCTTGGTCTTATGTCCGGTGGCCAGCACCTTGAGATGGCTGCCGCCGATGTCGACCACCAGCACGGTGCGCGGCGGCGTCACGGGATCAGTCGGCATGGGCACACCCCATCCGCCAGACCCGCCCATCGCGCTCAAGCAGGGCGTCGGCCGCCGCCGGGCCGGTCGAGCCGGGTATGTAATGATCAAGGGCTGGCGCGTCGCTGCTCTGCCACGCCGCAATCACCGGATCGATCAACCGCCAGGCGGCAGCGATCTCATCACTGCGGGCGAACAGCGACTGATCGCCGGCCATGGCGTCTTCGAGCAGCCGCTCGTAGGCACCCTGAATCTCGATCCCGGGGAACGAGGTGCGGTAGTGGAACTCCAACTGGACCGAGTCCACATCGCGCGCCTGACCGGGGACCTTGGCGTCGAAGCTGAGGTGAACACCTTCGTCGGGTTGAATGCAGATCGAGAGCACATTGGGTGTCGGCGTCTGGAAGGCGCCGAATAGCTGATAGGGCGGCTGCTTGAACTCGATGGTGATCTCCGACTGTTTGGTCGCCAGCGCCTTCCCCGAGCGGAGATAGAACGGCACATCGGCCCAGCGCCAGTTGTCCACGAACAATTTCAGTGCCCCATACGTCGGGGTGCGCGATCCGGCGGCCACGCCGTCGGCCTTGTCGTAGCCGTCGTACTGCGCGGCGACTGTATCACCCAGGGCGATCGGCTGAACCGAGGCCAACACCTTGACCTTTTCATTGCGGAGCTGGGTGGCGTTGTAGGGCGCCGGTGCCTCCATGGCGATCAGGGTCAACAACTGCATCAGGTGGTTCTGGAACATGTCGCGCCAGACACCCGCACCGTCGTAGTAGCCTCCCCGGTGCCCGACATCGACACTTTCGTTGACCGAGATCTGCACGCTGTCGACGTAGTTGCGGTTGAGCAGCGGATCGAAGATGGTGTTGGCGAAGCGGAAGTACAGGATGTTCTGCGCCGTCTCCTTGCCGAGATAGTGATCGATGCGGAACACCTGAGATTCCGCGAAGACCGAGTGGACCAGCGCATCGAGCGCTGCGGCCGAGGCGCCGTCGTGACCGAACGGCTTTTCGATCACGATGTGGCGCCGTCCGGTGGTGGGATCATCGGGGCCCGCCATGCCGACACGCCCCAGTCGGGTGATGGTATCACCGAAGAAGCGCGGCGCCACCGCCAGGTAGTACAGTCGGTTGGCCGCGCCCTGCTCGACGCGCGCCAGCAGCTCGTGCAGCCGGGTGAAATCGGCATCGGCGGTCAGGTCGCCGGTCAGATAGCTGAGTCGGCTCGCGAAGGTGGCCCAGGTCGCCTCGTCGCAGCCGCCGTCGAACTCGTCGATCCCGCTGCGGATGTGGTGTCGAAAGGCGTCGTCGTCCCACTCGGTCCGGGCAAAGCCCACGATCCGGGTTGTGGCCGGCAGGCGTCCCGCCGCATGGAGCGCGAACAGCGCCGGACCGAGCTTGCGGCGGGTGAGATCGCCCGAGGCTCCGAAAATGACAAGGGTAGTGGCCAGCCAATCGTCGCTCATGCAGCCCCCTCGTCGGTATGTCGCATGGCGTGGCCACCGAACTGGTGACGCATCGCCGCCAGCAGTTTCTCGCCGAACAACGACTCATCCCGGGAGCGGAATCGCTGCTGCAGCGCCACGGTGATCACCGGGAGTGAGACCGCCAGATCGATTCCCTCGATCGCAGTCCAGCGCCCCTCACCCGAATCGACCACGTAGGGGGCGATGCCGTCGAGCGTGGGGTTCTCGTCAAGGGCCCGGGCGGTCAGATCGAGCAGCCAGGAGCGCACCACACTGCCCTGACGCCAGATCTCGGCGATCTGGTGCAGATCGAGCTGCATGGCTGTCTTGCGCTCCATCAGCGCGAAACCTTCGGCCAGTGCCGCCATCATGCCGTACTCGATCCCGTTGTGCACCATCTTGACGAAGTGTCCCGCTCCGCCGGGCCCGACATGGCCCCAACCGGCGTCGGCCGCCGGGGCCAGCGTCTCCAGTGCCGGCCGCAGATGGGCCACCGCTTCGGCCCGTCCTCCCACCATCATGCTGTACCCCTCGCTCAACCCCCACACACCGCCGCTGGTGCCGACATCGACGAAGTCGATGCCGCGCGCGGCCAGGGTGGCATGACGTCGTTCGGAGTCGTGGTAGTTGCTGTTGCCGCCATCGACAATCACGTCGCCTTCTGCCACCCGATCGGCCAGGGCCATCACGGTACTCTCCGTCGCGTCCCCGGCCGGTACCATTACCCAGATCACTCGAGGAGTCGGCAGCGCCGCAACCAGCTCGTCGAGGGTCGCCGTTCCGCGGGCTCCTCCCGCCGCGGCCCGCGCGACGGCGTCGGGGTTGAGATCGTGGACCACGACCTGATGCCCTCCGGCCAGCAGCCGGGTCACCATGTTGCCCCCCATCTTGCCCAGTCCGATCATGCCGATCTGCATTGTCTTCCTCCTCGAAAGAATGACGAAGGTGATGCCTCAGACCGCCGCTGTCGGATGCCCGACGCGGTAGAGCAGTTCGGCAACCAGCGCCGTCCAGCCGGTCTGATGCGAGGCACCCAGTCCTCGCCCGGTATCGCCATCGAAGTATTCATGAAATAGCAACGGGTCGTGAAATGCGGGGTCCTGCACCGGCCGTGGCGCGGGTCCCTGACAGGCGCGCCGTCCGGTGGCATCAGGCAGAAACAAGCCGATCAACCGGGTGGCCAGTTCATCGGCGACGCCCCGCAGCGTGGTCCACTGTCCCGAGCCGCTGGGACACTCGATCCGAAAGGCGTCGCCGTAGTAGGCGTGGAATCGCTGCAGCGATTCGATGATCAGGAAATTCACCGGGAACCAGACCGGCCCGCGCCAGTTGGAATTTCCGCCGTACATCCGCGATGCCGACTCGCCCGGCTCATAGCTGACGGTAAAGGTTCGCCCGCCGAGATCAATCCGGAAGGGCTGCGCCAGATGGTGGCGTGACATCGAACGCACGCCGTGATCGGAGAGAAACTCGGCCGGATCCAGCATCCGGGCCAGCAACCGCTTCATCCGGTGCCCACGCAGCAGCGACAGCAGGTGGCGCTCGCCCTCGCCCGGCTCATTCCAGCGTGAAACCAGGGCCGCCAGCGCCGGCCGATGGGCCAACACCCAGGCCAGCCGCGCCGCGAAATCGGGCAGGGCCTCAAGATGGGCCGCGTCGAGCACCTCCACGGCGCAGAGTGGAATCAGGCCGACCACCGAGCGAAGCCGCAGCGGCACCTGGCTCCCATCGGGCAGATGCAGCTCGTCGTAGTAGAACTCATCGACCGGGTCCCAGAGCCCGCTTTCGCTCTCTCCCACCGCCGTCATCGCCTCGGCGATGGCGAGGAAGTGTTCGAAGAACTTGGTCGCGATGTCCTGATAGACCGCATCGTGGCGCGCCAACTCCAGCGCGATGCGCAACATGTTGAGGGCATACATCGCCATCCAGCTCGTCCCGTCGGCCTGGGCAATCCGGCCGCCCGAGGGCAGCGGATCGTCGCGATCGACGATGGCGATGTTGTCGAGCCCCAGAAATCCGCCCTGAAAAATGTTGCGCCCGTCGGGGTCTTCGCGATTGACCCACCAGGTGAAGTTGAGCAGAAGCTTATGGAACACCCGCTCCAGAAAGGCCAGATCGCCGGTGTCACCGCGGGCACTCCGATCCATCTCGAAGACCCGCCAGGCCGCCCAGGCGTGCACCGGTGGCAGCGCGTCGCCGAAGGCCCATTCATAGGCCGGCAACTGGCCGTTGGGATGGAGATACCACTCCCGGGTCAGCAGATCGAGCTGTCGCTTGGCAAATGCCGGATCCAACCGGGCGAGAGTGACGGCGTGAAAGGCCAGGTCCCAGGACGCGAACCAGGGGAACTCCCAGGTGTCGGGCATCGAGAGAACTTCGCAGGCGTCGAGATGCGACCAGCGACTGTCCCGCCCGCGACGGCGCGCGGCAGGTGGCGGCAACTCATCGGGGTCGCCATCGAGCCAGCGACGCACGTTGAAGTGGTAGAACTGCTTGTTCCAGATCAGTCCGGCATAGGCCGCCCGCTGCACCTGTCGCTGCTCGGCGGTGAGATCGCCGGCCAGGTCATCATAGAACTGATCGGCCTCACCCCGCCGCCGTTCCATGAGCGCATCAAACTCCTCGAATGCCGCTGTCGCTGCCTCGGCCTGCGGCCGCAGCCGCAGCCGCAGCACCTGCGACTCTCCCGGGGCGATCAGGGCCGATTGATGAAAGCCCACCTTGGTGCCCTCACCCGCCGGATTCACCGCGCCGGTGTTCCCGTCGACGACCCAGGAGTGAAAGGCGTCCTTGGCGAACACCGGTTCCGTACTTGATACCCCCCAGAGCCGCTGGCGATTCGACTCGTTGTCGGTAAACAGCACTGTGGGGTGACCCTCGACCTCCAGACTGTAATCCGGGTAGCCGGTCTCGGCGATCAGGCACCGCGCCGCCGCGATGGCCGTGATCCGCGGCCGCGGCGCTCCGTCATCCCATGCCCAGCGGTTGCGCAGGGTGACCTGGGGCAGCAGATCGAGGCGTGCGGCCGTGGTGCTGCGATTGGTGGCGGTGATCCGCATCAGGGTGTCGTCGGGACCGGCCTTGGCGTACTCAATCACCACGTCGAAGTAGCGCCGGTCATCGAAAATCCCGGTATCGACCAGCTCGAACTCGGTCTGATCGGTGCCGCGCGCGGCATTCTCCTGCCGCAATTGTTGATAGGGAAAGGCGTCGATCGGATAGCGGTACAGCATCCGGAGATAGCTGTGCGACGGGGTCCCGTCGAGGTAGTAGTACAGCTCCTTCACGTCCTCGCCGTGATTGCCTTCGTGGTTGGTCAGACCAAAGAGGCGCTCCTTCAGGAACGGATCGGCCCCGTTCCACAGGGCGAGCGACAAGCAGATCCGCTGCTCCTCATCGCTCCAGCCGGCCAGCCCATCCTCGCCCCAGCGATAGGCGCGACTCCGGGCGTGGTCGTGCGGGAAGTATTCCCAGGCCTCGCCGTCGGGGCTGTAGTCCTCCCGCACCGTTCCCCACTGCCGCTCGGCCAGGTAGGGGCCCCAGCGCCACCAGCGGCCGTCGTGATTGGTCGCCATCCGCTCGGCTTCGGCCCCGGACCGCCGCTTCCTGTCGCTCTGATCGGCCCTGATGATGTCCTCCTCACTGGGGTGATCGCCCGGTCGGGGGCGGGGCGGGACCCGGGCCTCACTCATCGGAGAGTGCAGCAGCCAGCCACGCCAGCGCAAATCGGACGTCCCGCAATGCCGTTGCTGCACTGCTCCCGCAGACGCCCCCGACCTCCTCCAGGCTGAGGCCGCCGAAGTATCGCAGCTCGATCGCCCGCGCCGCGCGCGGATGCACCTCCTCGAGCCGGTGGAGCGCCGCATCGAGCGCCAGCAGTGCGTCGGGATCGACCTGTTCCTGGCCGAAGAGTTCGCGAAGTTCGTCCGCCGTGAAGGATACCAATGTCTTATTGCCGCCCCGCTTGGCGGCCGAGCGCTCCCGGGCCTGATCGATCAGGATGCGCCGCATCGTTCGCGACGCCACGGCAAAGAAGTGATGGCGATCCTGCCAGTGCAGTGTCTTCGCGCTCAGCAGCCGCAGATATGCCTCGTGCACCAGCGCCGTCGTGTTGAGCGTCAAGCCGCTCCGTTCGAATTTCAGTCGCTGATGTGCCAGGGCGCGCAGCTCGTGATAGGCCGCTTCAAACTGGTCGGCAAGCGGTGAATCGGACGGGCCGGTCACTGGGTCAGCTCGCGCCGGATCAGTTCGGTGAGTCGGGCCATACTCCACGTCACAGCGGCAGACGTGCCCGCAGGCCCCTGCATCTCACCCAGTGCTGCCAGCCGCTCGGCCCGCCGGGGCAGTGCCAGTGCGCCGATCGCCGCGCGACCCGCCGCTGCCGCGTGTCGCAGCGACATCGCAGCTTGAGGCCGCCGACGATGCGCCAGCTCGAGGGCTGCCACTTCGGCCACGTCAATCACGCCGAGCGGTTCACCGATCCGGGCCCGGATCGCCAGACTGGCCATCAGTGCCTCGGTTGTCAGGTTACGCCGATCGTCGCCGAGGAGCGCCTCACCGCGCAGCGCGTGACAGTCGGCCAGCGCCGACATCAGTCCGGCGGCCTCGGCGATGGCAATCGCCTCGTCCAGTCGCGGCACCGCCTCCGCCGCGCGGTCATGGTCAATCAGCAGCCGCGCCCACACCGCCAGGGCAAAGGCCAGCGACCAGCTATGACTCGATTCGCGCAATTGCGGCAGCAGCGATCCGCTGACCCGCTCGAGGGCGTCCTCCGCCACACCGGCGGCATGGCGGGCCAAGGTGTGGCGCAGCACAAAGTTCGGTCCAGCAACCCGATCGCCCAACTGCGCGATCACCGCCATGCGGGGGTGGCCGTAGTACCGCAGCGCCGTCGGCAGGTCGCCGCGCATGAAGGCCACCGTGCCCAGGTGGCCGTTGGCATAGGCAGTTGCCCGCTGATCGTCGAGCGACTCCCGGATGGCCAGTGCGCGGGCCATGTGGGACTCGGCTGTCGCATACTCGGCCCGCATCAGCGCCACCCAGCCCAGGTTGATATGGGACACCGCCAGGCCGGCGACATTGTCGACCTGTTCATGGAGGTGATACGCAGCCCGCGATTGCTCGTTGGCCTCGTCATAGTGCCCGAGCAGGAATGAACCCCACCCGGCATGATTGAGCACCAGGGCCTCGCCCCGAACCTGTCCCGCCCGGCGATACAACTCCCGCGCCCGGGCAAAGTGGTCCCGCGACACTCGCTGATGCGCTCCGGCCAGCCGACTCAGCGATCCCAGCACGTTGAGCAGATCCGCATGCAGCGCGGCATCGGCGGATCGTGAGAGCGCCGTCAGACCACTGTCGATCCGTTCGAGTTGCGCCACGATCTCGCGGGTGAATCGGCCTGAGATCAACCAGTGGCGATGGAGCGCAATGGCCAGCCGGGCGGCGCGGCGATAATCGGTCGACGCAATCAACCAGTCCAAGGCTTCGCGCAGGTTCGCCTGATCCAGCCGCATCCGGGCCAGCGCCTCCGCCTCTCCCGGGCCCGCCGTCGCGCTGGCCAGGGCCTCGGCTCGGGCCAGAAAGATCTCGGCATGACGGCGATGGGCATCGCTCAACTCACCCTGCTCCCGGAGGCAGGCCGCCGCATGATCGCGCATCGTCATCAGCAGGGTGCAACGTCGGACGTCGCCGATCGCTCCTGTCGCCATCACCAGGTTCTTCTCGATCAGCGATTCGAGCAGCAGCTCGACATCGTGCGCCGGAACGAGCCTGGCACTCAGGGCAGCAGCCGCCTGATGGTCGCAGCCGCCAACGAAGGGGGCCAGATACCGGAACAGCCGCTGCTCCGCCTCATCCAGCAGGGCATAGCTCCATCTGATGGCCGCTGCCAGAGTCCGGTGGCGGGGTGGGCGATCGACCGGGCCCGCATGGAGCCAGAGGCTGGAATCCTCGAGCCGGTCGCACACCCCCGCCACGCCGAGTGCAGGAATTCTGGCAGCAGCCAGTTCGAGCGCCAGCGGCAAACCGTCGAGGCGGCGACAGATCTGCTCCAGCATCGGTCGATTTGTCGACGTCAACCCGAAGGTCGGATCCCGATCCCGGATCCGCGCCAGCAGCAACGCCAGGGCCGGCGCCGGGTCGGCAGACGGCGCGTTGGCCGACGCACCCGGCAGCGCCAGCGGTCGCACCGGATACTCCTGCTCGCCGACCAGGCCCAGTGGCGACCGACTCGTCGCCAGAATCCGCAGCAGCGGAGCCCGTTGCAGCAGAGTACCGACCAGACCGGCAACGGCCTCAAGGTGCTCGCAGTTATCGAGCACCAGCAATCGTTCAACGCCCTGGCAACTGTGAAGAACCTGTTCCAGTACCGGCGCCGCGCCGCCTTCGGACACGCCCATCGCCTGCGCGATAAGACTGGGGAGCTGGCGCCCATCGGCCAGCGGCGCCAATTCAACGAACACGCAGCCTGCGGCACACGCTTCGCCGGCAGTGCGGGCCACTTCAAGGGCGAGTCGTGTCTTGCCGGTTCCCGCCGGGCCGGTGAGTGTCACCAGCCGCCGGTCGGCCAGCAGCAGTCGGACGGTGGTCAGGTCAGTCTCGCGACCGATCAGCGGAGTGGTGGGGCGGGGCAGGGAGACGCTGCGATTGCGCGCGACGAGGCCGCGCCGAATCTCCGCCAGACGGGCTGCAACCTCAGTCGCGTGACAGGGCCGTCGCTCGGGATCCTTGGCCAGCAATTCGAGAATCAATCGCTCCAGCGCCGGCGGCATCTCGGCCAGGGTGGTCGGCGGAATCGGATCGCCGTGCAGGATGGCATAGAGGACGCCGCCGGTGGAATCACCGCCAAAGGGCAGCCGAGCCGTGAGGGCCTGATAGAGTGTCACACCCAGGGCCCAGAGATCGGTCCGCGCATCGACCCCGTCGCGACGAACCTGCTCCGGCGCGAGGTAGTTGATTGTTCCGACCGGAGGATCGTCGCCGGCCTCGCGCCAGCCGGCCACGCCAAAATCGCTCAACCTGACGTAGCCATCAGTACTGAGCAGCAGATTTGCCGGCTTGACGTCGCGGTGAATGATTCCCGCCGCGTGGGACGCCGCCAGCGCCTCGGCGGCCTGCATCGCCACCGTCACCACCTCCAGCGGCGGCATCGCGCCGTCCGCCAGCCGCTCGGCCAGTGAGCCGGCGTTGGACCACGCCATCGCCATGAATGGTCGGGCGCCCTCGGTCACCCCCATATCGTGGACGATCACCACATGGGGATGGTCGAGCCGGGCCGCCAGGCGGGCCTCGGTCCGCATCAGCTCCGCCGCGGGGCCATCGGTGCCGCGAAAGAGTTTGAGCGCGACCCGCCGCTCGAATCGCTCGTCTTCGGCCAGCCACACCACCCCGGTCGCCCCCTGCCCCAGCGGCCGAATGATCCGATAGGGCCCGAGGGTAGCGCCGGCTGCCACGTCGGGCCATCCATCAGGCGCCATCGCCTCGGAGGGTCCGGCCAGAAAGTCGCCCACCTGGGCATCCATGGCGAACAGACGCTGCAATTGGGGAACAACCGTGGCGGCTGTCGAGCCGGTGAGTGCGCTCAGGCGAGAGTGGCGGTCGGCCGGCGTCAGATCAATCAGGTCGGCAAAGAGGGCCGCGACGAGAGGGTCGGGAGACTCCTGCATCAATCCAAGGTAGGTGATCGATCGCCCGCTTCACCAGTGCCGCGCGGGGGGTCCGATCCCGGCCGATGAAATGTCGCGGCACCCGAATCCGCTTGGTGGAAGTGCGACTCCCCTTTCCGCTCACGAGGATCTGATCCATGCGACACTTTGTGCTCACCGCCAGCCTGCTCATCGGCGCCACCGTCGTCTTCGCCTGCAGCGATGACCCGTCCGAAACCTCAGACGGTCCCCGGATCGACTACGGCAGCCCGGTCAGCGTCGGCAACGGCACCGCCCGCAGCTACCTGGTCAGCGAAGCCGGTGAAGTCACCGAGATCGGCATCGCCCTCTCGGAGACGGCACTCGACGGCCTGCCCCCCGGGCAATCGCCGCTCGACGCCAAGAGCTTCACCCTGCCACTCCCCGGGTCCAATCCCACCGGATTCCAGACCGTCGAGGTCAATTGGAACCCGGCGGGGCATCCGCCGCCGATGGTGTATACCGTACCGCACTTCGACTTCCACTTCTACAGCGTCCCCGCTGCCGACCGTGACGCCATCCTGCCGTCGGATCCCGACTTCGGTGCCAAGGCCGGCCACTTCCCGAGCGACGCGGCCACGCTGACCGGCTATGCGCCCGACATGGCCAACGGGCAGCCGGCGGCAGTCCCCCGGATGGGACTCCACTGGATCAACACCGCATCACATGAATTCCACGGCGCCGCCTTCACTCACACCTTTGTGGTGGGTTCGTGGAATGGCAGCTTCACCTTTCTGGAGCCGATGATCTCGCTGGCATATCTCAAGACCCGGCCCGACATCGAGGCCGACGCCCACGTCCCCGGATCGTTCGGTGCCGCCGCCGATCGCCCGACGTCCTACCGGATCTCCTGGGTTCCCGACGCGGCGGAATACCGGGTCGGCCTCACTCACCTGGGCGGCCGCTGAACTCTCGCCGCCGGGGTCCCCGATCCGCGGGGGCTCCGGCGGCCGGTGTATTGCCAAGGACCGACGGTCGGGGAATCATTGGAGATGCCCTCCGGTCCCGCCGAACTGACTGTCCTCGACCATCCGCTGATCCACGACAAGCTGGCCCGACTGCGGGATCGGACCACCGCGCCCGCCGCATTCGCCCGGCTGGTGCGCGAAATCGCGGCGCTGATGTGCGGTGAGGTCACCCGCCACCTTGACACCAGCCCGGTCGAAGTGACCACGCCGCTCGAAGCCATGACCGGTCGGCGGCTGCGCCGACCGATTGCTCTGGTACCGATTCTTCGGGCCGGTCTCGCCATGGTCGACGGTTTCCGTGACATCGTCCCCGAGGCGTCGGTCGGCCATATCGGGCTCTACCGGGACCACGTCTCGCTCCGACCGGTGCCATATTACATCAAAGCCCCGGAGCCGCTCGACCAGCACGATGTTCTGGTGCTGGATCCGATGCTGGCCACCGGGGGGTCGGCGGCTCACGCCCTCGACGCCATGACTGCCGCCGGGGCGACACGGCTCCGGTTCTGTTGTCTCGTGGCGGCGCCTGAAGGCATTGATCTGGTCCGGCGCCGTCATCCTCAGGTTCCGATCGTCGCAGCAGCGCTCGATCGCGAACTCAACCCGAATGGGTACATCCTGCCCGGCCTCGGTGATGCCGGCGATCGCACCTTTGGAACGTCATGAGCGCACCTCGGACCCTGACATTCTTCGGTGGAGCCGCCACCGCCTCCGGCTCGATGATTCTGCTCGAAGCGGCCGGCGCCCGCACCCTGCTCGACGCCGGCCTGTTCGAAGGCGGCACGGGAGCCGGCCTCAAGAATCGCGACCTGCCGCTCGATCCCACCCGGGTCAATGCCATCCTGCTCTCCCAGGCGGGCCTGGCCTACGCGGGACGGGTCCCCCAGTTGGTCAGGCATGGCTTCACCGGCCCGATTTACGCCACCCCCGCCACCCGGGACCTCGCCGCTGTACTGCACACCGAAACCGCCCTGGCGCACGAAGTTCACGGCGGCGACGGGATGTACTCGCTGGCCGACGTCGTGGCGGCCCAGGCGCTGACCGTGGGTCAGCCGTATCGCCGGGCGGTCCACCTGCGCCGCAACCTGGTGTTTGAGTTTGCCGACGCCGGTCACACGCTCGGCTCGGCCAGCATCGAGCTGCGCACCGGCGAGGGCGGATCCCATCGGATTGTGTACTCCGGCTGCCTCGGGCGGCCGGGATCGCCGCTGCTCCGCGATCCGGACCCGATGCCCGGCCCGGTTGACACCTTGATCATCGGCGGGCCGTTCGCCCATGCCCGGCACATGATGTTCGGCGACGCCCAGCATCAACTGGCCACTCTGATCCGCGAAACAGCAGATCGAGGTGGCCAGGTGATCGTCCCGGCCTCCAGCGTGGGGCCGGTCCACGAGTTCATCAGGGCGGTGCAGGAACTGGCCCGACGGGGCATGATCCCGGCCCTGCCGATCTGGCTCGACACCCCGGCGCCGATCTCGCACAGCACCATCCTGCGGCTGCATCCCGAAGCCATTCCGCGCGGCGAACATGCCTATCTCGCGCCGGGTGGGCCCTTCGACCAGACGCTGGTGCGCCAGGCCGGCGCCGAAGGCGGTCGCGAGGCACTTGACGCGCACACCGGTCCGGCGATCATCATCGCGCCGAGCGAGATGGGCGACACCGGCCGCGCGGCGGTCCAGTTGCGCCAGCGACTTCCCGATGACCGCAACACCGTCCTGCTGATCTCGTTCCAGGAGGAGGGATCGGTAGGTCACCAGTTGCTGAGCGGCGCCCCGCAGGTCATGATCGGCGGCCAGACCACTGATGTGGCGGCCCGGGTCGTCGCGCTGCCGTCCTACAGCGGCCACGCCGATGGCGAAGAACTGCGCACCTGGATTCGCAGCCTGGGGGGCGACGTCAAGCGGGCCTTTGTGGTCCACGGCGACGATCTGTCGGTCGCGATGATGGTGACAATCCTGCGCGAGGAAAACGTGCGGGATGTCATCGTACCGCGCGAGGGGGAATCGTTCCCCTTCTGAGACCCGCCACCCGCCGCTGGGCGCTGGTCCTCGGCGTCGCGGCGGGAGCGGTGTACCTGCTGTCCTTTCTGGTGGTGCTGGTCATTTCGCGGGTCGACGTCCGCCAGCCGGCTGACGCCATTGTGATCCTGGGAGCAGCCCAGTACGACGGGCGACCATCGCCGGTGCTGAAGGCCCGGCTGGACCACGGGGCGGCGCTGTTCCGCGAGGGGTGGGCCCCGCTGATTGTGGTCACCGGCGGCATTGTCCGGGGCGATCGCATGAGCGAAGCCACCGCCGGCCAGCGCTACCTCACCGGCCTCGGCGTGCCGCCGGAGCGGGTCGTGGTCGAGGCCGAGGGGCACAATACCAGCGGCTCGATGGATGCCGTCGCCGATCGCCTCAAAGGCGAAGGCCTCAGTCGGGTCATTCTGGTCAGCGATCCCTTTCACATGGCCCGGCTGCGGCTCGAGGGCTACCGACTCGGGCTGACCAGTTACACCTCACCCACCACCACCTCACCGATCTCGTCCCACTTTCGTACCGAACTGACCTATCTGCTCAAGGAAGCCCTCAAACTTCCGGTTCTCGCACTGTGGAGTCTCGTCACATGAGTGGTTCACGCATCACCTTCTGGGGCGCCGCCGGTCAGGTGACCGGATCGTGCCATCTGATCGAACAGCACGGCCGCCGCATTCTGCTCGATGCCGGCCTGTTCCAGGGCCATCGCAGCGAGTCCGATCGGCTCAATCGGGAGATCCCCTTCGATCCGCGCCAGATCGACGCCATCATCCTCTCCCACGCCCATATCGATCACGCCGGTCGGTTGCCGTTGCTGGCGCGACATGGCTTCGATGGACCGATCCACACCACTCACGCCAGCCACGACCTCTCGGCGGTCATGCTCGCCGATTCAGCTCATATCCAGGAATCGGACTTCCGCTACCTGCAGAAGAAGGGGCGTGCCGGCAAGGAAGCCGAGCCGCTGTATACCGGTGCCGACGCCATTCGGGTGCAGGAACTGATGCATGGCCATCCCTACGGCCGGACCTTTCACGCCAGTCCCACCGATCATTCAGTCACACTGACCGATGCGGGCCACATTCTGGGCAGCGCCAGCGTGGTACTGCGCGGGCCGCGCGACGGCGATCCCCGGATTGTCTTCAGCGGTGACATTGGTCGCTGGGACCAACCGATCATCCGCGATCCGGCGGCGCCGCGCGGTGCTGTCGATGTGCTGATCATCGAAAGCACCTACGCACTGCGCAGTCACGGCACGGTCCGCAGCGCCTCGGATGCGCTGGCCGGCATCGTCACCCGGGTGGTGGAACGCGGCGGCAAGGTGCTGATCCCCTCCTTTGCACTGGGGCGCACCCAGGAACTGGTCTACGCCCTGCATGAACTGCTGCGCGACCACCGGATTCCCGACGTGCCGATCTTTATCGACTCGCCGCTCGCCTTCGAGGCCACCGACGTCTTCCGGATGCATCCGGAAATCTTCGACCAGGGCGAAGACCTGGTACGGACCGAGGCCAAGCTGCTCGATCATCGCATGGTACACTATGTCCGCAGCGTCGAGGAATCGAAGCGACTCAACACCCTGGCGGGGCCGGCGGTGATCATCGCCGCCAGCGGCATGGTCGAATCGGGGCGGATTCTGCACCACCTGATCAATCATGGCGACAATCCCACCAATGCCATCATCTTTGTCGGCTTCCAGGCCGAGCACACCCTGGGACGCCGGATTCGCGACGGCCGCACCCCGGTTCGCATCTATGGGGAAGAGCGGAGCATCCGGGCCGAAGTGATCGCCATCGACGGATACTCCGCCCACGCCGACAAGGACGAACTCCGCCGCTGGGTGCGCGATCTGGGCGGACCGATCAAGCAGGCGTTCTGTGTTCACGGCGATCCCGACGCCTTGGAGGGTATGAAGGCCATCCTGGAAGAGGAGGGCGTCTCGCAGGTCACGATCCCCCGGCACGGCGAAACATTCGACATCTAAGGCAACCCTATGAAGCGCTTCCTACTGACCTCGCTCCTCCTCGGGACTCCCCTGGCGGCGCAATCGATCTCGGTCCCCGCCTCGGTCGACACCCTGGCCAACGGCCTCACGGTGATCGTCCACGAGGATCATTCGGCCCCGATTGTGATGGTCAACGTCTGGTACCATGTGGGGTCCGGCAGCGAGCATGCCGGCCGCACCGGCTTTGCCCATCTGTTTGAACACCTGATGTTCATGGGGTCGGAACACGCACCCTATCCGCAGTTCGATCGGCTGCTCGAGGCCGCCGGAGCCAACAACAACGGCTCCACCACCGCCGATCGCACCAACTACTACGAAACCGGCCCCAGCTCGGCCGTGGCCCTGATGCTCTGGCTCGAAGCCGACCGCATGGGTTGGCTGTTGCCGACCATGGATGCGGCCAAGGTCGATGCCCAGCGCGACATCGTCAAGAATGAGCGGCGCCAGAGCTACGAGAACCAGCCCTATGGCCTGGTGGGCGATGTCGTGCCGCCGCTGATGTATCCGGCGGGGCATCCCTACTCCTGGCCGGTGATCGGTTCGATGGCCGATCTCTCCGCCGCATCGCTGGAGGACGTCAAGAACTTCTTCCGCACCTGGTATGCTCCCAACAACGCCTCGCTGGTGGTGGCGGGCGACGTCACCCGGGCTCAGGTTCTCGAACTGGTGCACCGGTACTTCGACGCCATTCCACGGGGACCGGCCATCGTCTATCCCACGCCCAGCCAGCCGACGATGAGTCGGGACACGCTGGTGCAACTCGAGGATCGGGTGCAGATGGCCCGGCTCTACTACGAGTTTCCCACCACCCGGGAGTGGACAGCGGATGATGCCCCGCTTCAACTCGCGGCCGAACTGCTCGCCGGCTCCAAGAACGCCCGACTGACCACGCGGCTGCAGTACGACGATCAATCGGTCACCATGGTCTACGCCCGCCCCGATCACGGCAAGCTGGCGGGAACCTTTGAAATCGTCGCCCAGGCCAAGCCCGGTGTGGCGCTGCCGGCGATCCAACGGGCGATCGATGAGGAAATCGAGCGGCTCGCCACCGAGGGGCCGACCGAGAAGGAAATGGAGCAGGCCCGCAACGTGATCGAAGCCAACTTCCTGAGCCGGATCCAGACTGTCAGCGGCAAGGCCAATCAGTTGAACGCCTACTACTACGCGACCGGCACGCCCGATGCCTTTCAGCGCGACCTGGATCGGCTGCTTGACGTGAGTGCCGCCGACGTGAAGCGGGTGGTGGCTGAATACCTTCGCGGCCCCCGCGCCATTGTCAGTGTCGTTCCTCAGGGCCACTCTGAACTCGCCGCGACCCGGCGGGAGGTGACACCGTGACACCGACCGTCTTCACGCTCAGTCTGAGCGCCGTTCTGCTGCTCCCCACCGTCCTGGCCGCGCAGGTCACCACGCCGCCGGAGCTGGAGCCGGCACCGGCCCTGACGCTCCCCACTGTCGACACCACCCGGCTCGACAACGGCCTCACCATTCTGACGGCGCGCAACGCCGAAGTGCCGCTGGTGAGTGCCCGGCTGATTATCGACGGCGGTGCCCGGACGACGGGAGCGCCGGCCGGCCTGGCCAGCTTCACCGCCGGCATGCTCGACGAGGGCGCCGCCGGCATGACAGCGCTTGAGTTCGCCGCCGCCGTCGACTTCCTGGGTGCGTCGCTGGGCGCCGGATCGGGCTGGGAAAACATCACAGTCAGCGCCAGTGCGCCCAAGCGCACCTTCCCGCAGGCGATTGCGCTGATGGCCGACATGGTGCTGCGTCCCACCTTTGCCAGTGCCGACGTCGCCCGCGAACGCGAGGCGCGCCAGGCCTCGCTGCTGGCCGCGAAGGACTCACCGGGGCGGGTTGCCTCGCGGGTGTTCTACCGCAATGTCTATCCGGCGGGCCATCCCTATCATCTCGATCTGAGCGGGGATTCGGCCACCACTGCGGCGCTCGACTCGGCCAGCGTGCGGCAGTTCTGGCAGCGGAGTGCCGATCCACGCCATGCCGTTCTGATCCTCACCGGCGATGTCACCGCCAGCGATGCTCGCGCCTGGGCCAGCGCCGCCTTCGGCGCGTGGCGCTCGCCGGCACGCGGGGCAACCAAGCCGGCCGCCGCATCTGTCGCGTCGGCGACGCCCAGCGCCACCCGGATCATTCTGGTGGACAAGCCCGATGCGCCCCAATCTGTCATTATGATCGGCGCGCCGGGTGTCGATCGCCGTTCGCCTGACTATCCCGCCATCCAGGTGATGAACACCATCCTGGGCGGCTCCTTCTCCTCGCGGCTCAACGACATTCTGCGCGAGCAGCGGGGCTATTCCTACGGTGCCGGCTCGGGCTTCTCCTGGAGTGCTGTGCCGGGACCGTTCGTTGCCCAGTCCCAGGTCCGGACCAACGTCACCGACTCCTCGCTCGCCGTCTTCTTCCGCGAGTTCAACCGCATCCGGGACGAACCGGTCTCGAACGCCGAACTCGAGCGGGCGCGCAACTACCTCGTCCTCGGCGCGCTGGGGGATTACGAAACCGCCGGGCAGGTCGCCGGAGCGATCAGCAGCGCGCTGCAGTTTGGCCTGCCGCTCAGCCGGACCGCGGCCGACCTCGCCGCCATCGGTCGGGTCACCGGCGCTGATGTGCAGCGGGTCGCCCGTCGCTACCTCGACCCGACCCATCTGAGCGTCGTCGTCGTGGGTGACCTCGCCGCCATTCGTCCCGGCATCGAGGCGCTGCACCTCGGACCGATTGAGGTGCAGGAATATTGACCCTCATCTCCTCCCGCCGCGTCCACAGTGGCCGTGTCGTTTCACTCGACGTTGACACCGTGCGGTTCCCGAACGGTGAAATCGGCGAACTCGAAATGATGCGCCACAGTGGCGCGGCGGCGGTGGTCCCCTTCCTCGATCCGGCCGACGCCGCCGACCCACGGATTCTGCTGATTCGCCAGTTCCGCCATGCCACCGACGGTTGGCTCTGGGAAATCCCCGCCGGTCGCCGCGAAGCCGGCGAGCCCGCCGAGGCCACGGCACGACGCGAGCTGCAGGAGGAAACCGGATATGGCTGCGGCCGCCTCGAACCGATCACCTCGATCTGGACCACACCGGGCTTCACCGACGAAGTGATCCACCTCTACGCCGCGCACGACCTCACCGCCGGCAGCCACGCGCGCGAACGAGACGAAGTCCTGGAAATGCACCAGCTCCCCTGGTCGCAGGTCATGGCGATGATCCAGAGCGGGACCATTCGCGACGCGAAGACTCTGGTGGCGCTGCTGGCGCTTGCGGCGCGGCGCTGAAGGAGAGCGGCGAGTAAGGGCCCGTCGCTGAAGCGACGGCTCGGCTAGGGCGGCGAGTAAACTCGCCCTTTACAGCGAAGCCCCGTC
>CBFGTB010000008.1:0-32317 GCA_965651715.1 uncultured Gemmatimonadales bacterium
GCCCGCGATCGACCACGTTGGCGTACCGGGCATCGAGGATGACGACGGTATCGAGACCGGGAACATTGAGAGCCGATTGACCGGCGGCCGTCATCGCCAACAGCCACGGCTTGGCCACGCCACCCTCGAGAAACGGCCGCACGATGCGAATCGGCTCACCGCCGTGGTAGAAGGCGGTGTTGAGACGGGGAAACCGATCGCCCAGCTCGGCGCCGAGCCGTTCGACCTCGGCCCGGGTGGGGAGGAACACCGCCACGCCCCGGCGTTCACTGACGAACCGCCTGACGGTCCGATCGTCGAGGTAGAGTTCGGCCGACTTGGCGACGACCTGAACCGTGGCCCGCAGGCTGGGGTCAAAGGCGTCGGTGACCAGCACCTCATCGCTGGCCAGGTACTGGCGGTAGACGGCCGGATCGACAGTGGCGGAGAGCCAGATAAAGCGGCATCCGGCCCGCTTCCCCAACGCCAGACACAGCTCCAGCTCAGCCGAGGTCTGGTGGATTTCATCGACCACCACGGTGTCGCCGCCGGCGATAATCCCATCGGTGAGCCAGCGTCGGGCGATGCCCGTGGTCACGATCACCACATTGCAGCGGGTGGTCTCGGGCGTGGCCTCGCGTTCGCGGTTCACCACTCCGATCTGGAGCGGCGCCGCAAGGATCTCCTCGGCGATCAGGCGGATGCCCAGCGTCTTGCCGGTTCCGGTCCCGGCCACGATCCCGAAGGCCTTACCCTCCCGGGCCCAGCGGCGCAGCTCGGCGCCGTGGCGCCGGGCCAGCAGCGTCTCCACCTGGGCGTGGAGCGCCATCTCGATCGTCTCGCAGGCCGCCCGGGTCGGGGCGATCACCACCACCCGGCCACGGGGGTGGTCGGCCGCGTGCCAGGCGGCGGAATCGGGGGGAAGCGAGTGGTCGCGGCGCGGTTGCACCTCGGAAGCTACACCGGCCGCGGCGCAGGTCATCTATATTGCGCAGCAGCATTCCCCGAACCGGAGTCACTGGTGTCGATGCAAGGGAAAGTCTGTCTCGTCAGCGGAGCCAACCGCGGAATCGGATACGAAACGGCGCTGGGGCTGGCGCGCCTCGGTGCCCGGGTCCTGATCCACGCCCGAACGGCCGCCAAGGCCGACGCCGCAGCCACCGCGATCCGCGCCGCCAGCGGCAACGATGCCATCGAAGGCCTGGCTGCGGATTTCATGGTCCAGAGTGAAGTGCGTCAGCTCGCCGACCAGGTGCTGGCTCGCGCGCCCCGCCTCGACGTGCTGATCAACAACGCCGGCGGCTACTTCACCTACCGCGAAACCACAGTCGACAACCACGAAGCGACCTTCGCTGTCAATCATCTGGCCCCCTTCATCCTCACCAATGCCCTGGTGGACCGGATGAAGGACAGCGCCCCATCCCGGATCATCATTGTCTCCAGCGAGGCACACATCCGGGTCCGCAACGTCGAGGACTGGGAGAGCCGCCAGGGCTACTCCGGCTACGGCGCCTACTCGCGCAGCAAGTTGGCCAACATCATGTTCACCTACGACCTGGCCCATCGGCTGCAGGGCAGCGGCGTCACAGTCAATGCCTGTCACCCGGGTCTTGTCGATACCGGCATCATCGAAACCGGCCTCTCCCGCTGGTGGACCCGCTGGCTGATTCCCTTCGCCAAGCGGTTCGCGATTACCCCGGCCGCCGGCGCCGAAACCCCGCTGTACCTCGCCACCTCGCCGGATGTTGAAGGCGTCACCGGCAAGTACTTCAAGAACTGTCGCCCCGCCACCTCTTCGCTGGTCAGCCACGATGCCACCATCGGCGCACGGCTCTGGAACATCTCGTTGCGCTACAGCGGAGAACTCCCCGAAGTCGAGATCACGGGCGAACATATCGCCCCGTAGGAAGCGAGTATGACATCATGATGTATCCCTTCGGCCGCCCGACCCCCGTCCGCGCACTGATGGCTGCCTGCCTGCTGATCCCGCTGGGTCAAGGTGGCCCGGCCCACCCCGGCGGCCTCACCGGGCCCGACTCACTCTACCAGCCGCGGACCGTGAAACGGGCGATCGCCCAGGGCACCCGGTCGCCCGACGGACGCCCCGGACCCCACTACTGGCAGAACCACGGTCGCTATCGGATCAGCCTCGATGTGCGGCCCCCCGACCCGACCGTCCGCGGCCACGAAACGATCACCTACTTCAACAACAGCCCCGACTCGCTGAACTCATTGGTGATCAAGCTGTTTCTCAACGTGCACAAGCCGGGTGCCGCGCGCAGCGGCCCGACCGGCAGCAGCGGTTTCACCGAGGGCGTCCAGATCGACGAGTTCACAGCCAACGGCCAGCCGGTCGGATGGCGCAACAGCGACCGCATCGGCACGTGGCAGCAGGTCCGCCTGCCCGAGGTGCTGGCCCCGCGGGACTCGGTCGAACTGACGATCAGTTGGCATGTGGAATTGGCCACCTCCCCCGGACGCGAAGGAATCATCGACCCCGGCACGTGGTACCTCGCCTACTTCTATCCCCGCGTGGCGGTGTACGATGACGTCGACGGCTGGGATCGGATGGATTTCACCGGCGGCCAGGAGTTCTACAGCGATTTCAACGACTACGACGTGACCATTCGGGCGCCGCGCAACTTCGCCGTGTGGGGCACCGGGACCCTCGCCAATCCCGAACAGGTGCTGAGCGCCGATGTGCTCAAGCGCTACACCGCGTCGCTGACCTCGGCCACACCGATCCACGTGGCGACAGCGGCACAGATGGCGGCGCGGACCGTCACCCGCCAGGACTCGGTGCTGGCATGGCGCTTCACAAGCAGCAATGTGCCCGACGTGGCCTTTGGGCTGAGCGATCACTACGCCTGGGACGGCGGCAGCACCGTGGTCGATTCCGGCACCGGTCGCCGTGCCAGCGTCCAGGCGGCCTATGCCGACTCCACTGTCGACTATCCCCACATGGTCACCTTCGCCGGCGAGGCGCTGGGCTGGTTGTCACACAACTGGCCCGGCGTACCCTACCCCTACGAGAAGACCACGGTGTTCCAAGGGTTCGCCGACATGGAATACCCGATGATGGTGAACGACAACACCGTCGCCGACACCGCCTTCGCCCGTTTTGTGGCGGCACACGAGCTGGCCCATACCTGGTTCCCGTTCTACATGGGAATCAATGAGTCACGCTACGCCTTCATGGACGAAGGATGGGCCACCACCTTCGAGTACCTCTACAACCAGGCCACCATGGGCCCCGACAAGGCTGCCGCGCTGTACCAGCAGTTCCGAGTGGCGCGCTGGATCGGCGACCCGTCACCCCTCGGGGATTTGCCCATCATCACACCGGCCGACGTGGTCAAGGGTGCCGCCTATGGCAACAATGCCTACGGCAAGGCCTCGCTCGGCTATCTGGCTCTCAAGGATATGCTCGGCGATCAGACCTTCGGACGCGCCCTGCATGCCTTCGTGGACCGCTGGCACGGCAAGCATCCCATTCCGTGGGACTTCTTCAATACCGTGAACGATGTCACCGGCGAGTCACTCAACTGGTTCTGGACGAGCTGGTACTTCGACAATTCGTATATCGACATGGCAATCGATGAGGTCTCAACCACCGCAGGGCATCAGGTGGTGCAGGTGCGTAACATCGGCGGCATGCCGGCACCGTTCAATCTGATTGTGACCTGGGGCGACGGCAGCCACAGCATCCTGCACCAATCACCTCGCGTGTGGCAGGCCGATCTCACCCGTACCGCCATCGCGCTGCCTGCCGGACGGACGGTGAAGAGCGTCAGTGTCGACGGCGGCATCTGGATGGACGCCGATCCGAGCAATAACGGAGTTGATTTGTAGGGTTGGTGATGACGGCGTTCCGCGGCGCCGCCGGACATGGCGCCGCGGAACTCGCTGTCATGCGGGACTGATCAGCCGCGACCGCGGGCGCGAACAGCCGGTCGGTTGACCCGCCGCTCGATCTGACGATTTCCTCGCCGCTCCACCCGCCGATCGACCCGCCGCTCCACTCGCCGATCGACCCGCCGCTCCACCCGAATATCGCGGCGCCACTCGCCCCGCTCGTACCGAGTCCGGTAGTCGTTCCAATCGCGGTCACGCGGCGCGCGGAAGTAGCTGTCGCGGTAGTGATACACGACAATCGGACGCGCATCGCGATAGGGCCGCTCGTAGTAGCGCCCGTTCAGAACGTAGAGCGTGACGGGCCGCCAGTTCCGAACCGTCCGCTTCCACTGGCCGTAGTTGCGGGCGGGATAATCACCCACGACGACATAGCGGGGCACCCGATGAACCGCCGGCCGATCGCCGATCCGGATCGGGCCGATGTGAATGGTTGCCGAGACCTGGGCCGGAGCAGGCGCCGGAACAACGGCGGCGGCAAGCAGCGGGACGAGTACGGTGTACAGGTGACGCATTGTGACCTCCAGATTGATGACCGTCGAGCTACCAATCCCTGAAGCCAGCCGCGTGCCAGTCGCCATGTCGTTTGCTGCCAACACCTTAGCTTATTCACACTCGACGACTCTGTCCCAAAATCGGGACAGGTTATCAGCCTGAGCGACGATCGGTGCCTCGCCCCGGGCTGCTACTTTTCGCCGACAGCAGTCCGGGTCACAACAGTTCGGGGGAGACAGGGGTGGGCAGATTCAGCGTCACGGTCAGCAAGGATTACCTGGTCTTTTCGGCCGCGCACTTCATCACATTCCGAGGTCACACCTGTGAGTCGCTCCACGGCCACAACTACCGACTCGGCATTACGGTAGAAGGCCCGATCGACGCCGAGTGCCTTTTTGTGATCGACTTTGCCATCCTCAAGCGGGCGGTGCGTCGCTACGTCGATCTGATGGACCACCGTGTGCTGCTGCCGACCCACAACCCCAAACTGGCCTTCCGGGTGGAGGGCGATGCCACGCTTGTCGACTATTTCGGCGAGCCCACCTACCGCTTCCCCACCCGCGACTGCGCCATGCTGCCGGTGCAGAACACCACTGCCGAGATGCTGGCGGAGTGGGTCGGTCGGAGCGTGCTGACCGATTTGCGGGCCGAGGGCGCCACCATCACGGCACTGGAGTTGGAGGTCGAGGAATCGTTCGGACAGTTCGCCACCTGGCGCAGCGAGGCGGGTGATCTGCGTCCTCCGGCAGGAGAATCATCATGAAGACCAACGAGCCCCTGTACGACGCCACCACAATCGCACCACGACTCGCCGAGCTGCCGGGCTGGACCTTCGATGGCGGCTGGCTCCGCCGCGCGTACACAACCGATGGCTGGCGCAGTACCATGCTGGCCGTGGGGGCGATCGCCTTTCTCGCTGAGGCGGGCAATCATCATCCCGACCTGGGAGTGCACTGGAACCGGATCGACGTTGCCCTGCAAACCCACTCCGCCGGTGGCGTGACCGACAAGGACCTCCAGATGGCAGAGCAGATTGAGCGGCTGGTACGCTGGCAGCCCGCGGGCGGTTTCCCGGGACTCGAGGGCCAGCCCGGCGGTTGGATCCACGACTGACGCACTCCGCAGCGCGGCTGGTTCCATGTCCATCGATCCGGTGATCATCCCGCTGATCGACGCGCCCGAGCCGGTCGAGGCCTATCGCCGCCTGCGCGGCCTGCCGTTCCCCGCCCTGCTCGAAGCCAGCGCGGGCCACGCCGACCTGGGACGCTGGTCCTACCTCTCGGCCGACCCGGTCGATCGCCTGGTGCTCCGAGCAGCCGACTGGCCCGCGGCGCGCGATCGACTTCGCCTCACTACTGCCGTGCTGCCGCGCAGCGAACGTACTCCTCCCTTCGTCGCCGGCTGGATCGGCTGGCTGGGATACGAACTGGGTGTGGCGTTCGACGTGCAGCCGGTCGCGCCGCGCGACCAGTTCAGCGACATCGACGGTGAACTGCACCTTCACGACTGGGTGATCGCGTGGGATCACGTCGGCCACATGGCTTACCTGGTGTCGACCGGCCTGACTGCTGATTGCCGCATCGATCAGGCTCGGGCCCGGGAACGCGCGGCACAGGTCCTCGATCTGCTGGCGCAGCCAGCCGAGGAGATCACTGCTGTTGACGACGCCACTGCTCGCCCTGTGACGGGGCGCAGCTTCTCGCCATCGGGGTATCACACAGCAGTGGGTCGCGTGATCGACGCCATCCGTGAAGGGGACATCTTCCAGGCCAACCTGTCGGAGCGCTACCTGGTGGCGCACGACGCTGACCCGTTCACCAGCTACTGTCGGCTGCGACAACGCGCGCCTGCGTCGCACGCGGCGCTGCTGGAGTGGGGCGATCGCGCTGTGATCAGCGCCTCGCCCGAATGTTTCCTGCGCTACGATAGTCTCACCCGCCAGGTCGAGTCGCGACCGATCAAGGGCACCAGACCGCGCGGCGCCACAGCGGAGACCGATGCGGCGCTGGCCGAGGAACTGCGCGCGAGCGCCAAGGACCGCGCCGAAAACCTGATGATCGTCGATCTGGTGCGGAACGACTTGCACCGGGTGGCCGAGCCCGAGTCGGTGGAGGTGACGGCGCTCTGTGAGCTGGACAGTCACCGCACAGTGCATCACCTCGTCTCGGTCGTGCGGGCGCGACTCAGGCCGGAAGTCGACGCGCTCGATCTGCTGGCGGCGACCTTCCCGGCGGGGTCGATCACCGGCGCGCCCAAGTTGCGTGCGATGGCGATCCTCGCGGAACTCGAACCGGTGGCACGCGGCGTCTACTGCGGCGCGATCGGCTGGCTGGGCCTCGACGGCAGCCTGGGCCTGAGCGTGGCGATCCGGACCATGATGGTGCGGCGCGGTATGGCGGCTGTCCATGCCGGCGGCGGGGTCACCCTGCTCTCCGACCCGGCGGCGGAGTACGCCGAGAGCCTCGACAAGGTCCGTGCGCCGTTGGCGGCGCTGGGTGCCGCGCCGTGATCCTGCTGCTCGACCACCAGGACTCGTTCGTTCACACGCTGGCCGGTTACATCGCCCGGCTGGGTGTTCCGGCGCGGGTTATCCGTGACGATGCGATCGACCTGGCAGGTGTGGTCGCGCTGGCGCCGGCCGGCATCGTGCTCTCGCCGGGGCCGTGTCGGCCCGCCGACTGCCCCCTGGCGCAGGATGTGGTGCTCACCCTCGGCGGCACGACGCCTGTTCTCGGCGTCTGTCTCGGCCACCAGGTGATCGCCACCGCGTTGGGCGGGCGGGTTGGGTTGGCGACTCATCCGCGCCATGGCATGACCTCGCCCATCGTCCACGACGGCATCGGGATCTTTGCGGGCCTCCGCTCGCCCATGACCGCAACGCGCTATCACTCACTCGCCGTGATCGAGGCCTCATTACCGGAGGAGCTGATGGTGAGCGCCCGGGCCGACGACGGCGAAGTGATGGCGATCCGGCACCGCGCCCGGCCGATCGACGGGGTGCAGTTTCATCCCGAATCGGTGGCGACCGAGCAGGGCCTGGCGTTGATCAGCAATTGGGTGGCGCGGGTGGCGTAGCTGTGGGGTTACAGCGGACCGATGAGGAAGCGATACACCGAATCGCGACTCACCTGCACCAGCGTGTCGCCGAGCAGGATCGGTGCGGTGGCAGCATAAGAGCCCAGCGCGGCCAGCGAATCAGTCGGTTGCATCACGCCAATGGCTGCCGCTTCTCCGATCGGCCACTTCACCATCACTACCCCTTGGCCAGCCGGTAAAGGAGGATACCCGATCGCGAGGGTGTCGGTGCCGAGGAACTGAATCCAGGGCGCCGCCATGGCGGTGATGGGCATCTGTTGAATGGCGGTCGATTCGGGGAAGCGTTCGCGCATGGCGCCCCGGAGTGGATGCTGGATCGACTCCGGCAGGGTATCCCAGGCATCGGGAAGGGAATGGCCCGGCCGAAACCGCAGCAACACCCCCGCCGACACGTCGAGCACACCCAGGCGACCGTCGGGTGAGGTGGCGAACACATCGCGGGCACCGCGAAGCCGGGGCATGATCCTCGGGCCGACGGTATCGCGCGGCTGGCCGGCGATCACCCACTGCCCGTAAGCGGGCAATACCGGATCGAACGCGAAGAACACTGTATCGAAGCGGGTCGCCGCCACGGAGAGGCCGACCAGGGGAACCGTGGCGGATCGGATCGGCCGAGCCTCACAATCCAGCCAACTCAGACGGGCGTTTGCTCGATCCCACACCACCAGCGAATCCGCGACATGCGATAGCCCGTCGATGGCGCCGAGTTCGCCGGGACCGCTGCCGACTGCGGACCAACGCCCCAGGCGTTGCCCGTCCGGCGCGAAGGTTTCGACCTCCGGGTGGGCCCCACCTGTCTCGCGTGCTACGGCAAGGCAACCGGAGGCCGCGATGGCCAGGTCGCCATAACTGCTATCGAAGGCGCGGGACCTCGCCGCGAGCGGCACCAGTTGCTCGCGGCGGAGTGTCGGCGCCCCGTCGCCGGCGGCATGGCAGGCAAGGCCCGTGATGAGGACCAGTACGGCGAATGCCACGCGGTGGGTCACCCGTCCCCGGGTCATGGAGTAACGGTGGCCGTCACTCAACCGAACAGGCCCCACCATTCGCATCCGATAACGTGAGTTCGCCAATCGAGACCTGGGATAAACCTGACGAATCCTCGACGACCCGCTTGATGAGCCGACCGTCAAATACCGGATCCCCCATTATGGCTCGACTCCGGGGAATTCGCTTCGACGCCAGAAGCCGGTGGGATTCCTTGTCAAAGACATCGACATTGGTTTCCATCACCTGCGCCAGCACATCGAAATACTCGAGGACTCCGGCGCTCCGCACTGCCGCCTCTGACTCAGGCCCCTTGGGTACCGTGGTCAACACCCACACCATCCCGGCCGTGTCGGCAAAGAGTGCGCTGATGTTCGGGAACGGAAATGGACGACCCTGCTCCGACGCTCCATAGTCTGCCTTGAAATCCGGTTGCGCCCGAAACCACGGCACGACTCGCACAATGCTATCCCGCAACTGTCCGGCGGTATCCCAGATTTCGATCCGATAGCCGTCCCGTGGGCCCGCAACCGGTGCGATCCAGAGCAGCCCGTTCCCGACGTACTCGGACGCGCGCGACTGGGGCTGCCACCGCTCCGAGGACCCGCGCGTGGGAGCAAACGTTCGCACCACATCGCCTTCGCGGGTCAGTACCGCGGCGGTATACTCCGGCAGATCAGGGGTCTGAAAGGTGCTGACGACCCGGTCGCCCGGAACAAAATGAGTCGTATAGCGCCCGGCAGCGGCAATCGGGCCGGTCTTGGAGTATCTCACCACATCCAGGTCGGGGTTGTACACCACCCAGTGAAAGTGGCTATCCCGCACGTAGAGTGAGTCGGCCACGGTGAAGACCGAAACGGCCCCACGTCCGAGCTCCCCCGGCCCGTCCCCGGGCCGGCCGATCGCGGCGAGAAGGGTGCCGTCCGGTCCCCATTTGAGCACCTGACCGCCCAACGACGCGGAGGCGTAGAAGTTCCCCGCACCGTCACGAACGATCTGATTGACAGCACTGCTCATCGAAATCGTGGTGTCGTCCCGCAGAACAATGTTCTTGCCACTGAATCCGATCACGCAGGGCAGCCCGCTGACCTCATCGGTGGCCTCCGCGCAGCCCCACAGTGCTCCGGCACACACCATGCCCGACAAGAGTCTCTGACACCACGCGGCAATCTGCGGTCCTGGCACTCACGCTTCCTTTCCGATACGGAGCGGCCCTGGCGAGCCACGAAGCGGCGACGGCACCCTTCCGTCCTCCCCGCAACAAGCGTCATGGCTTGACACGCCTAGCGTCCTGAGTGGCATGGTGATGGTCACCGGGCCAGCGTCGCCATATCCTGCGTTCCGCGTACTATACGAGTCTGCGACATCCATGTGGGAGTTGCGATGACATGAAGTCGTCGTGCAATGCGACTCTGCACTGCCACCGCATCCATTGCGGAATCGGATTGCGCACATGCCTGCAATTCCTCGGCATCACTATCGTTGTACCCTGCATCATTCGCCCACGCACGGAATGTACCACCGTCCTTCCAACGGTTATCCTCAAACAGCGCGTGATGGACCCGCTCAAAATACCCGTCCCATGAGGCACACATCGCGATGCGTGAGCCCCACACTGCCGCGCGATGTGCAACCGACGGATAGTGCACCACGATCACGGTTAATCGACTGTGCCAGTCACTCGTGGAAGACATTTGACGATCTTGCGCGACACAGTAAGGGCATTCATAATCCGTGAACAAGACGACAGAGTCAGGGCCTGACCCGAGCATCGTCGACCGATTCACCATACGGAGATACGGCATCTCGCGGCGGAGAGCAGCGAGCTGGTTCCACGTGGTCCAGAGAGTCCGGACGGTGCCATAGGCCCAACCTGTCACCCGCACGACGATGAACACGGACGACGTGACATACGCGATTGACAACATGGCGCGCGCACATCGCCGAACGGCTGCCGGCCACCGTACTTCAATCCGTAGCGACATGGTCTACTCTGAGTGGGTCAGACGCAAAGGTAGCTCCCAGTGGCCGGCCCGTGCGCTAACCACCGCTTGGCTCACGAGATGAACGTCATTCTTCGTGGCTGCAGAACAGATCGGATGATGAAGTGCAATCGTTGTGCGCTGGGCTGCAATACCCAGTAAGGGAGCTTGTATGATACACTCCTGGTTCAATTTTATAGCACGCGCCAATATTTGCACGAAATTTGTGGGTCGTCGCGCCAAGCAGGCCGTCTGATTTTTCATCGCAATAGCATGGCACAGCGTCAGCCGCCTCAACAGTCGACTGACCCCAAGGGATGAGCACTGCCGCCAATCCGATCGCTGTGATCAGGAGTCGCGCAGGGGTCGGTCTAGTCAGACGCTGCAATGCGATGGTCATCGTACCTCCCAAGTCTTGTACTTGCGCCGGCGCGCAACAGAGAATACCGTTTGCAGCGGCACGGGCATTCTCCTTATGACTCCGGCACGGTGAGCTGGACAATATGGACTCGCGCCGTATCCGCCTGGTAATCAACCCGCCATATCCGCCCTTGGGGTGTGATCCCCGCGTAGACATCATCCAGCCGTCGCGATGCGATGAGATCCCCGGTTGTGGCATCGATGACTTCAATAACCGAATCGACGTAGCGACTGTACTCCTCCGGACTGAGCGGAGCGGCCCCCTCCGGTACCGTCGGGAGACTTTTGCTGGCCGAATACACCTGGTCGGCCGTGATCACTAATACCACCAGCCTGCCTCCCGGTAGCTCATGCAGGCCCGTCACTCGTGGATGCAGGGGGGTCTGCCGGATATCCTGTGCGGGGGACGCCGGGTCGATCGACCATGGGGTGAACCATTCCCGCTGGGGAGTGAGCACCGCCATTTCGCGCCCGATCGAATCGTAGCGGTGCAGCTCATAGGCATACGCGGCGCGCGCCGCCCACAGACCACCCTGCGCTGCGGAGGCGAGAACATATTGGTTCGAATCAAGATCACGAGCCATGACCCCTATGGTCGCGCGAATTGCCAAATGATTGTCAAGGACAAGAATCGGTGCCCGTCCCCCTGCGTAGCTGTTGATAGCGAAGCCGCCTTGCAAGCGAACGATGCGAAAGGCCCGGAGATAGTCCGGCTCGCGAACGGTTGCGGTTTCGGTAAACGTGGTGTCAAGCACGGTCAGACGACGTCCCAGAACCACAACGCGTCCGCCAGCATAGTCCGCCGCGAGCGACTTAACACCCAGAAATTGGCCCGGCCCTTGGCCCACCGAACCAATCATTCGTTCAGCCGTTCCGCCCGTATCGACCAATGCGACCTGAGACTCCTCGTCGCCGACCCCGCTGATCAAGTAGCGATCGCCCCATTCGACGATCCGCATCCCATCGTGCACGATCTGACCATCGACATCAGACAGTGTCGCGACCTGGTGGAGTTGGATGCGACAATCAGTGCATGCCAAGTCCGCAGGGGCGCGCCCTCGTGCTGAGTCCGCGTCGCGAGGGAATCCACATGCCACGAACAGACTACACACCACCGCACCAATGCGGCACACTAGGCGCCGAAAGAGGCTCCGGTCGATTGGCCAGCGAGCAGCACCCACTCTCTGGGAAGCCACCCCGATCAATCGTCCAGGCACTGTGAATGCCCATGTTGGAAGCTGTGACAATAGCGTTCTGCCGCAACCGAATGGAACCCGGCGACGCCGCCGTAGTAGCACGCGCCCGAGTCACCGAACTTGTGGGTCGTCGCTCCGAGGATTCCGGTCGTTTCGTCACACCAACCGGGCATGGTATCGGTCGCGACCGCGAGGTGGCTCGGAACGCCGAGCGCAACGAGCGCCAAGGCAATGGCTACAACGAGAAGCCCAGCAGCGACAGGGCGGAATCGAAACAATGAAGAGATCTGCATCATACCCCCCTCGGGTGAGCCGCCGGTAATGTGTCGATGAGCTTTCCTAGCCACCATATTCAAGCTCGGAACTCTGACGCGATCCCGCAAGAGTCCAAAACGGTGCCAGGGGATCGCCCCTCGATATCGACCGCCGTCCGCGACTTGACGGAGCGAGACATCTGCGGTACGGTATGAAAAATCGGACGACATCCCTCCCTCGCCTCAGGAGCCGACTGTGCCCGACGCCGGACTGATGCTCCCGCTCGACCCCGAGCCGGCCTTTCTCGACTGGCTGCGCCAATGCCACAACCTGACACCGCGACAGCTCAGCGTGCTGCGCTGCCGGGTCGGCCAGTTGACGTTCAAGGAGACGGCCAGCGCCCTTGATCTCAAGCTCAGCTATGTACGAAGGGTTCAAGCGAGACTTCTCGAGATGATCGACCGCCCAGGCGGCCATACCTCGTTGATGCGCTGGACCGCCGAGCGCTACCGGGAGTGGCTTAGAACTCCCGGTAGCGGCGCCGTTCGTCGCGCAGGCCATCACATCCGAAGACATCGCCCGCGCGGCCCAGGATGAAGGCCACCGACATCGCGACCAGCAGCAGATAGGGTCGCGCGTCGAGGCCATGACGCGCGCTGGCGGCCAGCGCCAGCGACAGCGCGATCACACCCGCCAGCAGCGATGCCGCGCGGGTGAACAACCCCAGCACCAGCAGCAGACCCGCCAACAACTGCAACCACGCGATACTCCCCGCCACCAGATACCCGTGCGGCAGCAGAATATCGCGCACCACGGCGCTGATCACGCCCTCAGGATGCTGGCCCAGCCACAGCGCCAGCTTGGCCGGCAGCTCGCGCTGCCAGGTAGCGCTCACCACCGGGAACGGCACGGCGCCCGCGAGGCTACCAAATGTGAACTTTCCGGACGAGGCGACCAGGAAGACCGCGCCCGCGGCGACGCGCAGCAGCGCCAACGCCCGCGCGGCGGCGGTATGCTCAATTCGGCGCATCAGCGTCAGTCGCCAAAGGAAATGCCAAGATGACGGGCAGTCATAATGATCCCCGAGTCGAGCGGAACGGTGCGTGTCCGACCAATCACCTGCTCCAGCGGGACGCGCGTCACGCTCGGCGGATGGAAGGCCACCATCGTTCCAAATGCCCCTTCGGCCACGGCCCGAACGGCCGCCGAGCCAAAACGGAGCGCCAACAACCGATCGAAAGTGGTCGGCGATCCGCCCCGCTGCAAGTGCCCCAGCACCAGCGACCGGGTTTCCTTGCCGGTCATCTCGGCCAACCGGGCGGCCACCTGCTCGCCGATTCCGCCCAACCTGTCGTTCTCCCCCGCCCCGGCCCGCGAGCGCAGAACCACCCCGCCCCCCTGAGGAATCGCCCCCTCAGCCACCACGACGATCGCGAAATGCTTGCCGCTGCGGTCGCGCTCGCGAATCTTTTCGGCCACTCGCTCCAGGTCGAACGGGATTTCCGGGATCAGGATCGCATCGGCCGACGCCGAGATGCCGCTGTGCAGAGCAATCCACCCGGCGTGCCGCCCCATCAGCTCCACCACCATGACCCGGTCGTGAGCCTCGGTGGTGGTATGCAGCTTGTCGAGCGCATCGGTGGCGGTGGCCACCGCCGTCTCGAACCCGAAAGTGGTCTCTGTGCCCATGACGTCATTGTCAATCGTCTTGGGAACGCCGACGACCGGAAGGCCGCGGCGCCAGAGCTGGGTGGCAATGGCCAGCGAGCCATCGCCGCCGATTGAGATCAGCGCGTCGATCCGTTCGCGCCGGAAGCAGGCGAGCAACTCCTCGGAGCGGTCCCGTTCGACCACGCTGCCGTCGACCTGCACCTCAGGCCAGCGGAAGGGATTGCCCCGGTTGGTGGTGCCGAGAATGGTCCCACCGAGGTGGGTAATGCCGCGCACCTGCTCGGGCCCGAGCGGAATGACTCCGCTGCCGTCGTAGATGCCGTGGAAACCGCGCCGAATGCCGATCGACTGCCAGCCCCGATCGTGCGCGGTGAGCACCACGGCGCGGATAACGGCGTTCAGTCCGGGGGCATCGCCCCCGCCGGTGGAGATGGCGATTCGCACGGGTGCGAATCGTAACACGATATTCTTTCAGCGCCGAGCCCGGGAACCGCCCGGAGCGCGCTTTCAATGACCGAGGTGCCGATGACCACCACCCCCGTAACCCACCTGCTGGCCGCGGCCCTGCTGCTGGCTGTCGCTCCGCTGGAGGCCCAGCAAGCCAGCCCCGCCGACGCACCGCCCCGTGCCATCGCGGCTGACACCGTGCCCGACAGCGCCACCATCGCCGCCGGGCAGAGGATCTATCAGGGGCGGGGCCTGTGTGCCACCTGTCACGGGCTCCAGGGCGAAGGGCTGCTGGGTCCGGCCACCCGGCTCAATGCCGGCAAGGCCAAGTGGCTCCATCACGACGGATCGTGGGCGGGAATCATCGCCCTGGTCAGCCGCGGCGTCGACGCTGCTGACTCGGAGAGCGGCCAGGCCATGCCGCCCCGCGGCGGGGCACGACTGACCGACGAGCAGATCCGCCAGGTGGCAGCCTACGTCTGGAAGCTCCATCGCACCGCGCCACCGGAATGAAGGCCGCACTCGGCTACCTCGCCGCGATCGGAATCAGCCTGGTGGCCGGTCGAGCTGTCACCAGGCACAGCCCAGAGCCGCTGAGCGACGATCGCTGGCACTACGTCGCCCCCCACACCATCACGGTCATCACCCGCACCGGCCCCGATCTGGCCGAAGCCAGCGCGCTCGCCACCGGCGGCACCGATCCCGCGGTGTTCTGGACCCTGCAGGATTCCGGCAACCCGCCCGAGGTGATGGCAATCGATTCCGGCGGAGCCCTGCGGGCGATCGTCACCCTCCACGACGCCACCAACGTCGACTGGGAGGCCCTCAGCGTCGGCCGCTGCGCGGCCGGCCACTGCCTCTACATCGCCGACACCGGCGACAATCGGGAGAGCCGTGACGAGGTGGTGGTCTATCGGATTACCGAGCCGACACTCGGCCCCGATCCGGAGCGCCTGAGCGCAACAGCCGAGCGACTGCGCCTCAGCTACCCCGATCACCCCCACGACACCGAGGCGATGTTCGCCCTGCCGGGCGGCGATCTGATCCTTGTCACCAAGGGCCGCAGCGGCCACGTGCTCCGGTTCCGGCTTGACGCCGCCGCCTGGGATCAGCCGCAACCGGCCCGGCTGACACTGGTCGACACCCTGCCGATCACGCCCCAGGTGGGCCAGGGACGAGCCGTGACGGATGCCGCCATCAGCCCCGACCTGCGCCGCGTCGCGATCCGGACCTATCGCGAGATCTACCTCTTCGATCGCGATCCCGACACCGGTTCCCTGTCGCCCCACGACTGGACCGCCTGCGACATTCTGGGCCAGGAACCCCAGGGAGAAGGGATCACCTGGGCCGCCAACCCCTGGCAGTTTGTGCTGCTGTCGGAAAAGGGACTGTTCGCCGGAGGCACCCTGACCCGAGTCGACTGCGCGCCCTGACCGGTCCCCATCTATATCCATGCCGATGGGATGGTAGTAGCTTGTAGTGCGACCTATGACTTCGCCTGCCGGACGCCTGCCGGCTGACCCACTGTCCCGGCCGGATTCGGCAATGTTTGAATCTTTTTCGGCGTGCCGGTAGTATTTACCGCAACGAAATCCCGCCGCCCCGTCTGCAAGGAGCTGCTCTCTGGATCTCCCGACCACTCATCGCGTGCCGCTCACCTGGTTGCTCAAGGAAGGTGGGCCGGCGATTCGCTGTCGAACCCTGCGCGAACTGGTGCCTGAGGGTGCAGTCGACCCGGCCGAGGTCGCCGAAGCGACCCGGGCAACAGTCCTCAGCGACATGGTATCGGCTGTCACCACCCGGCAACAGGGCACCGGCCTCTGGGGGGCCAACTTCCTGGCCTGGCAACACTCGACCCGCGACGGGACGGCCGAGCCCGGCACTGTGGCCCAGTACCGCCGCCTGCTGCAACTGGGCGTGCCCACCTCGACTCGACCGTTCCGTCTGGCCGATCGGGTACTGTTCCGCAGCCTGTCGCGCGACGACGACCCGCTGCTGTACGGCGAGTTTTTCGACAGCACCATCGATGATCCTGACGCGGCCGAGTGGTACCGCAATCTGATCCGCGAAGGCGCGGCCGCGGCCTTGGCCGAAGCCGGCCATGAACACGATCCCCGCCTGCGCGGGATCGCTCATAAGGTGATCTCGGCGGTATCGAGCTTCCTGCGCTCCGACCTGGCCGCCGACCCGCTGCTGCCGCGCGGCGGCAGCGCCTGGCAGCTCAACCCCGCCGCCGCTCCGCCGAGCTGGTGGTCGGTGGCCATGATCGCGGCCATGCCGACGCTGCAGCGCGAGCGGGCCGCGTTTGTGGAGCGATTGGGCAGCTATCTGGCCCAGCCGGCTCCCACCACGTCGTTCATGATCACTGTCGGCAACACCACGCTGCGACCGACCCATCTGCTCCTGGGCGATCCGATCGAGCTGGACAGTAAGGGCGTCGTCAAGGATGTGCCGCTGGCACTCCACTTCACTGAGTTGCTCGCCTCACTGGGTCAGTTGTCGGCCTCGGCCTCGGCGACAACATTTCTGGAGGGACTGCTGGCCGATATCGACGCCGACGGGATCTGGCATCCCAAGAATCTGCGGTCGCAGCCCAAGGCGTCGTCACCGATCAGTCATCATATGTGGCCGCTGGCGGCCGACGACGGCGAGCTGACGTCGCGCCAGGCCGATCTGACGTTCCGCCTGGCCCTGATTGCCAAGCGACTCGGCTGGCGGCTCGAGTTTTCCTGAGATGAACTCACGCCTGGACCTGGCTCCCTTCGGGTTCACCCCGACGGAGTCACTGATCTATGAAGTGCTGCTCACCGAGGGACCGGGGACCGGTTACACCGTCGCCCGCTCGGCCGGGCTGGCCCGCGCCAATGTCTATGCCGCACTCGAAGGGCTGGTCAGCAAGGGAGCGGCCCGAGCCGAATCCGGCCGACCCAAGCGCTACCGGCCCGAGCCCCCCAGCACGCTGCTGGCGCGACTGGCCGACCAACAGGGCGATGCGCTCGACCAGCTCGGTCGGGCACTCGATTCCCTGACAGTTCCCGACACGCCGACCCTGGTGGAACTGAGTTCAGCGCGCGGGGCGATCCAACTCATGGGGCACGAGATCGCACGGGCCGAGTCGCGGGTGGTCCTGTTGGCGCCCACCGACGGCTGCCTGGCACTGGGGCCTCACCTGCGCCGGGTCCATTCGGCAGGTCTCGACCTGCGGGTCGCCTCCACGGCTGCGGTACCGCTGGCCGGCATCGCGGCCACGATCATCCCCGCCCCCGACTGGCCGGGCGAGCCGGTGCTGTTGGTGGTCGATCGCCGGGTCGCGCTGATCGGCGCTCGACATGAAGACCGATTTGCCGGCCACTTCGGCACCGGCGAGGCCTTTGTCGCGGCCGCCGAGCGGTCGATCGACGCCCTGATGGAGGGGCGGTGAGCGACGGCGAGCCGACGTCGCCCTCCAGCGGGGCGGCCGATCCGTTAATCCAACTCCAGTGGGAGTATGTCAGGGAGGCCCCCCAACGCCTGGCCGAATTGCGCAAGGATTTGGCAGCGTTTCGCGCCGGCGAACCGGATGCACTCGATTCGCTCAGGACCCGGTTCCATCGTCTGGCCGGCAGCGGCGGCTCATACGGTCTGCCTCGTGTCACCGAGGTCGCTCGGGCCGCCGAGTTGCGGATCAACACGCTGCCTCGACCGACGCCGCAGGAGGCCGATCTCTTCGAGCAGGCTCTGCTCGATCTGAAGGACGCCTTCGACGAGACCTCGATTCTGGTCGGAATGCCGGCCCCGGCGGCCAGGCTGCCGGGGTTTGGCTATCGCGCCCTGCTGCTGATGCCCAGTGGCCCGCTCCGCGAGGAGATCCACCGCAGCCTCGACGAGGTGGGGTTCGTTATCACACTGCACGACGAGGCGCTCGATCCGTGGAGCGTGCTGCCGTCCGAGCGACCCGACCTGGTGGTGATCGACACCGAGATGGGCGACAATCCGCTCGAAATGGCGCGGTACTGGACCGCACCCAGCAGTGATCGTCCTCGCGCTGTGGTGCTGACCGACCGGGCCGAGCGCTACGAACGGCTCCGCACCGCCGAAGCCGGGGTCGACGCCGTCTTCACCGGCGCCTCGCTGCCGCGGGGGCTGGCGCAGTACGCCCGCGCCCTGGCCACGATCGGAGCCCCGCCCGCGCACGTGGTAGTGGTCGAGGATGATCCCAGTCAGGCTCAGCTCTTCGCCACCTGGTTGGGACAGATCAACGCTCGCGTCTCGGTCTGTGGCAGTGCGCGGGTTGCCAAGGACACGCTGCTCAACGAGACCCCGGATCTGGTGCTGCTCGATGTCGATCTGCCCGACATCGACGGCTACGCCCTGGCGCGCCTGATGCGTCAGGACCCGCGGCTGGCGCTGGTGCCGATCGTTTTCCTCACCGCGCGCCAGACGGTCGCCGACGAAATTGCCGGGCTCCGGGCGGGCGGCGACGATTTCCTCGCCAAGCCGATCGATCAGCAGCATCTCACCCAGGTGGTGATGACCCGCACCGAACGGGGGCGACGGATCCGCGAGCTGGTCCATCGCGACGGACTCACCGGTGTGCTCAACCATGCCACACTGATGGCCGAGCTGGACCACGCGATTTCATTCGCGATCCGTCACGGCGAGGCTGTCTGTTTCCTGATGTGTGATCTTGACCATTTCAAGCGGGTCAATGACACCCACGGCCATCTGGTGGGCGATCAGGTGCTGATGCATGTGGCGCGGGTATTCCGTGGTTGTGTGCGTGGTTCCGATCTGATCGGCCGCTACGGGGGTGAAGAGTTCGGCATCATCCTGCGCCGCTGTCCGCCGGCCAACGGCAAGGCCATCGCCGACAAGCTGCGCCAGGCGCTGGAGAACTCACCGGTCAAGGGGCACCACGGCGCTCCCGACATCGCGATGCATGTCAGCATCGGGGTTGCGACCTGTCCCGGTTCAGGCATGTCGGCCAGCGACGTCGCGGCCGCGGCCGACCGGGCACTCTATCGCGCCAAGAGCGCCGGTCGCAATCGGGTCGAAATGGGTTGAGAGTGGGCAAGGACGGCGACCCGATCGCCGTCCCGCCCCGTTCGCGTCAGTGGCGATAGCCGCGACTCAGCGGCACGACATCGCGCGGATTCTCATCGCCGAAAAGCAACTTGCCCTCGCTGTAGCGCACATCCTTGAGCGCCAGAGCCAACACCTCTCCCAGTTCCTCGACCGGGTGAACCGTGAGTCGCTTGCGCGCCTCTTCGGGCAGATCATCGAGGTCGGGCTCGTTGAGCTTGGGGATGATCACATGGCGAATGCCGGCGCGAAGCGCGCCGAGCAGCTTCTCCTTCACGCCGCCGATGGGCAAGACGCGCCCGCGGAGTGTCACCTCGCCGGTCATGGCGATATCGTGGCGCACCTCGCGTCCCGAGAGCGACGAGATCAAGGCCGTCGCCATGGTAATCCCGGCGCTGGGACCGTCCTTGGGCACCGCGCCCGCCGGCACATGAATGTGGACGTCGAGATCGAAGCGCTCGTCGTCAATGTGCAGGGCGGCCGCATGGGCCCGGGCATAGGTCCAGGCCGCGCGTGCTGACTCCTTCATCACATCGCCGAGCTGACCGGTGAGCACCAGCTCGCCCTTGCCGCGCATGGTCGAGGCCTCGACGAACATGATGTCGCCACCCTGCGGCGTGTAGTACATCCCGGTCGCCGTCCCGACCTGATCGACAGTGCTCTTCTCCTCGGGGTGCAGCTTGGGCCGACCGAGCAGGTCGCGCACCACCGCCGGGGTGACATCGACCCGGGTGACATCGCCACCACTGATCTGCCGGGCGACCTTGCGCGCCAGCCGCCCGATTTCTCGTTCGAGCTGCCGTACACCGGCCTCGCGGGTGTAGCGCTGGACCAGTTCCAGCAGCGCGGGACCGCTGAAGCTGATCTGCTCATCATCAAGTCCGTTGTCGCGGATCTGTCGCGGCACCAGGTACCGTTCGGCGATGGCGACCTTTTCGGCCTCGATGTAGCCCGAAAAGTCGACGATCTCCATCCGATCGAGCAGCGGCGCCGGAATGCTCTGGAGCACGTTGGCCGTCGCGATGAACATCACCTCGCTCAAATCGAACGGGATGCCGAGATAGTGATCGGTGAACGAATCATTCTGCGCGGGATCGAGCACCTCCAGCAGTGCCGAGGCCGGATCGCCCTGGAATGAGACACCGAGCTTATCCACCTCGTCGAGCAGGAACACCGGATTGCGGCTGCCCGCCTGCTTGAGGCCCTGAATGATCCGACCCGGCATGGCTCCGACGTAGGTGCGCCGATGGCCGCGGATGTCGGCTTCGTCGCGGGCTCCGCCGAGCGATACCCGGACATACTTGCGCCCCATCGCGCGGGCGATGCTCTTGGCCACCGAGGTCTTGCCCACGCCGGGAGGTCCGACGAAGAGGAGAATCGGCGATCGCCGACGTGACTCGTCGGTGTCGACCGGTGGCGTCGCCCCCTCACCGGCTGAGGCCGACGTATCGGATGCCGCCGCCGCGCCAGCCGCACCCGCTCCGGTCGGCTCGTCGGTCGACGCCGGCGTGTCCGGTTCCGGATTCTCACTCTGTGCCGCGCGCTGTGCCCGCATGGCGCGCACGGCGAGGAACTCGAGCACGCGGTCCTTGACATCGCCCAGGGCGTAATGGTCGGCGTCGAGAATCTCCTGCGCCGCCGGAATATCGATGTGCTCCTCGTCGCGGACATTCCAGGGCAGTTCGGCCACATGCTCAAGGAAGGTCCTGATGACCTGCGATTCCATCGATTCGCGGCCGATCCGGCGCAGCCGACCGAGTTCGCGGTCGACCTCCTTGCGGGCATCGGCCGGCAGATCGAGCGCCGCCAGACGTTCGGCCAGCTCATCGGTCTCACTGCCATCGTCCTCGTCGCCCAGTTCGCGACGGATGGTCTTGAGTTGCTCGCGGAGATAGACCTCACGCTGGCGTTCGCCCAATTCCTCCTGGACCTGGCTCTTGATGTCCTCCTGGGCATCGAGCACCGCGATCTGGCGCTGGACATGGACCAGCACCCGACGCAGCCGCTCGTCCACAGCCAGCGTCTCGAGCAGTTCCTGACGGTGGGGCGTGGTCAGATCGAGATAGCCGGCCACCAGGTCGGCAAAGCGTCCGGCATCCTCGACGCCCTGCAACACCTGCTGGACCACGTCCTCCGGCAGGCCTGACTTCTGGCCCAGTTCGGCCGCGCGAGCGCGGAGTTCCTTGTGGAGCGCCTCGAAGCCGGGGTCGTGCGGATCGACGGCCGGCAGGTCCTCCATCTGACGCACCGTCGCTGTCAGATAGCCATTCTCTTCGGTCACCTGCAGCGCCATGCCCCGCTGCTCACCGTGGAGCAGGAGCTGCATGCCGCTCATCCCGCGCTGGATCTGCCCGATCCGGGCGATGGTGCCCACGCGGTAGAGCCCCTCGCTGGCCACTTGTTCGATATTCTCCCGCTGCGAGAGAGCAAAGACCAGCTTCTCGGGCGTGGCCAGCGCGGCCTCAATCGCCTTGAGGGTCATCGGGCGGCCCGCGCCGATCGGGGCGGTAACGCCAGGAAACAGGACCACGTCACGCAGCGGCAGGACGGGGAGATTCAGTCGGTCGGTCACGAGTACTCCTTGCCTAGGTCGGGGTCGGCAGTCGACCCGCGTCGGCCATCACACGAGCATCGGTTGTGCCAGCCGCAAATCTGCCGCTTCGACCGGGATTCAGCCAACGCGGCACGCCAGCGCCCGGATCCGGGCCCGACTCTGCCCGAGCGGCAGGTTGGAACGGCACGTTGCTCGCACGGCCAACCGGGTGCAAATTCGAGAGTTGACACCAAGCGCCCTCCAGACCGGACCACGGATGACCGACGCGGGGCAGTCGCAGCTACCCAGCCTGCTCAAGGATGCACTCGGCGACTCGTACACGATCGAAGGTGAGATCGGACGAGGCGGCATGGGCGTGGTGTTCCGCGCCCGGGACGAGCGGCTCCAGCGCCGGGTGGCCATCAAGGCCCTGCCCCCCGAGCTGGCCTTCCAGCAGGAAATCCGTGAGCGGTTCACCCGGGAAGCCCAAACGGCGGCGCGCCTGTCGCACCCCCATATCGTTCCGATCCACGACGTCGGCGAAGGCAACGGCGTAGTGTATTTCGTGATGGGGCTGATCGAGGGCGAATCGCTCGCCGCCCGGATCCGTCGCCGCGGTCGGCTGCCCGCCGAAGAGGTGCGTCGCATCATGAAGGAAACGGCCGACGCGCTCTCGGCCGCACACGCTGTCAATATCGTCCATCGCGACATCAAGCCGGACAATATCCTGCTCGAAGGCCAGCGCGGCCGGGTGATGGTGACCGATTTCGGGATTGCCAAGGCGCTCTCGGGCACCAGCGGTGCCACCCTCACCAGCGCCGGGATGGCGATTGGCACCCCGTCGTTCATGTCGCCGGAACAGGCGGCAGGTGAGAGCGAGATCGATGGCCGCAGCGATCTGTATTCGCTGGGAATCGTGACCTATCAGATGCTGTCGGGACAGTTGCCGTTCAACGCCCCGACCGTTGCCGGCATTCTGATGAAGCACATCACCGAACCGGCCCCGCTGCTGCACGAGCAATTCAGCGATATCCCCGAGGATCTCTCGCTGGCGGTGGCCCGCTGCCTGGAGAAGGATCCGGCCAACCGGTGGCCCTCGGCTGACAATCTGCGCCGGGCGCTGGAAAACCGGAGCGTGGCGGGATACCGCCCCACCGGACTGGGCTGGAAGGCCGCCGAACGGCCGACCCGACCGACCCGGCCGATGCCGCGTGGCCGTCAGGCCACCGAGCGCTCGCGGGTGGGACCACCCGCCCGGCGTGAGCCGCGCCCGCTGATCGAGGGAGGTCTGCCGCGGCCGCCGCGCCCGCCGCTGCCGCGCCCCGATCGCGATCGGCTCAGGGGCGAACGCGGTCTCCGCTCACGCCCCCGACGGGGCCAGCGCGACGAGGTGCAACTGCCCGAGACCGGCGAACCCAAGGTGGTACGTGCCGCGCGAGCGGAGTTCGCGCGCACGGCAGCCGTGGGCGGCGGGTTGTTCATGGTCAACATGATGACCGGACTGGATACCCCCTGGTTCCTGCTCCCGGTGGCCTGGATGTCGTTCTCGCTGTTCAAGCGCTACGCCGATCTGTGGCAGGCCGGCTATTCCTGGCGGGATATCATCAATCGCCCCGATGCGCCCGATGCGATAGCGACCCGGAGCGGCAACAAGCTGATCTCGCCACCGCGCGTCGAGCAATTGGGGCAGTATCACCGCCAGATGATGATGATTCATGGCGACCGCATGGCGATCCAGTCCTTGATGGCCCGTCTCAGTGACGCCGACAAGGCCGTGGTCGCCGAGATGCCGGAAACTGTCGACAATCTCTACGCCAAAGCGCATGAGATGGCGCTGGCGCTGCATGCCATGGACACCTCGTTCAGTGACGATCAGGTCCATCGCATCGAGATGCAGTTGCTCCGCCTCGCGGAGCAACCCGCCGGCGAGGAACGGGATCGTCAGGTGGCGATCCTTGAGCGGCAGCGGGCGAGTTGTCAGGAACTCATCAAGCGGCGTGACGAAATGAAGGCCCGCTTCGAGAGCCAGGCCCTGGCCATGCAAGGGCTGCGCTTCGATCTGCTGCGGCTGCGGGAGAAGGGCATTGGTGCGGTGGGGAATGACCTCAGCCATGCGACCCAGCAGGCTCGGGCCCTCTCGCGCGACGTCGATCACGCGATCGACGCCGCCACCGAGCTGCGCGAGAGCCTGTCGTAGTTCCACGCGACGGGCACGGGCCCCTCGCGGCGCTCGGCGGTGACGTCTCCCGCTAGTACTTCAGAATTTCGGTGAGGGCATTCTGCAGGTCGGCGACCTGGGGCAGAATGACGTCCTCGAGTTCCGGGGCGTAGGCGACGAAGGTGTCGCTGCTGGCGACCCGGCGCACCGGAGCGTCGAGCCACTCGAAGTAATCATCGGCGATCCGCGCGGCGATTTCGGCGCCGTAGCCCCATGAGAGCGAATCCTCATACGCCACGATCACCCGGTGGGTCCGGCGAATCGAATCGCCGATGGTCTCCCAGTCCACCGGGTTGAGCGATCGCAGGTCGATCACCTCGACCCGCTGCCCGGTGGCTTCTTCCAGCGCCTGAGCGGCGACCACCGCCCGCTGCACCACCGCACCGTAGCAGATGACAGTGGCGTCGGTTCCGGGGCGGACCACCTTTGCCTTGCCGAACGGGATCATGAAATTGGGGCCGGGGTAGGCCCCCTTGTTGTACGTCTGGCGATAGAGGTGCTTGTGCTCAAGGAACAGCACCGGATCTTCGCAGCGAATCGCCGTCCGCAACAACCCGGCCGCATCGAGGGCGGTGCTCGGACAGATGACGCGCAGCCCGGGCACGCCGGTGAAAATCGCCGCGCCGGTCTGGGAGTGATACACCGCGCCGCCCTTGAGATAGCCACCGTAGGTGGTCCGGACCACCACGGGAGCGCTGTAGCTGTTATTCGAGCGCCAGCGCATCAGGGCCAGCTCGTCGCGCAGTTGCATGTAGGCCGGCCAGATATAGTCGAAGAACTGAATCTCGACGACCGGCTTGAATCCCCGCGTCGCCAGCCCGATCGCCCGACCGACGATGTTCGCCTCGGCCAGCGGGGAGTTGTAGACCCGATTGCTGCCGAACTGGCGCTGCAATCCCCAGGTCACCTTGAAGACGCCGCCCTTGCCCTTGACCTCATCCTGGTGCTCGTCACGCGAGAGATCCGCCACATCCTCGCCGAAGAGCAGGATCCGGGGATCGCGAGCCATCTCATCGCGGAGGCAACTGTTGAGCAGGTCGACCATGGTGGTCGGATCGCCGCTCGACTGCGGATCGTCCTCGGTATCGAACGGCTCAGCCGTCGGGTCGACATCGGGGGAATAGACGTAGTCGTAAATGGTCTCCGCCGCCGGCTGCGGTGCCTGCAGCGCGATGTCGGTGGCGATCTCCACCTCCTCCTCCACCTGGCGCTGAATCAGCTCAATCTCTGATTCCGTCGCCACACCCTCGGCCATCAGCCGAGCCGGGAAGGTGGTCAGCGGATCGCGCGCCGCCTCGGCATCGCGCTCGGCCTGGGGGCGGTAGTGCACCTCATCGTCCGACAGTGAGTGCGAATAGGGACGGATCACCTTGGCGTGAACCAGCGCCGGCCCCTTGCGCTGCCGGGCGTAATCGTGGGCCTTCTGCAGCACGGTCATCGCGGCGAGCGGGTCGCAGCCATCGACCTCTTCGACCAGCAGGCCGGGGAAGGAGCGGACCAGCTTGCTGATCGACCCGCCGGCGGTGTTCACCTCGACCGGCACTGAAATGGCATAGCCATTGTCTTCGATCAGGAACACCACCGGCAGCTTGAGGTTGCAGGCGCTGTTGAGCGCCTCCCAGAACTCGCCCTCGCTGGTGGTGCCCTCTCCGGCGGTACACAGGATGACCTCATCGCCGCGGGTCATGTCGCTCAGGCTCTCGTCGGCACTGGCGCGCAGCCACGCTTCGGCCGCGCCGACGGCCTGGAGGAACTGGGTCCCGGTCGGCGAGGAGACCGAGACGATGTTGAGATCCTTGTGGCCCCAGTGGGAGGGCATCTGGCGGCCGCCCGAGTTGGGATCATCGGCAGCGGCGACAGCCGAGAGAAGCTGCTCAGTCGCCGTCATACCGAGGCCGAGGCACAGGGCGCGGTCGCGGTAATAGAGGTAGAACCAGTCATGGGCCGGGCGGAACACGCGGGAGGCCGCCACCAGGACGGCCTCGTGTCCGGCGCCGCTGATCTGGAAGAAGATCTTATTCTGGCGCTTGAGCTGGATTTCCTTGTCGTCGAGCCGCCGTGAAAGCAGCATCAGGCGATAGAGGTCGAGCAGCTCGCTCTTGTCGAGCCGCGGGGTCGATCGGGTCCGGGTGCCGGTACGAGTAGCCATACCGGCAAAGATGCCCCCGGACCGGGAGGGCGACAAGCCGCCGGCCGGGGTGCCGCTCAGCGTCGGGCAATCCGGCGCAGGGTCTCGAGCTTCTCGAGGGCGCTCTTCCCCGGTTCGGGGGCGGCGGGGGCCACGGCGAAGAGGTCGCGGATGTCGAGCAGGATCTCCAGCATGAGCTGATCCCTCATATAGGAGTTGTCGAGATCGGACATCCGGGTCTGCTGATCGGCCTCCCGGGCCCGCTGGTAGGACTCCCGGTAGATCTCATCGAGGTTGGCGAGGATTCGTTGGCGTGGGCGCATGGGTCTGTCGAAACCGTGCAAAGTGAAGGGGATCCCCGGCCGATACTTGATCCTGGGCAGGGCGTGAGGGCCGGCGATGAGCCGACTCGTCAGTGCCCGAAATTACCACATCTTCAATGGTGATGAGCCCTTGGAGATCGGCGGGGACCACCCCCGGAGCCGACCCGCCGCGGTGGGTCGACCGCCGCGGCAACCGGCATGAATTCTGCTCCTCCGGTGGGTGAGTCGACCAGGGTGTGGCTGCCTCAGCCGTACCACACCCTGCCAGGACGCCAGTCAGCTCGGTGTCGCAATCGGACCACACCGGACCTGGCCAGGCTCATCCCGGGCCCCCGCCGGGGATATCCGCTCACCAGCGGGAAGGAGAACCGGTGAGACATCTCGCCACGGGGACACGACGTCGGCACCTGCCGCGCCAGCGATCTGCTGCCGCCCGGCAGGGATTCACGCTGCTGGAAATGCTGATGGTGGTCGTGGTGATCGGGTTGCTGATCATGATGTCGGCCCCTCGTATCGCAGTCGCGGCGGCACAGCGGGACGTGAGCGGCGCCCATGAGGCCTTCGCCTCGATGTTCCGCCAGGCCCGCGCCAGCGCGATGCAGACCCGGCAGCAGGTGACCCTGTCGTTCAACGCCGGTGTGGCGGTCATGACAGTGGCCCCCGGCGGCGCCCGCGACACGATCGGCTATCCGCTCAATTTTGTCGGCGAGTTCGGCCTGACACCGACCCTGAGCAGCGATTCGATTGTGGTGGCCGCGACCGGCCTGGTGACCAGCGGGGCCCCCTTCACCTTCACCGCCAGCAAGCGGGGTGAGAGCAGCAGCGCAACAATCACCGGCTCCGGGAGAATCGAATGAGGTTGCGGAGTCGACGCGGCTTCACCCTGGTGGAGCTGATGGTGGCAATCGTGATTCTGACCATCGGCGTGCTGTCGATCGCCGGCGGTGTGATGTACACCACCCGCGACCTGAACCGCTCCCGGTTCGCCACGGTGGCGGCCGCCCGCGCCAACGCCAAGATGGACGAACTGCTGACCTACGCCGCCGCGACCTCCCCGCCCTGTCGATCGCCGCGGTTCACCTCGTCGGCCGCGCCGATCACCGTCGACCACCTGACGATGTCGTGGACGGTCCCGGCGACCGGATCACTGCGTACGGTCCAGGTGCTGGTGACCTACCTGCTGTCGGACACCGGCGAACGCACCGACACTCTGATCGCGAGCGTCGCATGCTGACATCGACCCGCCGCGGCGTGACCCTGGTTGAGTTGCTGGTCGGCATCGTGATGATCGGCATCATTGGCCTGGCCCTGGCCAAGGTGTTCACTCGCGTGATGAGTGCCTCCGGGGCCCAGGTCCAGATCGCCGCCACCCAGGGCGAGGCGCGCATCGGCAGCCTGATGCTGCCGCTTGAGTTCCGGGAAATCGGGTATGACACCATTCCCGAACCCGGCGAGCCGGCGACCAGCGACCTGATTGCCATCGATGATGATCGGCTGTCGTTCTACGCCTCGCGGGGCGTGAGTGTGACCTGTGGCAGCCTCGACCCCAATCGCCTGGTCTTCCAGATCCGGCGCCCGATTGTCGGTCAGCGGATGCCGGAGGTGACCGATCGCTTCCTCCTCTTTCTCGAGGTGGAGCGAAGCAATGGTCTCGATGATCGATGGGTCGAGATGACGGTACGCTCGGTCAATCTGAATGCGACATGCGACGGCGACCCCGCCATCACCATCACCCTCGCCGCGGTGCCCGAACTCATGCCGGGTGCCGAGATGCAGGTCACCAATGAGACGCTGGGCGGTCCGATCCGCTGGTTCGAGGCGGTGGAGTATGCCCCGATGCAGGATGGCGGTGAGTGGTTTGTCGGGCGCCGCTCGCTCTCCCTCAGCGAAGCGTCGTTCACCCCGGTGATCGGACCACTGAGTGATGCCGCCGGAATTGACTTCACCTATTACAACGCGGCCGGGACGGTGATGGATCTCACCACGGCCGACCCGCTGGATGTCCGATCGATCGGCATCCGCGTCACCACGGTGACCGACGGCGCAGTATCGCTCGCCGGCAGCACCACACGCGCGTCTGGCTCGTTCTCGGTGGTCACCCGGGTCGCGCTGCGCAACACACTCCGTCCCTAAACGGGGGCTCGCCCATGAGGATGTCCATCAGGAATCGATGCCGCGACCGGCGCGGCATTACGCTGGTGCTGACCCTGTTCGCTCTGGTGGTCCTGGGCGCAGCCGTCAGCGCGTCGTTTCTGGTGACGCGCTTCGATCGCTCCGGTTCGTCCCACGGCGTCTGGGCGGTCGAGGCCCAGAACGCCGCCGAGTCGGGCCTGGCCCGCACCTATGCCACCTGGGATCCCGCCATTCAGAATCTGCTGCCGGTCTGGAGCCGTGACGATCCCACCGAGTGGAACAGCGGCCCGATCGCGCTGCAAAGCGGCAAGCTCTATCACAACAGCACGATCCGGCGGCTCAACCAGGAGCTGTTCCAGGTCACCTCGACCGGCTGGCGGCAGGGCGGTGGCCGCCGCCTGGCCGAGCTGAGCGTGGTGCAGTTCTTCCGGCTGGCCAAGCCCACCATCGACGCCAACGCGGCCGTGACGGTGAGCGAGCCGATCAAGTTCAATGGCAACGCATTCGAAGTCAGCGGCCTCAATTCCAACCCGCCGCAGTGGAATGCCGCCGAATGCGATGCGCTCGATCCGGGGAACAGCGACGACGTGGTTGGTGTCCGGAGCGCGACCGGCACCGGGGTGGGCAGCAAGGAACTCAACAACGTGTTTGGCTACCCCGAGAAGGAGGTGTCGAACGATGCCTCGATCACCTCAGCGACATTCAACGACTTCCTCGACTACACCTTCGCCACTCTGGGATCCCAGCCCGGCGTGAAGCTGTTGCCGAACACCACCCCCTATAACGGCGTGGCTCCGGTGCTCGACCTGAGCAGCAACACCTGCGACAAGAGCGCGCTGCTCAATTTCGGCGAACCCTATCGCCCGCCGACATCGGGCGTGGTGGTGCCCTGCCAGAGCTATTTCCCGGTGGTGCGGGGGACCGGCTCACAGACCAAGTTCGCGGCCGGGAGTCGCGGGCAGGGAGTGCTGCTCATCGATGGGAATCTTGAGCTGGCCGGTGGATTCCAATGGGTCGGCCTGATCATCGTCCGCAACGAGATCAAGATCAACGGCAACGGCAACAAGATCTATGGCGCCCTGCTGGCCGAGGGGGCGTCGGTGGGATCCGACAACGGGTCGATCAGCGGCAACGTCGAGGTGCACTACTCCAACTGCGCCATCGAAAAGGCCGTGTTCGGCGCCGCCACGGCGCGACCGCTGGGTCAGCGGAGCTGGTCGCAGACCTTCTAGTCCGGCCCCGACTCCTGAGGCACCCCGCCCGAAGAGCTATCTTCTTCGGACGGGGTTTCTCATTTCTCAGGACTCAGGATCGTCGCGTTTCATGTCGCTCAGCCAATATCAGTCGCGGGTCGACGCCTGGATCTCCCAGTATGAGGAGGGCTACTTCCATCCGCTGACCAACATGGCTCGTCTCGCCGAAGAGGTGGGTGAGCTGGCGCGGGAGATCAACCATCGCTTCGGGCAGAAGACCAAGAAGCCCGACGAGGCCGATGCTGATCTGGCGATGGAAATGGCCGATGTTCTCTTCGTGCTGATCTGCATGGCGAACCGTGAGGGAATCGACCTCGACGATGCCTTCACCCGCATGATGGCCAAGGTGGAAGAGCGCGACGCCGACCGCTGGACACGCCGTACCGATACGAGGGAGAACGACACATGACCGCCCGCCCGATGTTGCTGCCACTGGCTCTGCTGCTGTCACTGGCCTGTCGCGCCAATCTGGCCCAGGAGCCGGCTGCGACCTTTCAGGCCCGGGTCGACTCGGCCACGGTGGCCGCCGACACCGCTCGATTGGCCCGCCTGGCGGAGCAGCGCTGTGGCGCGGCGGAGAGCGACGTCCGGCGGAGCTGCTTCGAGGACTACTTCCTTGCCCTCTCGGGCGAGGGACGGGTGTCCCTGGCCCTTGCCGCGTTGGAGCAGCTCGGTAATCGTGACCGCGAGGTGGCCATGGACGGCCACAGTTACACCCATGTGATCGGCATCCGTGCGTGGCAGCCTGGTGACGATGTCGCGACGGTATTCCGTTCCTGCAGCACGCTGTATCAGTCGGGCTGCTATCACGGCGTGATCCAGTCGTATCTGACTGCCGGCGGCGTGGTCGACTCGGCCCGGGTGGTGGGACTCTGCGACGACATTGCCCCGGTCGGCACCGACAACTGGCTCCGTTTCCAGTGCATCCATGGTCTGGGCCACGGCCTGGAGATGGCATGGAACTGGGACCTGCCCCGGGCGCTGGCGGGCTGCGACTGGCTCAATGGCTCCTGGGACGAGGACTCCTGCTACGGCGGCGCCATCATGGAGAACGCCGTGGCATCGATGCCCGGCGGGCACCACACCGCCAAGCGCGCTCTGGAACAGACCGGCGATCACCACGGCATGGCGATGGATCATGGCGACCACGACATGACGACTCCAACATTCCGAATGCGTGACTCCAGTGACGCGCTCTATCCCTGCACCGTGTTGGCTGAGCGGTATCAGCGGTCATGCTACCTCGGCCAGGGCAGCATCCTCTTGTCGCTGGTCGGCAACGACTTTGCCCGGGCCGCTCAGACCTGCGACGGCGCCCCCGAGCGGGTCCGCGACGTGTGCTACACCAGCCTCGGCACCAACGCCAGCGGCGCCACGTTGATGGATGCCGACAAGTCGATCCAGCTCTGCTCGCCGGGCGATCCGTCCTGGCGCCAGTGGTGCTTTGTGGGCGTGGTCAAGAACTTCATTGACGTCACTGCCGACCCGGCCAGCGGCATTGCCTTCTGCGGCAAGGTTCCCGCCGGTATCGATCGCGACGCGTGCTGGCGGGCCGTCGGCGAGCAGATCAGCGTGCTCTATACCACCGACATGGCGCGCCGCAGCAGCGCCTGCGCGGCGGCCGGGGCCGGCGAAGCGATCTGCCGCGAGGGGGCACGGATCGGCCCGAAACCCACAGTTGCCGGATGACTGCGCGGCGCGGGGTGGAGCGGCGCGATGGGCCGGCGCTATAGCAGCCGACCGGCCAGCGCCGAGCCGAGCATGACCGCCGCGCAACAACCCACAATCGTCAGCAGCAGATAGCCACCGGCGCGCCAGGTCGCGCCCTCGCTGCCGAGGCGCACCAGTTCGTAGGCGAAGCTGCTCATGGTGGTAAACGCGCCGCAGAACCCGATCACGATCCCGGCGCGGAGCTGCGGCGACCACTGGGGGGTGGCCACCCCGTAACGCATCACGAAACCGATCACCGCCGACCCGACCAGATTTACCGCCAGCGTGCCGCGAGGAATCCCGCCCGCCATGCGCGGCAGGGCACCGGTCACCCACCAGCGCAGCAGGGTCCCCACCACGCCGCCCACGGCAATGGCCACGATCAGCATCGCATCCTCACGCGAAGATTGAGCTGAAGAGTAGTCAGAGCGCGGGAAGGAGAGGAAGAGAGAAGAGAGACGTCGGCGGCCCGCGGGTAAACCCGCGGCTCGGCTAAGGCGTCGGCTGCCCGCGGGTAAACC
>CBFGTB010000009.1:0-32217 GCA_965651715.1 uncultured Gemmatimonadales bacterium
CGGTGCCGACCGCCATGCCGCTCACCATGGTGTAGCGCAATGCATCGGCGCCGTAGCGATCGATCACTTCGAGCGGATCGATCCCGTTGCCGAGCGACTTCGACATCTTGCGGTGCTGGGTATCGCGCACCGTGTCATGGAGGTAGACCGTGGTGAACGGCACCTCGCCCCGGAAATACAGTCCCGACATCACCATGCGGGCGACCCAGAAGAACAGGATCTCGGGCGCGGTGACCATGGTCGTCCCGGGATAGAACGCCGCCAGGTCGGCGGTATCCTCGGGCCAGCCCAGCGATGTGAACGGCAGCAGCCAGGAGGAGAACCAGGTGTCGAGCACGTCCTCGTCCTGACGGACCGGCCCACCGCAGCCGGGGCATTCGGTCGGCGTCTCGCGGGCCACGATGGTGCGGCCACAGTCGGCGGCATCGCAGTACCAGACCGGAATCCGGTGACCCCACCACAACTGGCGCGAAATGCACCAATCGCGGATCTGTTCGAGCCACTGGGCGTAGATCTCACCCTGGCGTTCCGGCAGAAAGCGCAGCGTCCCGTCGCGGTAGGCGGCCAGGGCAGGAGCCGCGAGCGGTGCCATGCGGACGAACCACTGATCGGAGTACCGGGGTTCGACCACCGTGCCGCAGCGATAGCAGTGACCCACAGCGTGGCGGTGGGTGTCGGTCGCGACCAGCAGCCCCTGCGCCTCGAATTCCGCCACCACGGCGGCGCGGGCCGCCTGGCGATCGAGGCCGCGGAAGCGCTCGGGGACCAGATCGTTGAGGTGGGCATCATCGGTCATGATGTCGAGTGCCGCCAGGCCATGACGGCGGCCGATCTCGAAATCGGTCGCGTCGTGGGCCGGTGTGACCTTGACCGCCCCGGTGCCGAAGTCCTGTTCGACAGCTTCGTCGGCCACGATCGGGATGGTCCGATCGGTAAGCGGCAGGCGAATCTCGCGACCGATCAGGTCGCGGTAGCGCGGGTCGGCCGGATGGACAGCGACACCGCTGTCACCCAACATGGTCTCGGGCCGGGTGGTGGCCACCACGATCGAGCCGCTGCCGTCGGCCAGCGGATAGCGCAGCCGCCAGATATGGCCGTCGACTTCTTCCTTTTCGGCCTCCTCATTGGACAGCGCCGTCAGGCAGCGGGGACACCAGTTGATGATGTACTTGCCGCGATAGATCAGACCGTCGTCGTAGAGGGTGACGAACACCTCGCGAACGGCGCGCGACAGATTGTCGTCGAGCGTGAAGTAGAGCCGGTCCCAATCGCAGGCGGCACCGAGGGCCGACAACTGCTCCAGAATCCGGCCGCCGGTCTCGTCGACAAACTGCCGCACGCGGGCGACGAAGGCGTCGCGGCCGAGATCGAAGCGAGTCTGACCCTGCTGCGCGAGGATCTTTTCCACCACGTTCTGGGTGGCGATACCGGCGTGGTCGGTGCCGGGCACCCAGACGGCCTTGCGGCCCCGCATCCGCTGAAAGCGGATCAGCACGTCCTGCACCGTGTAGGTCAGGCCATGGCCGGCGTGGAGCACGGCCGTGACGTTGGGCGGCGGCATCTGGATGACGTAGCGCTCGCCGGCGGCCTCGGCCGGCTGATGGAAGCGGTGCTCGGCGCGCCAGCGCGCATAGAGCTGCCGCTCGATTCCGGCCGGATCGTACTGTGGACTCAAGGGTTCGGTCATGCGCTCAACACGTCGAGGCTGGGCTGGGCTGCATCGTCTTCGCCCCGCACCAGCAAGCGGTTCACTACCGCGTCCCGGCCGACCGCGTCGCCGACCAGTTGCAGCGCCCGGGTGCGGAGCCGCCGGCTGGGGACCCAGCCATGCAACTCGATCACCTGGCGACTCACCGGAATGACCTCGAGGTCGAGCCGGGCCAGATCCTGGTCGGCGCTCAGGGCGGTGAGCGCGGCGCCGACCAGTTCGGCCATGCTGCGGCCGGGTTGGGACGGCACCGCGGCCGGAGCGGCAGCGAGGCCGGCGCGCGGTCCGAACAGCTCGCCCAGCACGAAGCCGGCCGCCGCGCCCAGCGCGAGTCCGGCGATCACCGGGGTGAGGAGTGAACTGCGATGCGATGCCACGCGGCGCACGATGAGTTGCGACATGGTGGTAAACTACATGGCTCCCGGCGTCGGGCCTATGGCCCGGGCGACCGGATTCTCATCAGGATTCACGCCGTTCCCGAGGACCCAGCCCGCATGCCCGCGACCGCCGACCGCCCGATCCGCGTTGTTCTCCCCGATGAGTCAGTCCGCGAACTCGCGGTTGGCGCCACCGGAGCCGACCTGGCGGCGGCGATCGGACCCGGTCTGGCGCCGGCGGCGCTGGCCATCCGGGTCAACGATCAGGTGCGCGATCTGTCGCGCGAGCTGGCCGACGGCGACCGGGTGGCGATTCTGACCGACCGGGACGAGGCTGCCCTGGAGGTGCTGCGGCATTCGGCGGCCCACATCCTGGCGACCGCGGTCCGCGACCTCTTCCCCGAGGCCGGGATCGGCTTCGGACCGGCCATTGCCGAGGGGTTCTACTACGACTTCGAGGTGGATCGCCCCTTCACCCCGGAAGATCTCGAGCGGATCGAAGCCCGGATGGGCGAAGTCATCGCGGCCGACTATCCCTTTGTCCGCGAGGTGGTGGACCGGGCCGAAGCCGAACGGCGCTTCGCCGACGACCCGCTCAAGTTGGAGCGGATCGCGGAGTTGGGCAGCGATGAGACCATCACGGTGTACACCGATGGTCCCTTCGTCGATCTGTGCCGCGGCCCCCATATCCCCAGCACCGGGCGGCTGCGATTCGTGACGCTGCTCAATACCGCCGGTGCCTATTGGCGCGGTGATTCCTCGCGCCAGATGCTGCAGCGCATTTACGGCACCGCCTTCTTCCGCAAGGACGATCTCAGCGCCCACCTCACCCGGCTGGAGGAGGCGCGCAAGCGCGATCACCGTCGGCTGGGCCGTGACCTGGACCTGTTCCATTTTCTGCCGGTGGCGCCGGGGGCGGTGTTCTGGACCGAGCGGGGCACCACGATCTACAACGAGCTGATGGATCTGATGCGCGAGCGTCAGCGCGACGGGTACCGGGAGATTCGGACGCCGCTGATGTATCACCGGACCCTCTGGGAGCAGAGCGGCCATTGGGGCAAATACCGCGAGAACATGTTCCTGGTGCTGGACAACGAGACCGGCGAGCACGACTTCTCGCTCAAGCCGATGAATTGCCCGTCGCACCATCTGATGTATCGGACCCGCAAGCACTCCTACCGCGAGTTGCCGATCCGCTACGTCACCTATGACGTGTTGCATCGCAACGAAATCAGCGGCGCGCTGTCGGGGCTGACCCGGGTGCGTCAGTTCGCGCAGGACGATTGCCACATCTATCTGCGTGAGGATCAGATCGCCGACGAAGTGAAGCGGTTGACCGACTTCATTCTCGGCTACTATCGGGTGTACGGTCTGGAGGCGCGGCTCAAGTTCGCCACCCGACCGGCCATGCGGATCGGCGACGACGCCATGTGGGATCGGGCCGAAGCCGCGCTGCGCCAGGCGCTGGAAGCCACCGGTGAACCCTATGAGCTGAAGGAAGGCGACGGCGCCTTCTACGGCCCCAAGATCGACTTCGACGTCACCGATGCCATCGGACGGGCCTGGCAACTGGGCACGATTCAGCTTGACTATGCCGCGCCCGAACGGTTCGACCTCGAGTACACCGGCGAGGACAACAGCGCCCATCGCCCGGTGGTGATTCACCGGGCGGTGAACGGGTCCTTTGAACGTTTCATCGCGATCCTGATTGAACACTTCGCCGGGCAGTTCCCGCTCTGGCTGGCGCCCGAGCAAGTGCGCGTGGTGCCGATCAGCGACGCCCAGGCCGACGCCGGTGCCGCGCTGGTGGCGACGCTGCGCGCGGCGGGGATCCGCGCCCATCTCGACGACCGAAGCGAGACGCTCAACTATCGGATCCGCGAGGGCGAGGTGGCCAAGGTGCCCTATCTGGCGGTGATCGGACAGCGCGAAGCGGATGCCGGGACGGTGGCGGTGCGGACCCGTGGGGCCGGGAACAAACAGGATGTGATGCCGGTTTCCGCTTTCGCGGCACGGTTGACCGACGCGATCCGCGCGCGGACGATTGGGCCGTAGCCGGTTCGCTTATCTTGCCCTCGACCTTGAACCTGAACCAGGGGCTCAGTTGTGAGTGACAGTACCACTGCCGTCATCGTGTCGGCCTGCCGTACCCCGATCGGGCGCTACCTGGGTGGCCTGGCGCCGCTCAGTGCACCGGCGCTCGGCGCGATCGCGATCCGCGAGGCCGTGCAGCGCGCGGCGATCGATCCCACCACCATCGACGACGTCATCATGGGCCAGGTGATCCAGGGCGGCAGTGGGCAGGCCCCCGCCCGGCAGGCGATGATCCACGCCGGTCTGCCCGCGACCATCCCGGCGCTCACCATCAACAAGGTGTGTGGCAGCGGTCTCAAGGCGGTGATGCTGGCGGCGCAGGCGATCAAGGCGGGCGACGCCGAGTGTGTCGTCGCCGGCGGGATGGAGTCGATGTCGAACGCGCCGCACTACCTGTATCACTATCGCGACGGGATCAAGGCCGGCAACCAGACTGTGGTCGATGGCATGATCCACGACGGCCTGTGGGACTCGTTCGGCGACAATCATATGGGAGCCTACGCGGAGTACACCGCCACCAAGGCGGAGGTGAGTCGGGCCGATCAGGATGCCTTCGCACTGGCCTCGCATCAGAAGGCCGTGGCGGCGCAGCAGGCGGGCAAGTTTGCTGCCGAGATCGTGCCGGTGGTGATTCCGGGCCGCAAGGGTGACGTGACTGTGGCCGCCGACGAGTCGCCCCGGGCCGATACCTCGCTTGAACGGCTGGCGCAGCTCAAGCCGGCGTTCGTTGCCGGGGGATCGGTCACGGCCGGCAATGCGCCCGGCCTCAACGATGGCGCCGCCGCCACGGTGGTCACCTCGCTGGCCTATGCCCGCAGCCACGGCCTGACGCCGTTGGCGCGGATCACCGGCTACGCCACCGGTGGCGGCGAGCCGAAGGATCTCTTCTTCGCCCCGATCATGGCGGTGCGCCACCTGATGGCCCGCACCGGTACCACCATCGATCAGTATGATCTGATCGAGGCCAATGAGGCCTTCGCCGTGCAGGCGATTGCCGACGGGCGCGCCCTGGGATGGGACGACGCGCGGGTCAATGTTCACGGCGGCGCGATTGCGCTGGGACACCCGATCGGCGCGAGCGGAGCCCGGATCCTGGCGACGCTGCTGTATGCACTGGCCGATCGCGAGGCCACGACCGGGCTGGCCACACTCTGCCTCGGCGGGGGCAATGCCGTGGCGCTGTCGGTCAGCCGCGACATCTGAGCAGGTGCTGCGGGCACGACCCGCCGGCACCGATTGACGATTTTGGGGAGGATGAACGGCCGATGAGTAGAGTTGCTGTGATTGGTTCCGGCACGATGGGCAGCGGGATCGCCCACGTGTTCGCGCAGTATGGTCACGAGGTGGAGTTGATCGACGTGGATGCCGCCGCTCTGGCGCGCGCGGGCGAGTCGATCCGCCGCAATCTCGAGCGCCAGGTCAAGAAGGGCACCCTGGACGCGTCGGCCCCCGATGAGGTCATGGCCCGCATCCACATGGGAGGCGACCTCGCTGCTGCCCGCGACAGTCTGATCGTGGTCGAAGCGGCCAGCGAACAGCCGGCCACCAAGTTCAAGATCTTTGAGACGCTCGACAATCTGCTCGGTCCCGACACCATCCTGGCGACCAATACCAGTTCGATCTCGATTACCGAAATTGCGGCACACACCGGTCGGGCCGATCGCGTCATCGGGATGCACTTCATGAACCCGGTGCCGATCATGCAATTGGTCGAGGTGATCCGGGGCCACGCCACCTCGGACGCCACCACGCGGACCGTCATGGGGCTGGCTACGGCGCTGGGCAAGACACCGGTCGAGGTCAATGACTATCCCGGCTTTGTCAGCAATCGGGTGCTGATGCCGATGATCAACGAGGCGATCTTCTGCGTGCACGAAGGTGTCGCCACCCCCGAGGCCATCGACACCGTCATGAAGCTGGGCATGGCGCACCCGATGGGACCGTTGGCGCTGGCCGATCTGATCGGGTTGGACGTCTGCCTGGCGATCCTCACTGTTCTGCAACAGGGGCTGGGTGACGACAAGTATCGTCCCTGCCCGCTGCTGCGACGGATGGTGGCCGCAGGCGAGCTGGGCAAGAAGAGCGGCAAGGGGTTCTACCAGTACTAATCACCGGCCGTGGCATCATGCGCGACCCTCATCAGGAGCCGTCCTTGTATGGACACCTTTCACGAGATGCATCTTCGCGGCCATGAGCAGGTGGTGTTCTGCCACGAACCGTCGTGCGGGTACTTCGGCATTATCGCGATTCACGATACCACCCTGGGTCCCGCCCTGGGCGGCACCCGGGTCTGGCCGTATCAGTCGACCGATGAGGCCTTGACCGATGTGCTGCGCCTGTCGCGCGGCATGACCTACAAGTCGGCGGTGGCCGGTCTCAACCTCGGCGGCGGGAAGGCGGTGATCGTCGCCGATCCCAAGCGTTCCGATCGCGAGTCGCTGTTCCGCGCCCATGGCCGCTTCGTCGAAACCCTGGGCGGCCGCTACATCACCGCTGAGGATGTCGGCACCTCGCCCCAGGACATGGAGTTCGTCAAGCGCGAAACCAAGCACGTCGCCGGGCTGCTCAATCTGTCGGGCGATCCGTCGCCGGTCACCGGCTACGGGGTGTACTGCGGCATCAAGGCTGCGGCCCGGCAGAAGTGGGGCAAGGATTCCCTGGCGGGACGGACCATCGCGGTGCAGGGCGCCGGCAAGGTGGCCAACTACCTGATGTCGCATCTGCATGAGGAAGGCGCGAAGCTGATCGTCTGCGACATTGATGACGCCAAGGTCGCTGCCTGTGTCGAGGCCTACGGCGCTACGGCGGTGGCCCCCGACGCGATCTACGATCAGGAGGCTGACATCTTCGCCCCCTGCGCGCTGGGAGGCGTGATCAATGACGATACGCTGGCGCGCCTCAAGGCGACGGTGATCGCCGGTGCGGCGAACAATCAGCTTCAGGAAGCGCGCCATGGCGCCGAGCTGGAGGCGAAGGGCTTCCTGTACGCCCCGGATTACGTCATCAACGGCGGCGGCGTGATCAATGTGTATGGTGAGCTGCAGGGCTGGACCATGGATCGGGGCAAGCGCAAGGCGCAGGAAATTTACGACACCTTGCTGCGGGTCTTCTCGATCGCTGAACGCGATGGCGTGCCCTCGTTCGAAGCCGCCGATCGGTTGGCGGAGGAGCGGATCAAGTCGGTTGCGGCCCTGAAAGAGATGTGGGTGGCGGGCGATCGGTGACCGATCGCCCCTGAGCGCGGAGTATATTGCATCATGTCTGAACGGATCCCGATCGGCGCGGATCACGCCGGCTTTGAGATGAAGGCGGCGCTGGTCGCCGAGTTGACCCGCATGGGTCTATCCCCCGACGATATCGGTACCGATTCGACGGCCTCGGTCGACTATCCCGACTTCGCCCATCCGGTGGCCCGCGCGGTGTCGAGCGGTGAGGTGGCGCGGGGCATTCTGCTCTGTGGCACCGGCCTGGGGATGAGCTACGCCGCGAACCGTCATCCGCGGGTGCGGGCGGCCGTGGTGTGGTCGGAGGACGTGGCCCGCCTGGCGCGCGAGCATAACGACGCCAACATTCTGGTGCTGCCCTCGCGCTGCATCGATGAGGCCACCGCGCGGGGGATCCTGCGGGTGTTTCTTGAGACGCCTTACGCCGGCGGTCGTCACGACCGCCGGATTGCCAAGATCGAGATCGACTGATGAGCCACTCTCGCCACGGTGCCGCGCTTGCGGATGTGGATCCCACAATCGCCGATCTGCTTCAGGCGGAACTGGTCCGCCAGCGTGAAGGTCTGGAACTGATCGCCAGCGAAAACTTTGCCTCGCGGGCGGTGTTGGAGGCGATGGCCAGCGCCCCCAACAACAAGTATGCCGAGGGATACCCCGGTAAACGGTATTACGGCGGCTGCGAGGTGGTCGATCAGATCGAGCAACTGGCCATCGACCGCCTGCGCCAACTCTTCGGCGCAGCCCACGCCAACGTCCAGCCCCATTCCGGCGCCCAGGCGAATATCACGGCGCTGATGGCGCTGGCCGAGCCGGGCGAGACCATCATGGGGATGGCGCTGCCGCATGGTGGGCATTTGACCCACGGCTCGCCGGTGAGCCACACCGGAAAGATCTGGCGGGCGGTGTCGTACGGGGTGCGGGCCGACACCGGGCTTATCGATTTCGATCAGGTGCGGGACGTGGCGCGCACTGAACGTCCGCGGGTGATCATTGCCGGCGGATCGGCCTATGCCCGGATCATCGACTTTGCCGCGTTCCGTCAGGTGGCCGACGACGTTGGCGCGGTGCTGATGGTGGACATGGCCCACATTGCCGGGCTGGTGGCGGGCGGGGTGCATCCGTCGCCGGTGCCGCACGCGCAGGTGGTGACCTCGACCACGCACAAGACGCTGCGCGGCCCGCGCGGCGGGGTGATCCTCTCCGATGAGGCCCATGCCAAGGCGATTGACAAGTCGGTGTTCCCGGGCGGGCAGGGTGGGCCGCTGGAGCATGTCATCGCCGCCAAGGCTGTGGCCTTCGGCGAGGCACTGAGCGACGACTTCCGCCACTATGCCGAGCAGGTGGTGAGCAATGCCCGCACCTTGGCGGCCGCCTTGATGGCGCGTGGGTTTTCGATCGTCTCGGGCGGAACCGATACCCATCTGATGCTGGTCGATCTGCGCGGCCGCGAGTTGACCGGCAAGGAAGCCGAGCGTTTGCTCGGCGCCGCCGGGATCACCGTCAACAAGAATACCGTGCCCGATGATCCGGCCTCGCCCTTTGTCACCAGCGGCATTCGCATCGGTACACCCGCGCTGACGACGCGGGGGATGGGCGCCGCCGAAATGGAGCGGATCGCGGCGCTGATTGATCGCGTGCTCAGCCGCCGCGACGATGCCACGCTGGCTGCGGTGCACGCCGAAGTCCGCGAGCTGGCGGGCGGGTTCCCGCTCTACCCTGAGGCCTTCGGCGTGCATCGGTCACCCCGTGCCTGACGTGCAGTTCGCCGATGGGCTGCTGGCACGGCTGCACGCCGTGCCCGGCCCGCGGTACGACGAGCGCGCCTACCTCTTTGTGCTCGGTGCGATCGAATTCCTGCAATCGCAACTCGATGCGCGCCGCCACGTGAGTGGCCAGGAACTCGCCTGGGCCTGTCGTGATCTGGCGGTGCGGCGCTTCGGATTGCTGGCGCGAACGGTGCTCGATTGCTGGGGCGTGAAGTGTACTCTCGACTTCGGGCATATCGTCTTTGCGTTGGTGGAGGTGGGCTTGCTGTCCACCCAGCCGGGCGATCGACTCGAGGATTTCGGCGACGTGTATGACTTTGTGCGTGCCTTTGACGAGAGTTATCGCGTGGGGGGAGTGTCTGGCGCGCCCTGACCTCAACCGGGGAGAGTGACCACGATGGTTCCGGTCGTGACTGCTGCCCAGGCCACCGCCTGGGATGACCGCGCAGTGCGAAGCGGTCGACCACTCCGCATGCTGATGGACGCAGCCGGCCGCGCCGTGGGATTGTCGGCCGGCTTTCACATTATGGAGAAGACACCGCACAACGTTGTGGTCGTGGCGGGACGCGGCAACAACGGTGGTGACGGCTGGGTGGCGGCCGGGATGCTGCACCGGCTGGGCGTGGAGGTTGTGGTGCGTTCGCTGGGTGAGCCGACCACGCCCGAGGCCGCCGACGCCCGCCGACTGGCACTCGACGACGGTGTGATCGAACGGCCCATGGACGGTGAGTGGGGGACCGCCGGTCTGATCGTCGATGCGGTGACGGGGCGCGGTCTGCGCGGCGAGCCGCGGGGCGATGTGGCAACGGCAATCGCGCGGATGCGCGATGCGGGGCTTCCGATCCTCAGTATTGACGTCCCCTCCGGCTTCGACTTCGATACCGGTATCAATCATGGCGGGGTCGTGGCGCAGATGACTGTCTGCTTCGGTGGATTGCCCCGGGGGCTGTTGCGCGCCCGCGACGTGGCCGGCACGATCCAAGTTGTGGATATCGGTCTACCGCCTGTCGATCCGACCTTGCCGCTGCTGTTCACCATGTCAGATGTCTACCCCCACGCCCCCCGCCTCCGTGTCAACGACCATAAGGGCGACCGCGGGCGGGTGCTGATCGTTGGCGGACATGCGGGAATGAGCGGCGCGGCCCGGATCGCGTCGCGGGCCGCGTTCTACGCCGGAGCGGGTCTGGTGCATGTGTTCACCGACGCCACCTCGGCGGTGGAGATTGCTCTGGCCGAGCCCGAACTCCTGGTGCGTGTTGCCGACGGCACCCGCCAGCTTGACGATGCCGATCGCGCCCTGATTGCGTCGGCCGACGTGGTGCTGATCGGACCGGGGCTGGGGCGGGAACCGACCACTGCCGCATGGGTGGAGCAGATCATCGCGCTGTCCCGGCGCGTGGTGCTCGATGCCGATGGGCTGCGGGCATTCACCGGACGGATCGATCGTCTTGCCGAATTGGCGACCGCGACGCCCTGCATTCTTACCCCGCATTGGGGCGAGTTCAGCGCGCTCTTCCCCGGACACGATCCGCGTGACCCGTGGGGGGCCGCCGCCGCAGCGGCCGCGAGCAGTCGAGCCACAGTGACACTCAAGGGAGTGCCCACGGTGGTGGCGACACCTGACGGCAGATCCCGGACTGTGGTGTTCGGCAACCCCGGGCTCGCTACCGGCGGCAGCGGCGATCTGCTGGCCGGTCTGACCGCTGCCTTCTGGCACAGTCTTGACGACTCCTGCCTCGCGGCGACGATGGCGGCGATGGCCCTGGGAATAGCAGCCGATCGCGGCGCGCGGCGCCGCAGCGCCCGCGCCCTCCGGCCGACCGACGTCCTCGCCATGCTACCCGATTTGTGGCTGGAGTGGGCAGAGCCCGAGGCCGAATTCTTCGAGCCCGATTTGTTCCTCCTCTATCCGCCCCAAGTGATATGAGACCGGCTCGCCTGGCGCTCGTCGGGCTGCTGGGCAGCGTCGGCTGCGGGGGAGCGATGGTGGGGGCGGGCGCCGGCCGGGGCGTGCCGCGGGCCGAGGTTCGCGGCGACGACCGGGTCCTGCTCAGCGGCATGGCCGCAGTCCAGGCCATCGCGTCGTCGTTCGATGTGGTCTACGTCGTCCATCAATCGACAGTGGGCGTGTGGCAGCCTCGCCCGCGGAGCTGGGCGCCGCCGATCGATGCACCATCGACCGGGCTCGGCGCGGTGTTCGCCGCAGCGGTTGATCCGCTCGATCAGTCGCTCTGGATGATTGAACCGACGGCGCTGCTTCACCTCGATCCGCTCGGCGAGCGCTGGGACCGGATCGGTCTCCCCTTTCAAGCCCGGGGCCTGGCCCTGGATCCCACAGCCCCCGATGAGATCTGGATTGAATCGGCTGATGGCTGGTACGTGCAACCGCGGGTCGGTCCGCTGCACCGCGCGCCACCGCGCTCCTCGCTGCGCCGCACACCGCGCGTGGATGACGCCTTCGCCGCGCTTCCCGGCCTGCAGAGCCGGGCGGCGATCATTGCCCGGGGGCCGCTCTTTCGACCGGGCCGATTGACGGCGGCGGCACCCGACCCGCTGACCCAGGGCTGGTACCTCGGCACCGACCACAATGGTCTGCTCTACGTCGCGCCGGGATCGCTCCAGCCCGAATCGCTCAGCCAGGGAATCGCTGCCACTCGGGTGGGAGCGATTCGCGCCGTGCCGGGCGGCGTCTGGGTGGCCACCGATCGCGGCAGCGACCGGCCGGCCGAAGTGACCCATGTCGATGCACAGTTGGCCGGTTCGGTGCGACTGACCGGCGACGACGCGCTGGGCCTGCGGCTTAACGCCATTCGGGAGATCCTCGTCGCCGATGACGGCGGCCTCTGGCTGGGAAGCGATCAGGGAGTGGTCCGACTCGATGCCGACGGCCGTGAACTGCGACGCTGGGGCAGCGGCGATGGCCTCACCGATCCTCATGTTCTGTCGGTTGTCAGTTGGCAGGGACGGGTCATGGTGGGCATGTCCCGCGGCCTGGTGGCGATTGATCAGACCGGGCTGGTGAGCCGACCGTCGGCGCCGATGCTCGACGCGGTCTACGACATGATGCCCCGGGGCGACACGCTCTGGCTGGCGACCGATCGTGGCCTCGCGGCGCTTCGCACCGGCGACTCGCGTCTCGGTCGTGCAGCCGACTGGCCGGTCGGGGTGGGCGACGCGGCCCGCGTCGTGGCAGTGTTTTCCCGGGGCGACACGCTGGTCGCTGTGACGCCGCGTCGGCTGATCTGGCGGGATGAGAGCGGCACCTGGTGGCCCGGGCCGCCGCTGGAGGCAACCACCGGACCGATTCGGGTGGCGGAGCAGGGGCCGGGCGGCATCTGGGTCGCTGGAGACCGTGCCCTGGCGCTGGTGATTCCCGGTGCGGGCGTCGCGGCGGTGCTGGTAGGAGGACGGGACCTGCCCGCCCCGGTCACTGCGCTTGCGGTGAGCGAGCAGTACCTCTGGGTCGGTACGTTGGCTGGGTTGATGCGTATTGCGGTGAGCCCGTGAGCGACTCAATCCGGCTGGGGGAGGGCAGCGAGTTCGATCGGATTCGCGATATCCTCGCGGTCCTCGGCAGCGCCGCGCACGACATCGGCGATGACGCGGCCCGGGTGCCCGAGGGGGTCGGCACTCTGGTGATCTCGACTGACACCAGCGTCGAGGGAGTGCATTTCGAATCGGCCTGGCTGAGCGATGCGGACATCGGCTGGCGCGCCACTGCGGCCGCACTGTCCGATCTGGCGGCGATGGGCGCCCGGGCTGTGGGTGTTGTCGTGGCGCTGAGCCGGCCCGGCACCGATGCTGAACGTGCCACCCGCTGCATGACGGGTGTCGCCGACGCGGTGCGCTTTGCCGGCTGCCCGGTCCTGGGGGGCGACCTCACCGGGGGACCGATTCTCGCGCTCACGGTCACAGTTCTGGGCCGGGCGGTGCGGCCGATCAGTCGCGATGGTGCCAGGCCGGGCGATCGACTCTGGCTGACCGGGAATCTGGGAGGGTCTCGGGCCGCCCTCACAGCGTGGCAGCGGGGCCAGCGGGCGGCACCGGCGGCGCGATACGCCTTTGCTCGTCCCCATCCCCGGCTCGGGGCCGGCCAGTGGCTGGCCGACCAGGGTGCTACGGCCATGCTCGACCTGAGCGACGGTCTGGCCGGCGACGCGTCTCATCTTGCCGCGGCCAGCCGGGTGCGGCTTGAGATATCGCTCGATCGGGTACCGGTTCACTCCAGCGTCTACCGGGAAGCCGCGGCCGCCGGGGTGCCACCCGCCTGCTTCGCGGCCACCGGCGGCGAAGACTACGAACTGTTGGTCGCCATGCCGCCGGACTGGACACCCCAGGACCCCGAGGCGTGGATCGGCACCAGTCTCACCCCGATCGGCCGGGTCCTGCCGGGCGAGGGCGTCATCTGTCTGCTCCAGGGGGAGCCGGTGCGATTGAGCGGCTATCGCCATGTCTGATGGCCGCCCGTTGACCGCCGGGTGGGGTCCGGCCTACGTTCGGCCTTCTCTCAATCCGAGTGCATTGTCATGAGTAGCATCATTGATGTCCACGCCCGCGAGATCCTCGATTCGCGTGGGAACCCGACGGTCGAGGCCGAGATTGTCACATCGAGCGGTGTGATGGGGCGCGCGGCAGTCCCCAGTGGCGCGTCGACCGGCGAGCACGAGGCGGTGGAGCTGCGCGACAATGATCCCAAACGGTATGGCGGTAAGGGCGTGCTCAATGCCGTCCGGCACGTGAACGAATTGATCGCGCCGCTGCTCGAAGGGATGGACGTGTTCGATCAGGTGGCGATCGACGCCGAGATGATCGACGCCGACGGCACCGAGAACAAGTCGCGTTTGGGTGCGAATGCCATCCTGGCGGTTTCGATGGCGGTGGCGCGCGCCGCGGCCGACGAATCGGGACTGTCGCTCTATCGCTATCTGGGTGGCCCCATGGCTCGGACCATGCCCGTACCGATGATGAACGTCATCAACGGGGGCGCCCACGCCAACAACAATGTCGATGCCCAGGAGTTCATGATCGTACCGGTCGGTGCGGCGGACTTCACCGACGGATTTCGGATGGGTGTCGAGACCTTTCATGCGCTCAAGCAGGTGCTGGCGGGGCGGGGGCTGTCGACCGCTGTGGGCGACGAAGGGGGATTTGCGCCCAGCCTGCCCAGCAACGAAGCGGCGCTCGATCTGTTGCTGGAGGCGATCGAGCGGGCCGGCTATCGGCCGGGTGAGGATATGGCGATTGCGCTCGACGTTGCGGCCTCGGAACTGTATCGTGACGGGCGTTACGTCTTCCACAAGAGCGACAACAGCAGTCGGACTGCGGCCGAGATGGTGGACCTGTATCGGGAATGGTGCAGTCGCTACCCGATCGTCTCGATCGAAGATGGGCTCCACGAGGATGATTGGGACGGCTGGAAGCATCTCACCGACAGCATCGGTGAGAACTGCCAACTGGTGGGCGACGATCTGTTCGTCACGAACGTCGCGCGCCTCGACCAGGGCATCAGCAGCGGCTGCGGCAATGCCATCCTGATCAAGGTCAATCAGATCGGGACGCTGACCGAGACGCTGGAAGCAATCGAGCTGGCGCGGTCGAGCGCGTTCGGAGTGATCATCTCGCATCGCTCGGGCGAAACCGAGGACACCTTCATCGCCGATCTGGCCGTGGCCACCGGTGCCGGTCAAATCAAGACCGGGTCGGCCAGCCGGACCGACCGGATGGCGAAGTACAATCAGTTGCTTCGTATCGCTGAAGATCTTGGTCCGATCGCCGAGTATCCCGGGGCCGACATCTACCCGCGATGACTCGCGCCCGGTGGGTGGCCGTGGTGGTCCTGGTGCTGGCTGCCGTCTTCGCCGTCACCGGCGGGCGATATTCGCTGGCCGACTATCGGCGGGTTGTGGCCGAGGACCGGCTGCTGGTCGCGCGGCTGGACTCGCTGGGGCGAGCGATCGACTCGCTCGCGGCCTTTCGCGATTCGCTCCGCAGCAACCCTCAGGTGCAGGAGCGGGTCGCCCGGGCCCGGTCGGGTATGATCCGTCCGGGCGAGATTGCGGTTCTGTTGGTTCCTGATCGGCCGCCGGGTGACAGCGGGCAGTGACGGGTGGGCTGTTCCCTTCGCGGCCGGGTCCCGCTAGTTTCGCCTCGGGCTGAAAGCCTGGCTGGGTAGCTCAGCTGGTTAGAGCACGGCACTCATAATGCCGGGGTCGCGGGTTCGAGTCCCGCCCCAGCTATTCCGTAACATCACGTCGCTCAACGACTTGCCCGATGTCTGCCCGCGACCCACGCCGATCCGCTCCGCGCGGGTACCGCCAGGAGACCCGCCATGACTGTCGCGTGTTCTGCGATGACCTCTGCTCGAGCGCTCCGGCAGCATCTCAGCCGCCCGATGGCGCTGGGGCTGCTGACGCTGGCGGTGGCCTGCGGCGCGCCCAATGATCATGTCCCTGTCGACGAGGCCACCTGGCGGATCGACAGCCTGCCGCTCTTCGAACTGGGCGATGGCGACCTGGACACCAGCGCCGTGCTGGGCCGGGCGATCGCAGCATTCCGCGCCGACGATTCCACGATTGTCGTGATCGACGATGGCTATTCCTCGCTGCGCTACTTCGATCGCGAGGGCACGCTTGTCGATTCGGTCGGTGGCGAAGGCGATGGCCCGGGTGAATTCCGCTATATGGGGTATGGCTACCGCTGCGGCGACACTCTCGTGGTCGCGGATCTCGACCATCGTCGGCTGGAACTGATCGGGCCGGACCATCGCTCCGTCCGCAGTGAGCCAATGAGCGCGCCGACGGGCAGCATGTTCGGCCTGCCATACCACATGAGCTGTGGCCCCACCGGTGTGTGGCTGGCCAACGGGTGGGACACCACCTCGGCGGGCGAGCCGACCCGAGTGCGCGGCCTGGTTCCCTACTGGATCCAGACCCCCGAGGGACAGATCATCGCGGTGGGCGAGCGCCCCGGGTCCGAGCGGCTCAGTTCGGCGGGCGGATCGCGGCCGCATCCGCTCGGCAAGGAGGCGGTCATCGCCGTGGGTCGCGATCGTGCCTACATCGGCACAGCCGACTCCTTTGCGATTGAAGTGATTGACTTCACCGGTCGCACCGTCGGGTGGATCAACCGTCCCCAAGCCGAACTCCGCACCACCGACGTCGATATCGCCCGCTACCGGCTGCTTGACACTCTGGGCAAATCGTCAGAGGACATCGCCTACGCACTGCGCGAGTGGCAGACCTTCACCTTCCCGCCGACAGTGCCCGCCTACACCGCGTTGGTGGTCGACCGACTCGACAATCTCTGGGTGCGCGAGTTCCCGCGCTCGGCGGACAATGTGGTGCGCTGGAGTGTCTTCGATCCGACCGGTGCGGACATCGGTACCGTGGATCTGCCGGCGACGCTGAGCGTCGATGACATCGGCAGAGACTATCTGGTTGGAATAGACACGCGCCTTGTCGACGGCAGTCAGCGGGTGGTCATGTACCGGTTGCGCCGGGAGGCGGAAGCCCGGTAACCCTGACGAATGGCGGCCCGGGGCCGGAGTACTCCAGGAGGCGGGACGTGGAGCTACATTCGAAAATGCTGTTGAGCGCCCAGAGTTCCCCTCGCCGCGGACCGCTGCCGTGACGACGCTCGGCGATCGCCTCCAGGCCGCCGTCGGCGACCGCTTCCGCATCGAGCGGGAACTCGAGGGCGGCGGGATGAGCCGGGTGTTTGTCGCCACTGAACTGTCGCTCAATCGTCAGGTAGTGATCAAACTGCTCGACCCGGAGCGCACCAGTCGCTCCGATCGGGCCCGATTCCAGCGCGAACTTGACGTGACGGCGCTGCTCCAGCATCCCCACATTCTGCCGGTACTGACCACGGGCGCGCGGGATGATCTGCTCTGGTACGTGATGCCCTACGTCGAAGGCGAGTCGCTGCGCCACCGACTCCTCTGCGACGGTCGACTGCCGATCGAGGCTGTGACCGGCATTCTGATGGACCTGCTCGGCGCACTGCAGTACGCCCATGCCCGCGGTGTCATCCACCGCGACATCAAACCCGAGAACATCCTGCTGTCGAACGGGGTCGCCGTCCTTGCCGACTTCGGCATCGCGGCGGTGCACGATGAGGTGGTACGGCAGACGACCCGGTTGACCCTGGCGGGGACGACGCTGGGCACACCGGGGTATATGTCGCCCGAGCAGGCGGCGGGTGATCCGGGCCTTGATGCCCGGAGCGACCTCTATGCGCTGGCCGTGGTGGGCTATGAAATGCTGACGGGCCAGCCGCCCTTCGACGGACCGACTCCGCAGGCGATCGTGGCGGCCCATCTCACCACGACGCCACCGCCAATCGCCAGTCGTCGACCCGAGACGCCGACCGCGCTGGCGGCGGCTCTCACCCGGGCACTGGCCAAGGCCCCGGCGGAGCGATTCCGCGATGCCGCGGAATTCCGCGCGGCGATCACCGCCCGGCCGGGATGGCGATCCCGCCTGCCGCGCCCCCGATGGATTGCGGCCGGTGTGGCCGCTGCTGGCGCGCTGGCGCTCGCCGCTCGACTGGTCCGACCGGACACGCCGACAGCAACATTGGACCCGATGTTGATCGCCATCGCCCCCTTCGATGTGCTCTCGGCTGACCTCGAACTCTGGCGTGAGGGCTTGGTCGACGTCCTGGCGGCCAATCTCGACGGTGCGGGACCGATCCGGACGGTTCCCCCGGTCGTGTCGTTGCGCCGCTGGCAGGAGCGCCGCGACCGCGCCTCGGTCGCTCAGTTCGGGCGCGCCAATGGCGCCGGCATCGCGCTGGTCGGACGGCTGGTTCGATCCGGTCGGGATTCAGTTCGTCTCACCGCCCGCGTCATCGACGTGGAGCACGCCAGTGAGCGGGGCACCATCGATTTGAGTGACGGCGTGGATCGAGTGGATCGGCTGACGGATTCACTCTCGCTGCGGGTCCTGCGCATCCTGGGGGAGAGCTTCGCGGTGGGGGCGACCCGGCGGGCACCGATCGGATCGATGTCGCTGCCGGCGGTCCGCGCGTACCTGCGGGCTGAGCAGTTTCTGCGGCGCAGCGCCTGGGATTCGGCCATCGTCTACTACCGCCAGGCGCTCGACTACGACTCGCTCTTCGCGCCCGCGCTGCGCCATCTCGGCAGTGCCCTCGGATGGGAGCGGCAGATTCTCGCCGGCGGAGATCTCGATATGACCGCTGACAAATATCTGCTTCGCGCCGGGGCACTCAATCATGGACTCGCGCCGCGCGAGAGTCTGCTGGTGGCGGCGGACTCGCTCTCCGCCGCCATCGACCTGAGTACCGACGACCGCAGCGCACTGGCGCTGTCACGGCGGTTGCTGCTGTTGTTGCAGCAGGGCGTCGCCAGGTTCCCCGATGACCCCGAGGTGTGGTATGAGCTGGGCGACGCCGGATTCCATTATGGCGGCTACGTACCGAGTCTGATGCGACCGGCGATGACGCAGCACGCCCTGGCGCGCGCGATCCAGCTCGATTCGGCCTTTGCTCCGGCTTACCTCCACGCCGTCTATGTAGATGTCGCCTCCGGTGACCTGGCGGAGGCCCGCCGCCGGATCAACAGCTACCTGGGGCTGGTCAGTGATTCCAGCACCGAATTCACTGCTGCTGTTGCGGTGATGCAGGTCCTGCTCGACCCCGCGCGCCTCGCCCGGACATCGATCGACAGCCTGCTCCGGGGGCTCCGGGATGCTGACGTCGCGACTGTCGCGTACATGAGTGCCCTGATCTATGACTCTACCGATGTCAATATCCGCCTGATGCAGGCGATCCACCGCGGGATCGGCCGCGGTCAGTGGCCGATTCTGGAGCAACGCGCTGAAACCTATCTCGGATACGCCTATGTGAGTCGCGGCCGCTACCGGGAGGCGCTGCCGTGGATGAACCAGAACAATATCGGCTCCACCTTCCTCGAGGGCGCGATCCTGGGGGCGCTGCCCCGCGACAGCGCCGATGCGCTGTTCGCGAGTTGGCTGCCGGATCTGGCAACCAACCCGCTGATAAATTTTGCGCTGTACTGGTGGGCGTCGCAGCGTGACACCCTCCACCTGGCGACGGCGGCGGCCCGGCTTGATGATGAGCCGCTCGAGCCGGTGGCGCGGGGCTTCCTCGCCCTGGCCCGGGGCGATACGGCGGCGGCGATAGCCGGACTGTCAGTGCCCGATTCCATCTGTGGCATCGTCGGGTGTTCGCTGCTGCGCTTTCCCCTCGCGCGGATTCATGCGCGACACCACCAGTGGCGCGAGGCGCTTGATCTTCTTGAGCAGATCGGGCCCGGTCCACTCTATCCGCTGTGGCAATTGGAGCGGGCTCACGCCTACGAGGCGGTCGCCGATACCGTTTCGGCCCGCAACGACTATCAGCAGATCATTGCGGCGTGGAATCGGGGCGACCCGGAAACGCAGCCCTTTGTGGCCGAGGCGCGGGATGCGCTGGTGCGACTCGCTGTCGATGCGCCGGCCCCCTGAGCTGGGCCGGGCCGCGTTGGGCGGCCCGCCCGAGCCGCTCCGGTGCGTGGGTCCTGCGCCGCGAGGTCGGACCGTGATATAGTTGAGCAACCATTCCGCGCTGTTGCCTCGGTTTCACCATCCCCGGTCACCTGGCGTCTCCCGGAGATCAGTTGCCCGCAGACTTCGACGCCGCCCTCCGCTTCCTGCTCAAGTACCCGCTGACGGACTTCACCCGGGGCGAACTGACACTCAGGCCGGTGATGCCGCCGTGGCTGCTGCTGCTGGCCCTGGTGGCGGCCGCTGTGGCCGTGACGCTGCTGGCGCGCCGCCTCAGCGGGGTGCGTCGGCGCGATCGCTGGATTCTGGTTGGACTGCGTGTGGCAGCTCTCGCGCTGCTGGGGCTCTGTCTGTTGCGCCCCACGCTGGTGCTGCATCGCGCGATTCCCGAACGGAATGTGCTGGCAATCGTCTACGACGATTCACGCAGCATGGACCTTCCCGACCACGAACAGGACACCCGTCGCGAGGCAGTCCAACGGACCTTCGCCGATTCGGGCGCGTTGCTCGGAGCGCTCCGGCGGGAATTTGCGCTGCGGGCATTCCGCTTCGGAAATGGCAGCGCAGCGGTGAGCGGCGTGGCCGAGCTTGCGGCCGACGGCGGTCGCAGCGATCTGGCCGCCGGACTGGCTGCGGCGCGGGAGACGCTCAGTGATGGTCCGTTGGCGGGCATTGTGCTGGTGAGTGACGGGGCCCACAACGGCCGGACCGATCTGGCAACTGAAGTGTCGCGTCTCGCAGCCGCAGGAATTCCGGTGTACACCGTGGGGGTCGGCACGTCGCACTTCGCTGTGGACGTTGGCATCGACGCCCTGTCTCTGCCCGACGAGGTGCTCAGCGGATCGGTGGTGCCGGTCGAGGTCACGCTCCGGGTGCGCGGGGTCGCCGGCCGCCGTCTCCGACTGGAGAGCCGACTCGGCGCGCGGTTGGTCAGCGTCGATACGGTGCGCGTCCCGCGGGATCGCGAGCTGATGCGGGTGCCGATCGATGTGCCGGTGCAGGACAGTGGCGATGTGGTTGTCGAGACGACAGTGGTGCCGCTGGGCGATGAACTCACAACGGCAAATAACCGCGCCCGAGCCGTTCTCTCGGTTCGACCGGGGCCGGATAAGATCCTCTACATCGAGGGCGAGCCGCGGTCGGAACTGGCATTTCTGCGCCGTGCCGTGGCCGACGATCGGGCGGTGCAACTGGTGACATTGGTTCGCACCGGGGAGGGGAAGCTGCTTCGCCTCGGCGTTGACGACTCGCTGGAGCTGCGTAACGGTGTCCCGGTGCGGGCCGCCGACCTTTTCGAGTATCGCGGCATCGTGCTGGGGAGTGTCGAGTCCAGCTTTTTTGAACCGGGTGTCCAACGCCTGCTGCAGGATTTCGTGGCGGTGCGGGGCGGCGGCCTGTTGGCGCTGGGCGGGCGGGACGCTCTGGCTGAGGGCGGCTACGCCGGCACCCCGATCGGTCAACTCCTGCCGCTTGCCCTGCCGGCGGCTGCTCGTGGCAGCGGCGAGACCCAGCCGGCGATCCGGGTCTGGGTTCGGCCGGTCGGCGAAACCTGGCAGCCGCTGTCGGGACGCAGCGAGGCCCGGATCAGCGACTGGGACTCGTTGGCGGATCTCACCATCGTCAATCGCGTCGGCCCGGCCACTGACGGTGCAGTGTTTCGTCTCGAAGGAGTCGAGAACGACGGCACTGTGATGCCGATTCTGGTGACGCAACGCTTTGGCCAGGGGCATAGTGGCATCTTTCTGCCCCAGGATGCGTGGCGCTGGCAGATGGCGGCCGCCCTCCCCGAGGACGATCGCAGTCTCGAAGTGTTCTGGCGCCAGATGATGCGCTGGGTGGTTACGGGGGTGCCCGACCGAGTCCGCTTCGGCGTGACGGCGCCGGTTGCTGCACCGGGTGAGGAGCGGGAACTCCGGGTGGCGGTGGTCGATTCGGCGTGGCAACCGCGCGACGATGCCAGCGTGACAGTGCGGGTGACGCCGCCCGACGCTGAACCGTTCCTGGTGCCGCTCAGTTCCGACGTGACGGCGGCGGGCGCGTTTGTCGGGCAGCTTACCCCGCAGAGTGAAGGAATATGGCGACTGGAGGCGGTGGCGGTCGTGGGCACCGATTCGGTGCGACGCAGCCGACTGCTTGTCGTCTCCCGTGATGCGCAGGATCCGGGAAACATGGAGCGCAATGACGCCACATTGCGGCGCATTGCCGCGGAGACCGGCGGACGTCAATACGATATTGATGATCTCGATGACCTCCCCCGGGACGCCGCGATCACTCGCAGTGGACTGACCGCGCGGGTCGCTAACGATTTGTGGGACGCACCGGTGATCTTTCTGGCCATCGTGACGCTGTTGGCCTGTGAATGGTACTGGCGTCGGGCATGGGGGTTGGGATGAGCAAGCCGATGACATGGGCGATGGTGACGGCGTTGCTGACCGGGGTGGGTCCGCTGTCCGCTCAGTCGCGGAGTCACCTGCTGATGATCAGCGGCCTGTCGGGCGAGCCGTCGTTTGCCGCCAGCTTCATGGCGGTGGGATCGGCGCTCCGCGATGCCGCGTCACAGTGGCGCTGGGCTGACGATCATGTCATTTGGCTGGCCGAAGATACCACGGCCGATCGCCGGATTGACGGCCGTTCGACCCGCGAGGGGATCGCGGCGGCGTTTCGACAGTTGCAACAGCAGAGTGGCTCCGGCGATACGGTGCTGGTGCTGCTGTTGGGGCACGGCAGTGGCGCAGGGAGCGGTTCCCGGTTGTCGGTGCCAGGCGCCGACCCCACAGCGGCCGAGTATGTCCGCTGGCTTGACCGGTTGGCGGGACGGGTGGTGACGGTGGTGGTGGGCGCCAGCGCGGGTGGCGATTTTGTGCCGCTGCTGTCGCGACCGGGTCGGGTGGTGATCAGTGCGACCCGCAGTGCCACCGAACGCAATGAATCAGTCTTTGCCAGCCGCTGGGTTCAGGGGCTGTCGACCGGCGAGGCCGATGCCGATAAGGACGGCCGGATTTCGGCGCTGGAGTCATTCAATTACGCCGCGGCGGCTGTGGCGCGCCATTACGCCGACGACCACCGGTTGCAGACCGAGCATGCTGTGCTCGATGATGACGGCGATGGCCAGGGCAGCGCGACACCGGGGACGGCGGCGGGCGACGGTCTGCTGGCACGCCAGATCACCTTTGGGGGAGCGGCGCCCCCGACCGACCCGCGGGCGGCACCCTTGCTGGCGGAACGGGCCACATTGGAGCGCCAGATCGAAGACCTGCGACGCCAGAAGGAGACGCTGGCCGAGGCCGTGTATCTCGATCGCCTGGAGGCCTTGCTGGTGCGCATGGCGGAGACCACCGCCGAGCTGGATCGGCTGCGCGCGGCGGGGACGCCGTGATGCGACGCGTGGGCTTGCTGCTGCTGGCATTGGCCACCGCTCCCTGCGCGGGTCAGCAGCAGCCGGGGTTTGCCGATCTTGTCAACACCGGGCAACTCGACCAGGCCGCAGCCTGGGCCCGCCGCGCCGGCGATCGCCTCGGACTGGGCCAGGTGATGGTGCTCCAGGGGCGGCTTGACTCGGCCAGCGCCCTGTTCACCGCGGTCCGCGCGGAGCGCGGCACCGGCTATCGGTCGGCGCTCAGCGCTCTCGCCACGCTGGCCGCGCGTCGGGGTGATCGCGCCGAAGTAGCGGCGCTGGCGACTGAGATGCTCGCCAATCCGCTCGGTCCGGATGCCAGTTCTGCTGATCGGGTGGCGTGGGGCGATATGCTCGCGCTGACAGCCGACGGCGACCCGGAGCAGGTGCGATCCGCCCTGGCAGCGTACGATGCAGCAACCCGGAATGACTCGGCCGACGTGGCCGGACGGCTGGCTGCCGCGGCGCTGTTTCTCAATCACTACAACGCCCCCGAGGCCCGGGCCGATTATCAGCGGGTTCTCGATCGCGAACCGGACAACACCGTGGCGTTGGTGGGCATGGCTCGCGTCGCCGCCTTTAGCGGTGATGGTGATGCGGTGACCTGGGCTCGGCGCGCCTTGGCGATCAACCCGCGCAGTGTCGACGCGTGGCTGGTGCTGGCCCGCCGTCAGTTCGAGAGTGAGCTTTACGATTCGGCCGCGGCGAGTCTGGCGCATGCGCGCGATCTGGATTCGTCGCGGGTCGACGTCTGGGCGCTGGCCGGTGCGCTCGCCTGGGTCGGCGATGACAGCGTCGCGTTTGCCACGGCGACGGCGGCCGCGCTGCAGCGCAATCCCCGCGGGGGCGATTATTTCGGCGCCATCGCCGAGGCCGCAGCGCGCCAGCGACGATATCAGGCGGCGGTTGACCTGGCCGCCCGGGGAGTGGCGGGGGATTCCAGTTCGGTGGCCGCATGGGTGGCGTGGGGAACGAACTTGTTGCGGACTCAGCAGATCGCGGCGGGGCGTCGGGCGCTGGAGCAGGCCTTTGCGCGGGATCCGTTTCATCTCTGGACCAAGAACTCGCTCGACCTGCTGGATCAGCTCGAAACATTCGCTGTGGTGCGGTCGGCCCGGTTCGAGATTGTCGCGCCGCGCAGCGCGGCAGATCTTCTCGGTCAGATGCTGCTGCCACTGCTCGAGACCGGCTACGATTCGTTGGCGGCCCGCTACGATTATCTCCCGCCGACACCGATTCGTGTCGAACTCTACGATCGTCACGCTGACTTCTCGGTCCGGACCATCGGACTGGCTGGATTCGGGGCGTTGGGGGTGTCATTCGGGACTACCCTTGTGATCGATGCGCCGGAGGCGCGGCGACCCGGCAGCTTCAATATCGGCTCGGTGGTCTGGCACGAGCTGGGACACACCTTCACGTTGGGCCGATCGGGTCATCGGGTGCCGCGCTGGCTGTCCGAGGGACTCTCAGTGCTGGAGGAGCGACGGGCCCGCCCGGGATGGGGAGCGGCAGTCACTCCCAACTTTGTTGCGGCCCTGGCGGCAGGCGAGTTGTTGCCGCTCAGCGCGTTGAATGACGGCTTCCTCCGCGCCGATCGACCCGATCGGTTGGCGCTGTCCTATTATCATGCCTCGCTGGTGGCCGAGTATCTCGAGGCCACAGTCGGGATGAGCGGTATTCAGCATCTGCTTGATGGCTACGCCCGCGGTGCGACGACCGACAGCCTGATCGCTGAGGTCACCGGGCGGCCGATCGCGCGCTTTGATCAGGACTTCACCGCTTGGCTTCGCGGCAGATTGCCGCGGGCGCTCGCCGCGATTGCGGCCGGTGACTCCGGCGTGATCGCTGCTCCCTTCGGCGCCGGCATCGCCGCCCTGGCCGCCGGCGACTCGACAGCAGCGCAGCGGCTGTTTGAACGGGCCCGCGATGACTTTCCGGCATTCGGCGGCGAGGCCGGGCCCCGGATGCCGCTGGCGCAGCTCTACTTTGCGGCAGGCGACACGGCGGCGGCGCTGGCGGAGTTGGCGGTGGTGACCCGGCATGACGAAACCGCGCTGGCGGCGAATCAACTTGAGGCGCAGTGGCGGTTGGTGGCGGCCGATACGCTTGGCGCCGTGCAGGCCCTGGAACGCGCCAGTTGGATCGCCCCCACGGTGGTCGAGCTGTGGCAGCGCATGGCGGTACTGGCGACGGCGGCAGGGCGGTTCGACCAAACGGTGCGGGCCCGGCGGGCTCTGATGGCGCTCGATCCTGCCGACCCGCTGGCGGCACAGACCGATCTGGCCGAAGCACTGCTGGCTGACGGCCAGCTCGCGGCGGCGCGGCGGGAGCTGCTGAGTGTACTGGAGCGCGCGCCGACCTATTCGCGCGCCCTGACGGCCTTGATGGACGTCCGCGCCCGGAGCGATCAATGAAGTGGTCATGTCGGATTCTGCTGGCTGCGGTGCTCTGCACAGCCGCCGCGCCCGTCGTTGCAACCGGGCAGCGGGGGGGCGGGTTCAGTCGAGGCGGCGGGCCGCCGCCGGTCACGCTGCGCACCAACCAACCCTACGACGGGCACTGGGAGTTCCTGCGGATTCGCTACTCCGCGCTGGGCGGGCTGATGAGCCGTGATGTCAAATGGGCTCATGACTGGGCCCGGGCCGAAGCCAACTTCACAAAGATCCTGCGCGAAGTGAGCACGGTGCGGACCCGGACCGAGGCCAGCGCCGTGCTGGGGGTCGACGACCCGGCCCTGTTCGAGCACACCATCGCCTACATCGTCGAAGTCGGCTACTGGCAACCGAGTGACGCCGAGGTGGCGAGCCTGCGCCGGTGGTTGCGCCGCGGCGGGTTCCTGATCGTCGACGATTTCCAGGGCCGAGACATTGAGCAGTTTGAACGCCAGATGGCGCGGGTGCTGCCCGATGCGCGGATGCTCCCGGTGCCGCCGGACCATCCGGTGTTCGACTCGTTCTATCATTTCACCCGGTTTGACGAGGTCCGTCACCCGTACAGCGGCGTCCAGACCTCGTACTGGGGCATCTTCGTCGATAACGATCCCACTCAGCGTCTGATGGTCATCGCCAACTTCAACGGTGACATCGCCGAGTACTGGGAGTATGCCGACCAGGGCGTCTTTCAGGTCGATCTGTCAAATGAGTCGTTCAAGTTGGGCGTCAATTACATCGTCTATGGACTCACTCGCTGAGCGAAAGGACACGCCGTGACCGCAGCGCCGATGCATGACGATATCAGCCGGGCCGATGATGCCACGGTTGCCGACCATCTCGCGCAGAGCGGCAGTCGGATCCGGGCCGAGTTGCACAAGCGGATCGTCGGTCAGGATGAGGCGATCGATCTGGCGCTTGTCGCGCTGCTCGCCGGCGGCAATTGCCTGCTGGTCGGCGTCCCCGGCCTGGCCAAGACGCTGCTGATCCAGTCTCTGGCCGAGGCGCTTGATCTGCGTTTCTCGCGGATCCAGTTCACTCCCGATCTGATGCCGTCGGACGTGACCGGCACCGACATCATTCAGGACGATCCCGCCAGTGGCCAGCGACGCCTGTCGTTCATGCCGGGACCGATCTTCGCCCATGTGGTGCTGGCCGACGAGATCAATCGTACTCCTCCCAAGACCCAGTCGGCCCTGCTGGAGGCGATGCAGGAACACCGGGTGACGGTGCAGGGGCGTCGCTATGAGCTGGAGGCGCCGTTTCTCGTCTTCGCGACCCAGAATCCGATCGAACTGGAGGGCACCTACCCGCTGCCGGAGGCCCAACTCGATCGGTTCCTGTTTGAGGTGCCGCTGTCGTATTCGTCAGAAGCCGATGAGATGGCGATTGTGGCCCGCACCACGGTCGAGCCGACTGCGCCGATCGAGGCGGTGGTGAGTCGCGATGAGATTCTGGCGTTTCAGCGGGTGGTGCGGCGCGTGCCCGTGGCCGAGGACATTGTGCGCTATGCCGTGCAATTGGTGCGCGCGACCCGACCGGGCACCGGCGATGCCGCGATCAATGGCTATCTGGCCTACGGCGCATCGGTGCGTGCCGCACAGGCGCTGGTGCTCGGCGGTAAGGCCCGGGCGCTGTTGCAGGGCCGCAGCCACGTCGACTTCGACGATATCCGCGCGCTGGCGCGCCCGGTCCTGCGCCATCGGCTGCTGCGCACCTTCCAGGCCCAGGCGGAACGGGTCACCACCGATCATCTGATTGAGCAACTGCTGACGCGGGTGTCGGCGGTGCGATCGGGTCTCTGAGTCATGGCGGGCGTGGCGCCGGCGACGCTGCTCGATCCGACCGTGCTGGCCGGGATCGGCGACTTGCAGTTGATCGCCCGCACCGTGGTTGACGGCTTTGTCCATGGCAACCATCGGTCGCGTCGCGCCGGGCTGTCGCTCGAATTCGCTCAGCATCGGGAGTATCAGCCGGGCGACGATGTGCGGCGGATCGACTGGCGGCTTCACGCCCGGACCGATCGCTACTACGTCAAGACCTACGAGGCGGAAACCAACAGCGACGTGATGGTGGTGCTGGATGTTTCCCGGTCAATGGATTTCGGTGCGGGTGCGCTGACCAAGTTCGGCTGGGCCCGCTGTTTGGCGGCCGCGCTGGCATGGCTGGCACAGCGCCAGGGGGATCGCATCGGATATCTGCCGGTGGGGGGAGAGGGCGCGTCGCCGATCCCACCGGGGAATCGCCATCTGCCGCTGGTGCTGGAGGCCATGGCGCGTGAGCGCCCGACCGGCACCGTGCCGCTGGCGGAGGCGCTCGATCGGGCCGCGTTCCCTGCCACCCGGCAGGGGATCTGTGTGGTGCTGTCCGACTGTTACGACGATCCGTCCCGGATTGCACGCGCGCTCGGTACGCTCGGCGCCCGCGGGCACGACGTGATGCTCTGCCATGTCATTGATCCGATCGAACGGGATTTCCCCTACGATGCCGCCACCACCTTTGCCGACCTCGAACGCGCCACCCGTCTGGCCGTCAATCCGGCGGAGATCGGCCCGGAATATCGGGCGCGATTTGCCGCGCATCAGGCGGCAGTCGCGGCGGCCGTCACGGCGGTGGGCGTCGATGTCGTGACGGTGAGCGACGACGAACCGCTCGACCGGGCGCTGACGGCCTGGCTGGAGCACCGCCGCCGTCCGGAGGTCCGGCGCTGATGCCGATCGGGCTGCTGGTGCCCGCCTTTCTGGTGGGAGCGCTTGCCCTGGGCGTGCCGCTGCTGCTGCATCTCCGGCGCCGCGATCGACGTCGACCCGTGCCGTTCCCGTCGCTGATGTTTCTCACCGCGCTGCCCACGCCCAGTGATCGCCGCCGCCGGCTGACCGACTGGCCGTTGTTGCTGTTGCGGGCGGCGATCATCGCCGCATTGGTGCTGGCCTTTGCCCGTCCCTTCCTGCGCAGCGGTGAGGTCGTCGGGACGGGCGGCGAGGGTCTCACTGTGCTGCTGTTGGATCGCAGCGCCAGCATGGCGGCGGAAGGCAGTATCGAACGGTGGCGGACGGCTGCCGATTCGGTCATCGCAGCGCTGCCACCGGGGCGGCGCGGTGCCGTGATCGCCTTCGACACCGAGGCCGACATCCTCGCCGGCCCGACGGCGGATCCGGCGCTGTTGCGGGCCGCGGTGGCGACGGCTCCTCCGCCCGGTGGCGGCACCCGGCTGGGGCCGGCCTTCCGAGCCGCCGCCGGGCTGCTGGCCGGTGAGCGGGTGCCGGGCGCCGTCGTGTTGGTGAGCGACATGCAGCGCAGCGCCCTGAGCAATTCAGGTTCCAGCGCGCTGCCGCGCGGGGTGGTGGTGGAGCAAGTCGCTGTCACTCCGGTTCGGCGTGACAACAGCGCCGTGGTGGCGGTCGAGGTCGAGCCGGTGGGGACGCGCGACGGACGCCGCGGCGTGGTCGTCGCCCGAATTGTCCGACATGGCGGCGTCGATTCGGTGTCGCGTCATGTGGTGTTGCAACTCGACGGTCGCGACCGGGGCCAGCGCACTGTGACACTGCCCCCCGAGGGGATGGTCACCGTTGCGTTCGACACAGTGGACTTCGCGCGGGCGGCCGTGCGAGTCGATGTGGCGCTCGACGGTGACGTGTTGCCGAGCGACGATCACTACCGTGCGGTTCTGCCAGCCGAACAGCGGAGCCGAGTGCTGCTGGTGGTACCGCGCGATGTTCGGGCTGATGAATTTCGATACGTCGAGCAGGCGCTCGCGATCGGCTCCGATCCGGGCTTTGAGGTGGTCCGAACCAGTGCGGCCGATCCGGCGGCGATGGCCGCCAGCCAGGTCGTCATCCTGCTGGATGTACCACTGCCCGACCGCGACGACGTCGCCCAATGGCTGAGTCAGGGAGGCGGGTTGATGGTGGTAGCGGGCGATCGGCTGGCGCGCCGGGGCGCGCTCCCGGCCACGCTGGCGCTCCGAGGTCGGGGCACGCGACAGCGGGTCGATGGCGCGGGGGTCGGTGGGGTGCTGGTAACCCATCCCGCGCTCAGCGGCCTGGCCGATGTCGGGTCGGCCGCGCTCACCGGGGTGCGGGTGCGCCGCTACGCGGCAGTCGAGCCGGCCGATCAAGCCACGGTGCTGGCCCGTTACGACGATGGCACGCCCGCGCTCCTCGCGGCCGCGGTCGGGCAGGGACGGGCACTGCTGAGCACCATTCCGCTGGGCAGCAATGCCGGCGACTTTCCGCTCCAGGTGGACTACCTCCCCTTTTTACGGGGCGCTGTGGGGTGGCTGGCCGGGGTGGATCGGACTCGCCTCGCCTGGACCGCCGGTGAGCCGTGGCCGGTTCCTGCGGACCTCAGCGTCGTCACCCTGCGGGAGCCGGGAGGCAACGTGCTCCGTCCGGCCGCCGGGAGTCGTCAGGTGGTGCTGCGCCAGAGCGGCTTTCACGAGGTATTCAGTCGCGCGCAGACGGCGAGCGTCCCCCTGGTGGTGGCCGTCAATGCACCGGCGAGCGAGGCCGACTTGACGCCGCTGGCCTCCGGTGACCTGTTACTCGGTGTGACCGATGCCGTGCAACCCGAGGCGGCGATGGCGCCGGCCGACCTAGCGGTCGCCCGGGAAGAGCGCCAATCGCCGTGGCGCTGGCTGCTGCTGGCGGTGCTCGGGCTTGTCGTTGTCGAAACGGCTGTGGCGTCGATCGGTTGGCGAGGCATTGCCGCCGGGGATGCCTCGCCCCGGAGTTCCGGAGGATCGCCATGAGTGTCGCAGGGGAACTGTCGCATGGCATGGTGGCTGCCGATTCGCTCAACCGGGCGATGGCACCGGTGCGTCGCGCGTGGCGGCGGCGGGTGCTGCTCGAGGCTCTGGTGCGCCTCGTCGCTCTCGGTCTCGTGCTGCTGGTGGTGCTGAGCTGCGCGATCGTCTGGTGGCGACCGAGTACCACAGTGATGACCGGGATGCGACTGACGGCGTGGCTGCTGTGGCTGCTCGTGGCGGCGTGGTATGTGACCCGCGCCCTGTTCCGGCCGATCGCGCCGATCCAACTGGGGCGCTACCTCGAAGAAGCCCAGCCCCAGTTCGGGGCGCTGGTGATTACCGCGCTTCAGGCGACCGACGCCGAGCCCGCATCGCCGCTGCTGACCCGTCGCGTGGTCGACCGCGCGGTGGCGCTGTTGCAGCAGAGTGAGGGCGATCTCACCCACGAGCGGGTCCGCGAGCGGCGCGCGATGGCTCAGGGGCTGGTGTTGCTGGTGGTGATCGCCGCGGGGCTGCTGTTGAGCCCGCCCACCTGGCGCCAGGCTGGTCGCGCGATGGCTTCGCCCTGGCTGCCGGTCGCGAGCATCATTCCGCCCCACCAACTTCAGCTCGCTCCGGGGAACCTCACCCTGCCGCGTGGCGCCGCTCTCGATATCGCGGTTCAGGCCCAGGGCTTTGTGCCGGTTCAGGCCGAGCTACTGCGCCGCGAAGTGGGAGAAGAGCAGTGGCAGCGCGAACCGATGATCGCCGATTCGGCGGGAGCATTTTCGCTCCGGTTGTTTGATCTCGACAAATCGTTCGAGTACCGCGTCGAGGCGGGCGATGTCGGCTCGCCGCTCTACCGGATTCAGGTCACCGATCTGCCGGCGGTGGAGAGCCTGCGGGTGGTGCTCGATTATCCGTCCTACACCGGCCTCGCGGCTGAGGAGTTTACCGATCGGGGCGACGTGGCGGCAGTGCGCGGGACCCGGGTCACTGTGCACACCACGCTGACTCGTCCCATTCAGGCCGGAACGCTTCGGTTCGACAACGGCGACAGCGTGGCGCTCACCCCGCTCGCGGAGCGCGAGGCTGTGGCCCGTTTCGTTCTCGACAGCAGCGGCCTGTACGCCATCGATCTGGTGGCTCCGGACGGGACTGTGGTGCCGGGGCAGGTGCGCTGGTCGGTCACCGTGCTCGACGACCGTGCGCCGGTGGTCCGAATCACCGAACCGGGACGGGATACCAAGGCGACAGCCGTGGAAGAGGTGCCGCTTGCCCTCGCCATCGACGACGATTACGGCGTGCGGTCGGCCGAACTGCGGTACAGTGTCAATGGCGGTGCGGAGCAGGTGGTGTCGGTGGCCCGGTGGACCGCTGCGGCAACACTGACGCCGCGTGTGGTGTACACCCTGCTGCTGGAGGAACTGGCGCTCAAGCCCGGGGACTTGATTGCCTATCACGCCCGGGCGACCGACGGCGCGGGAAATCATGCCGACAGCGACATCTATTTCGTCGAAATTCGTCCCTTCGGACTGACCTATCGCCAGGCTGACGAGGGCGGCGGTGGTTTACCGGGAGGTGGAGCGGGTGGCGCCGGCGGCGAGCAGGATCTCTCGCGGGCGCAGCGCCAGTTGGTGGTGGCGGCGTATAACCTGGTGCGCGACAGCGCGACCACACCGGCGGCGCAGTTCAAGGAGGATCTCGCCACCCTGGCGGGCCAGCAGGAGGAACAGCGGCAGAATGTTGCCGACCTGGTGAACCAGATGCGGCAACGCGATGCTGCGGCTGTCGACAGCACGTTCGTGGCCATCGGCATGGCGCTCGATTCGGCTGTGGCGGAGCAAACCGTGAGCAGCGAGCAGTTCCGGGCGGAGCGTCCCGGCGACGCTGTGACGTCGGGGCAGCGCGCGCTGCGTCATCTGCAGCAGGCCGAAGCGGCGTATCGCGAAATTGAACTCCAACTGGGTGAA
>CBFGTB010000010.1:0-30659 GCA_965651715.1 uncultured Gemmatimonadales bacterium
GGATGAGGTGCGCCAACTTGCCCGCGGCGCGCGCCGGGTGGTTGACGGCACCCTCGGGCACGGCGGCCACGCCGCTGCGCTGCTGGCCGACGGGGCCGAACTGCTGCTGGGGATCGATCGCGACCCCGAGGCGCTGGCGATCGCGGCGGCCCGGCTCAGCGGCGCTCCGGTCCAACTGATCCAGGCCGTCTACGGCTCGGCTGATGCGCTGAGCGCCATCGCCGCCTTTCAGCCCGACTTCATCCTGCTGGACCTGGGGGTGTCGTCGCGTCAGCTCGATGCCGAGGAGCGCGGCTTCACCTTCCGCCCGGGAGCGCCGCTGGACATGCGGATGGGGCCCGATGCGCCCACGGCCGCCGACTGGCTGGCCACAGTCGGTCAGGCGGAACTGAGCGACAGCCTGCGCCGCTACGCCGATGAACGCCAATCGGCCCGGCTGGCCAGCGAGATCATTCGGCGCCGGGAGCGGCGTCCGATGCGGATCAGCGACGATCTGGTCGGGGCGATCCGGGCGGTGCTGGGTGCCCGTTCGGGGCCGGGGGATTTCGCCAGGATTTTCCAGGCGGTTCGCATTGCGGTGAACCAGGAGCTTGAGGGTCTGGAGCGCGCTCTGCCCGCGATGCGGGACGCCTTGGTGGGCGGTGGCTCGCTGGCGGTGATCAGCTATCATTCGGGTGAGGATCGCCTCACCAAACACGCCTTTCGCGCCTGGAGCATCGGCTGCATCTGCCCGCCGTCGCTCCCCCGATGTGTCTGCGGACGCCTGCCTCTCGGGGAGGTGGTGCCTCGCAAGCCGATCGTGGCATCGGAGGCGGAACGTGCCACCAATCCCCGCGCCCGGAGCGCCCGCTTGCGCTGCTTCCGTCGTGCCATCCCCCATCCGTAGCGGCCGCTGGCTGGTGCTGGCCTGGGTGGCGGTCGCGCTGCTGGTCGGCGGGGCGATTTCGAGGCGCGACCGGCGAGGGTTCGATGCCGCCGAGCAGCGCCGGATTCACGCCGACTCGCTCCAGGTGCTGCTGGATATTCACGCGGAGTTGTCGGCCGAGGTCGCGCGGTTGCTCTCGCCGAGTGAGGTGGCGCGCTACGGCGAGGCGCTCGGCCTGCGCCTGCCCAGCGACAGCGAGATCACCACTCTGCGGGTGCCGGTGCCCTGATGGCCAAGCCGGCAACGCGGATCGCCTTTCTGCGTACCCTGTTGGCGCTTGCAGCAGTGGTGGTGGTGGCGCGCGCCTTTCAATTGCAGGTGCGGCAGCATCCCCAGTGGCGGGCGCGGGCCGACCAGCGCGATGTCCGGATCCGGGATGTGCCGGCCCGGCGGGGCTCGCTGCTGGACCGCGATGGGGTGCCGCTGGCTGTGACATTCGAGGCCTACCACATCACCCTGGCCCGCGATCAGATGACCGATCCGGCCGAGGTGGCGCGCCGCCTGCGCGAGGATCTGGACCTGCCGGCCGCGCAGGTGGCTCGGGCGATGCAGAGCCGGGTGCCCTACTTCGATGGTCCGTTTTCGGCAGCCGCCGTCTCGCGGGTGCGACGCCTGGCGGGCGTGCATCTCGAACCGGTGCCGCGCCGGGACTACCCCATGGGCAGTGCCGCCAACCGCTTCCTGGGACGGACCGATCGCGCTGTGGGGCACGGCACCGAAGGCTTCGAGGCCAGCTTCGATTCGCTGTTGTCCGGCACGGCGGGCAAGGAGCGCTATCTGCGGGATGGCCGCGGTCGTCCGGTGCCGATTCCGGGCGGGATATTCGTCGAGCCCCATCCGGGTGATGATGTGGTGCTGACCATCGATCACGAGCTTCAGGCCATCGCCGAGGACGTGCTCCGCGCCGCCACGGTGGAGCAGGACGCCATGGGAGGCGATGTGGTGGTCCTCGACGTGGCCACCGGGGAGGTGCTGGCGATTGCGTCGCGCCGGACGCCGCCCGGACGGGGCGGCTCGGCCGCGACCTCGAGTGCCGTGGTCGAGCCGATGGAGCCGGGATCAACCGCCAAGATCTTCACGGCGGCCGCGCTGCTGATGAATCATGCTGATACCACCCCGCAACCGGGCGAGAACGGCCTCTGGCAGATGCCGATCGGCGGCGGACGGACCCGCACCATCCGCGATGTCCATCACGAGCCCGGGCTGATCACCCTGGGCCGCACCATCGCGGTCTCGAGCAATATCGGGATCAGCAAGTTCTCACAGCACATCGCCGCCGATGACCAGTACCGCATGCTACGCGACTTCGGCTTCGGTACCCCACTGGCCACCGGATTCCCGGGCGAGGCCGATGGCCTGCTGCGGCGACCGGCCGACAACCCCAATCTGGTGCTGACCCAGGCGTCGTGGGGGCAGGGGTATGAGCTGATGGCCTCGTCGCTGCAGATTGCGGCGGCCTATGCGGCGATTGCCAACGGCGGATATTATGTCGCACCCACCTTCATCCGGGCGGTGCGCGATGGTCGGAACGGTCAGGTCCTCTGGCGGCACCGCCCCGACACCCTGCGCCAGGTGCTCGACCCGGAAATCGATCGCCGCCTGATGGAATACCTGCAGATGGCGACCGACAGCGGCGGCACCGGGATGGCCGCGCAGCTCGACCTCATCGATGTGATCGGCAAGACCGGCACCGCCAAGATTCCCAATGAGTTCGGGATTTACACCTCAAGTTACCGCGCCAGTTTCGCTGCGATTTTCCCGGGGCATCAGCCGCGGTTCGTGGTGTACGTGATGATCGATCGTCCCACGGCGGGCGAGATCTACGGCGGCACGGTGGCCGCGCCGCTGGTCCGCACGCTGGTGCAGCAGGCGCTCGCCCTCGATGATTCGCCCTTCGACATCGGCAAGCGCGCGGTGGCGACGGCGGGCGTTCCGCGACGCGCACCCGTGTCGCGTTCCGTCGAGACGCGGGTTGAACGGGTTCGACTGCCGCGCGATAGTGCGACTGTGACAACTCGTGCGATGATACACGTCCCCGACGTGCGCGGCTGGTCGACGCGCGAGGGTGTCTTTGCCCTGCATCGGCGCGGCCTGCGGGTGCGCCTCGACGGCTTCGGGCCGATTGACCATCTCACGCCGGCGGCGGGCGACAGTGTCGCGGCCGGCACAACGATCACCGTCCACGCCGGCGGAACGCGATGAATCTTCAAACGATGATGGATCTGCTGCGCCCGCACGGTCTGGTGGTCAGCGCGCCCGAGGTGGATCCGGTGGTGGGAGGCCTGGCTGTTGATTCGCGCGACGTCACACCGGGGGCGGTGTTTTTCGCCTATGCCGGCGTCGTGGCCGACGGTCATGATTTTGTCGGCCAGGCCGTCCTTCGCGGCGCCGGCGCGATTGTGGCGGAGCGGCGGGTCAGCACCACGATTCCGCTGGTCATCGTCACCGATGCGCGGGCCGCTGCCGAAATCATCGCCACGGCGTGGTACCATGATCCGGCCCGGTCGCTCCGCCTGTTCGGCGTGACCGGAACCAATGGCAAGACCACGACGACCGCGATGGTGCGCCATCTGTTGCAGCACGATGCGACGGTGGGCAGCATCGGGACGTTGGGCGCGTGGGATGGGGTCGGCGAGGCGGTGCCCTCGATGGCCGGGACGCTCACCACGCCGGGCCCTGTCGATTTACAGCGCACCTTCCGCGCCATGGTCGATCGCGGCGTCCGGACCATTGTCATGGAGGCGTCGTCACATGCGCTCGATCAGCATCGGTTGGATCGGTTGAGCCTGACCGGCGCGGTCTTCACCAACGTGACCCGTGAGCATCTCGACTACCATCCCACCATGGAGCACTACCTGGCGGCCAAGCTCCGCCTGGCGACTCTGGTGGGCCCCACCGGTGTGCTGTCGGTCAACGCCGACGATCCGGCCTGGCAGTCGCTCGGCCGCGATCCCCGCAGCGTGACGTGGGGGCGTCACGGCGATGCGGCGGTGCGGCTGGCTGGGCTCGAAACCGCCCCGGCCGAGAGCGTGTTTCGGATTGAGGGGCGCTTCGGCACGGCGAACGTGACAATTCCCCAACCGGGTGAGTGGAATGTGTCGAACGCGCTCGCGGCGGCGGCGCTGGTCCTGGGACTGGGGCAGTCGCTGGCCGAGGTGGTCGAGCGGCTGGCCGACTCACCCCAGGTGCCCGGCCGGATGGAGTTACTCGCCACCACACCCTGTCGGGTGTTCCGCGACTACGCTCACACACCCGATGCCATGGAGCGGCTGTTGGCCACGCTGCGAACCATCACGCCGGGGCGGATTCTGCTGGTCTTTGGCTGCGGCGGCAACCGCGATCGGGGCAAGCGACCGGTGATGGGGGCCCTGGCCGCGCGGGGCGCCGATCTGACCATCCTCACCACCGACAATCCGCGCCACGAAGATCCCGATCGGATCATCGACGACATCGTGGAACAGATGCCGGCCCGCAGCTATCGGCGGGTACTCGACCGGACCGAGGCCATTGCCACCGCACTAGATATTGCCGGTCCCGACGATACAGTGATCCTGGCGGGGAAGGGCCACGAGACCTATCAGCACATCGGCGACATCAAGCACCCCTTCGACGAAAAGGCCATCGTGAGGGCCTTGCTCGGATGACAGCCTGGCCACGGTGCTCCCGCGCGATGTTGACGGCCGCCCTGCCCGATGCCGGGGCGATCGACCGCGACTTCACGGCAGTGGAAACCGATACTCGTGCCCTCACGCCGGGCGCGCTGTTTGTGGCGCTCACCGGAGAGCGCTTCGACGGTCATGCCTATCTGGTGCAGGCGCGCGATGCCGGAGCGGCAGCGGCAGTGGTGCGGCGGGGGACTCCTGCGGTGGCCGGTCTGCCGCTGTATCAGGTCGCCGACCCGCTTCACACCTGGGGAGAACTGGCGCGGCACCGCCGCCGCGAACTGACCGGACCGGTCATCGCCATCACCGGCCAGAACGGCAAGACTTCGACCAAGGAAATGGTGGCGGCGGTCATGGCCACCCGCTGGGATTGCTGGCGCACTCGGGCGAACAACAACAATCTGGTGGGCGTGCCGCTCACCATTCTGGAAGCGCCGGTGTCGACCACCGCGCTGGTCATCGAGGCCGGTGCCAATCGGCCCGGCGAAATCGCCCGCTACCGGGAGATCATTGCTCCGGATATTGCGCTGGTCACCAACGCCGGTTCGGGGCATCTCGAAGGGTTCGGCTCGGTGGCCGGCGTTGTGCGGGAAAAATTGTCACTGACCACCGACATTGCGCGGGTGATCGTCGGCACCGTCCCTCCGGAGCTGGCCGTCGGGGCGCGTCAGCGCGGGGCGCGCGATGTGACCACGGCCGGTCTCAGTGGCGCCGACCTGGTCCCCGACCGGGTCGAGATGCAGGCCGACGGCCGGCCGCGCATCAGCATCGACGGCCAGACCTTCGTGCTGGCGGCGCGGGGGCGGCATCAGGCCGGCAATGCGATGTTCGCCTGGGCGGTGGTCCGCGAGCTGGGACTGGATCCGACCGCTGCCGCGCAGGCGCTCGAATCGCTGACGCTGCCGGGCGGTCGCGGTGAACTGCTGCAACACGGGGCCCTCACCGTTCTGAATGATGGGTACAATGCCAACCCGGAATCGTTTGCGGCGGCGATCGCCCTGGCGGCCACGCTGCGGGGCGACCGCCGGCTGGTTTTCGTGGCCGGAACGATGAAGGAACTGGGCACCGCCTCGACGGCCCTCCACCGGGCGGTCGTGCGGCAACTGCTGGACCTGACGCCCGATCTGCTGGTGGTGGTGGGCGAGTTCGGCGCCGCCTTCGATGCGGTCGGGACCGATTACCGCGGCGACGTGCTGCGGGCCGATGATGCCGAGGCGGCCGGGGCGCTGTTGGCCCCCCGACTCGACGGCGATGAACTGCTGGTGCTCAAGGGGTCGCGCGGCGCGGCGCTTGAGCGCATTTTGCCCAGCATCCTGGCGCGCCTTTCCACCGACTGAGGACCGATGCTCTACCACCTGCTCGCGCCGCTGGGCAAATCGCTGATCCTCTTCAATCTGTTCACCTACATCTCCTTCCGTGCGGCGGGAGCGATGGTGACGGCGTTGTTGATTGCGTTCGTGGTGGGCCCGAGCGTGATCCGCCGCTTGCAGCAGCACAAGGTCGGTCAGGTGATCCGGGCCAATGGTCCCGCCTCGCATCAGGCCAAGCGCGGTACACCGACCATGGGCGGGCTGATCATCATCGCGGCCACGGTGATCCCGGCGCTGCTCTGGGCTCGACTCGACAATGCCTTTGTCCTTGTCACGTTGGTCGCGATGCTCTGGACCGGGGCGATCGGGTTCCTCGATGACTACCTCAAAGTGGTGCAGGGGCAGTCGCGCGGCCTGGTGGCCAAGTGGAAGCTGGCCGGCCAGGTGTCCTTCGGGGTGACGCTGGGCGTGATGCTGCTGCGCTGGCCGATCGTGCCGGAGACGATCATGCCGGCGGCCGCGACGACTGTACCGTTTCTCAAGTACACCCTGATCGTCTTTCTGCCGGCCGTCTACGTGATCTTCGTGACCGGTGTGGTGACCGGCTTTTCCAACGCCGTCAATCTCACCGATGGACTCGATGGTCTGGCGACCGGGTTGTCGGCTATCGCCGCGGGTGCCTTCGCATTCTTCGCCTACATCCTGGGCCGCGTCGATACCACCGGTTATCTCAATCTTGTGATGCTGCCCGGTGCCGGCGAGCTGGCCATCGTCTGCTCGGCGCTGATGGGTGCCTGTCTCGGCTTTCTCTGGTTCAATGCACCGCCGGCCCGGGTGTTCATGGGCGATACCGGATCGCTGGCGCTGGGTGGCGCCTTCGGCACCATGGCCATCCTGCTCAAGGCGGAATTCCTGCTGGTCATCATCGGCGGTGTGTTCGTGGCCGAGGCGCTGTCGGTCATGATTCAGACCGGCACTTACAAGTGGCATCGGCGAACTCGCGGGCGGGAGTACGCCGACCACCATCGGGTCTTCCGGATGGCTCCGGTGCATCACCACTTCGAGAAATTGGGTTGGGCCGAAACGACGGTGGTGGTGCGATTCTGGATTCTGGGGATTTTCTGCGCCCTGATTGCCCTCGCCACGCTGAAATTGCGATGATCGTCGACGAGGCGTGGCGGGGACGCGAGGTGGCAGTCGCCGGACTGAGCAGCTCCGGCCAGGCGGCGGTCCGCTTGCTGGCGCAGCAGGGAGTGGCGGTCTACGCCTCCGATGCGGCTCCGGTCGATGCCGTGACGGTGACGGCCTTGCAGCTTCCCGGGGTGACTGTCGAGGGTGGCGGGCACGACCTGGCGCGGATTCGCCGGGCGGCGGCGGTGGTGGTCTCACCGGGCATTCCCCCCTCGGCGCCGGTACTGATGGCAGCGCGCGACGCGGGCGTGCCGGTGGTCGCCGAAGCGGCCCTCGGGCTCGCGGCGCTGGCGCCGATCGACTGGATCGGTGTCACCGGGACCAACGGCAAATCGACAACGACGACACTGATTGACCAGTTGCAGCGGCAGGTGGGGCGCCGCTCGGTCGCCGTGGGAAACATCGGGACACCGGTCTGTCAGGTGGCGCTCGAGAGTGAGCGGCCGGAGTGGCTGGCGCTGGAGCTGTCCTCATTTCAACTGCACGACATGGAGCAGATCCGCCCGCGGGTGGGCGTGCTGACCAACCTGTCGCCCGACCACCTCGATCGGTACCCCGATCTCGATGCCTATTACGCCGATAAGCGGCGCTTCTTTCAGGACGCGACGGCGGAGTCGATCTGGATCCATAATCTCGACGACGCCGACTCGCGCGCGATGGTCGCCGGGGTCCGCGGACGTCACGCCGGATTCAGTGTCGCGCACCGCGCCGACGCCTGGTACGACCGGCAGGAGAACATGCTGCGCATCGGTGACGCGGCTGTCGCGCCGCGGGCCAGCTTTGCGTTGCCGGGTGATCACAATGTGGCAAACCTGCTGGCCGCACTGCTGGCGGTTCATCTCAGTGGCGTGTCGGTGGCCAGGCTCGGCCAGGCGATTGCGGAACTGCGGGGTCTCCCCGATCGCCTCGAGCCGGTCGGTGAGGTCGCCGGGGTGGTGTGGATCAACGACTCCAAGGCCACAAATATCGGCTCCACGCGGGTCGCATTGGCCGCGATGGATCGCCCCTATGTGCTGCTGCTGGGGGGACGCCACAAGGGAGAGCCCTACACCGCGTTGGCCGATCACCTGGCCGGGGCGCGCGTGGTGATCGCCTTCGGTGAGGCGGCCGAGCAGATCAGTCATGACCTGGCCGGGATTGTTCCGGTCGAACGCGGCGGTGACTTCGCCGATGTGATCGCCCGGGCGGCAGCGGCGGCGCGCCCCGGTGACGCCGTGCTGCTGTCGCCGGCATGTTCGAGTTACGACATGTTCAGCAACTATCGCCATCGCGGCGCCTGCTTCGCGACGCGGTGGCGGCGTTGTGATGCCGCGACCGCGCCCCACCGGAGCACGCTGATGGCCGCCACCGGCACCGCGATTCGCCATCCGGGTGAACCGCGTTGGGAAACCCGCCTCCTCGCCGTGGTGACACTGACGTTGGTGGCGCTCGGGGTCATGGTCTGTTACGCCGCCGGCACCTACTCCGACGCGTGGTCACTCGAAGCCCAGCAGCAGATTTCCGGTGCCCTGGTCGGTGGACTCGGCTTTCTGGTGGCGGCACGAATCGACTATCGCCTCTATCGTCGCCTGGCGCGACCGATGTTCTACGGCACCCTGGCGGCCCTGGGAGTGATCGGGGCCGTGGCGGCCCTCTGGCCCCACAGTCCGGCCCCGGGTCTGGTGGGGCGGACGGTGCCCTACCTCAACGGTGCCCATCGGTGGATCCGCGTGGCGGGCGTCCAGATTCAGTTTGCCGAACTCGCGCGGTTCACCCTGACCGTGATGGTGGCGACGATCGCGGCCGACCTGGGCACCGGCGTCCGGCGCTTTCGTGACGGATTTATCCCGATGGTGATACCGATCGCGGCGGTGGTGCTGCTGATTGGTCTCCAGCCCAATTTGTCGATGTGCATTCTGCTGGGACTCACCGGACTGACAGTTGTCTTCGTCGCCGGGGCGCGCCTGGGACATCTGATGCTGAGCGCACTGCTGGGGGTGGTCGGCGTCGCGGCGATGATGCTGCTGTCCCCCGAGCGGATGGCACGCTACACCACATTTCTCACGCCGCCACTGGAGTGCGTCGCCGGTGATCAGGTCTGTAACTCGATGATCGGGCTCGGCAGCGGTGGGTTCTGGGGGGTGGGGTTTGGCAAGGGGACGCAGAAGCTGGGACACATGGCGTACGGCTACTCGGATTTCATCCTGTCGGTATTTGGGGAGGAGTGGGGATTCATCGGCGTGGTGCTGCTGGTCTTTTGCTTCGTGGTGTTCTGCGCCATGGGATTCCGGATTGCACTGACCACGACCGACCCGTTCGGGCGGCTGCTGGCCAGCGGCCTCACCACCATGATTGCGGTGTCGGCGCTGATGCATGCCGCGGTGGTCATGAGTCTGATGCCGGCCACCGGACTGACGCTGCCGTTTATTTCCGCCGGGCGGATTTCGCTGGTGGTGTCGTTGATTGCCACGGGTGTGCTGATCTCGATCGGGCACCGTCGCGGTCGGCTGCGATGAGCACTGTGGTCCTGGCCGGTGGCGGCACCGGGGGCCACCTGTTTCCCGCCTTGGCCATCGGTCGAGCGCTCGGCGCGGCCGACCCGTCACTGCGGATCATCTACGGCGGCGCCGAGCGGGGCATTGAGGCGCGCGTGCTGCCGGAACGCGGGGTCGCCCATCGGTTGTTCCCGTTCCAACCACTGTATCGGCGCGCCTGGTGGCGCAATCTGGGCTGGCCGGGCCTGGCGCTGCGGCTTCGCCGGGAGATCGACGCGTGGTTGGAAGCGGAGACCCCCGATCTGGTGATCGGCACCGGGGGCTATGCCAGTGCGCCGCTGGTCTGGCGTGCGGCGCGCCGGGGGATCGCGACAGCAATCCTTGAACTCGATGTCCGGCCCGGCCTGGCGACCCGACTGGTGGCGCCGCGGGTCGATGCCATCTGGCTGGCGACCGAAGAGGGGTTGAGCGGGCTGACGCCGGCCGCTCGGGAGCGGGCCGTCGTCACCGGAGCGCCGATTCAACCGCCCGATCTCGAGCGACGCTCGAATGCGCGCGCCCGTTTCGGATTCGAACCGGGGCGGCCGGTGGTGGTCGTGACTGGCGGCAGCCAGGGCTCGGTGGCGCTGAATCGGGTGGTGGCTCAGTGGATCGCGGCCGGCGGCGCGCGCGACAGCCAGATCATCTGGGCGACCGGCGTCCGCAGTCATGCCGAGTTCGTCGGCTTGCATCGGCCGCCCCATGTCCAGGTGCTCGACTTCATCGAACCGATGGCCGATGCCTGGGCCTTGGCCGATCTGGCCATCACCCGCGCGGGGATGATGACACTTGCCGAATTGGCGGGGTGGGCCATTCCCGGGATTCTCGTGCCGCTGCCCAGCGCGGCGGCCGATCATCAGACCCACAATGCCCGAGCTGCCGAAGCGAGTGGGGCCGCCGTGATGGTGCCTCAGGCCGAGCTCGATGTCGCGCGGCTGAACGCGGTGGTGGGGCGGCTGCTCGACGATTCGGTCGCCCGGGCCGCCATGCGGCGGGCCGCGCGTCGCCGGGGACGACCCGACGCTGCTGCGGAACTGGCGCGCCGCGCCCTGGCGTTGGTCGACGACGCGGGGCTCAATCGCGAGCAAAGTCGAGACCGGCCCTGATTATCTTGGGGCCACTCGCATGATGCCCGTCGTCTTTTGGCCGTCCGGACTTCCATGACCGCTCTCTTTGATCGCCGCGATCCGCGTCCGCTGTACATCGTTGGGATCGGTGGGGCTGGGATGAGCGCGCTGGCTGCTGCGGCGCTCTGGCGCGGCGTGCCGGTGATCGGCGGCGATAACCAGACCGAGGCCTTCGACGATCTGCGGCGGCTCGGTGCCGATGTGCACCAGGGGCGGCATCCCGCCGGCGTGAGTGGCTGCCGCGCCGTGGTGTATACCGCGGCGGCTCCCGCCGATCACCCCGATCTGGTGGCTGCTCGGGCGGCCGGCATTCCGGTGGTACCGCGCAAGCAGGCAGTGGCCGAGCTGGTGCGCGGCGCCTCGCTGGTGGCGATCGCGGGAACCCATGGTAAGACCACGACCACGGTGATGACGACCCTCGCCTGCGACGGCGCCGGCTTGTCGCCCTCGGCGCTGGCCGGCGGACGGGTCGCCGACTGGGGCGGCAACGCCCGACTGGCGGGGGACGATCTCTGGGTGGTCGAAGCCGATGAGTACGATCAGGCGTTCCTGGCGCTCACGCCGACAGTGGCGGTGATCAACAATGTCGAGGCCGACCACTTGGAGTGCTATGGCAGCGTATCCGAGTTGGAGGCAGCATTTGTCAGCTTCGCCACTCCCGCCGAGACGGTCCTGGTGGGTACCGCCGACCCGGGCAGCGACCGGGTCGCGGCGGCGCTGGGCGAGCGGGTGCGGCGCTTCGGCTTCGAAGCCGGGGCGGGGATCAGGATCCTGAGTGCGAGCACCACACCGGCCGGAACCGTCGCCGCCATCGGCTGGGGCGATGGCCGGACCAGCGAACTGCGGTTGCGCGTTCCCGGCGCGCACAATGTCCGCAATGCGCTCGGTGCGCTGGCGGCTGTCGATGCCCTGGGCGGTGATCTCGCCGGCGCGTTGGCGGCGCTGGCCGCATTCGACGGAGTCGGGCGCCGGTTCGAGCGCGGCGGCGAGATCGAAGGAATCGCCTTCGTCGACGACTATGCCCATCATCCCACCGAGCTGGTGGCCACGCTCGCGGCAGCGCGACAGGCCTACCCCGATCGGCGCCTGGTCGCGGTGTTCCAGCCGCATCTCTACTCGCGGACCGCGGCGCATTACCGCGCCATGGGGGAGGCGCTCCGCGCGGCGGATCTGGCAGTGGTGACCGACGTCTATCCCGCCCGGGAGGCTCCGATCGCGGGCATCAGCGGCGAGATGGTAGCGGCTGTCGCGCGGGAGGCCGGGGGCGACGTGGTGTATCAAGCCGATCGGTCGGCGCTGGCGGCGGCCTTGGCCGACCTGGTGCGTCCCGGTGATTTGGTGCTCACCCTCGGGGCCGGCGACATCACCCGTCTGGGTGCTGAGCTGCGTCGCCTTCTGGCGGGGTCGGCGTGAAGCGGCGGATTCTGGCGGGTGTGGCCGGCGTGGTGGCCATCGGCGCCCTGCTGGTGATCGCCCTGCCGGCGGTGATCAGTCGAGTTGCGTTCTTCAGGATTCACGCTGTCGAATTTGTTGGCCTGCGCTACCTCCAGCCTGACGACATCGTCCCGCGGCTCGCCATTCCGGCCGACGCCCATATCCTGACGGCGCTCGAACCGATTGCCGCCCGCGCCCGCGCCACCCCGGGGGTGCGTGAGGCCTCGGTCAGCCGCCGCTGGCCCGGCACGCTGATCGTCAGATTGCGCGAGGCCACGCCTGTCGCCCTGGTCGGGGTCAAGGGCGAGCTGATGGTGATGGACCTGAGTGGCACCCTGCTGCCCTGGCCACCGGGCCGGGTCGGCCATTCGTTGCCGCTCGCGCCGCACGATTCCGCGGTTGCCGGGCTGTTGGGACGGCTGCAGATGGCCGATCCTCAAGGCTATGATGAGCTGGACCGGGTGGTGGCCCGGGGCCGCGACATCTGGTTGGAGGGCGGCGAGACCCGGGTCCGGGTCATGGCGACTGCCGACCTTCCCTTGCTCAGCAACATTGCGCGAGTGCGCGAATGGCTGGCCGACAGCGCTGTGGCATGGCGCGAGATCGATGCCCGGGTGGCGACCCGGTTTTTTGTGCTGAAGGAGCAGACATGAACGTGGCCGTGCAGCGGCTGGTGGCTGCGGTCGACCTGGGAACGACCCGGGTCACGGCGATTATCGGAGAGGTTACCGGCGATGCGCAGTCCTATGGACTGCGCGTGCTCGGGGTGGCAACCGAGCCGTCGAACGGCGTTCGACGCGGCGTGATTCGTGACTTTGATGAGACAGTGCGGGCGGTGCGCAAGGCGATCCACGATGCCGAACGAATGGCCGGCATCGAGGTGGGAACCGTGGATGTGGGAGTGGCGGGTGAGCTGGTGGCACACCGGGTCTCCCACGGCGCTGCCAGTATTCAGGGCAGCGAGGTCCGGACCGCCGACCTGGCGCGCGTGATCGACATCGCCAGCGATGTGTCATTTGGCCAGGATCAGGAACTGCTCCATGCCATTGCTCACGACTACCGGGTCGATGCCCAGCCCGGCTTTGCCGATCCGATCGGCATGGCGGGTGATAACCTGGCCGCCGAGGTGTACCTGGTCACGGCCCGCTCCTCGGCCCTGGCGCATCTGCGCCGGGCGATCGAGAAGGCGGGCTGGCAGGTCGGCGAGTTCGTGCTCGAACCGCTGGCGGCGTCGCTGGCGGTTCTCACCCCCGACGAGCGGGCGGCGGGAGTGGTGCTGCTGGAATTCGGAGGCGGCAGCACCACCATGTCGATCTTCCAAGGGGGCAAGCTCCGCCACACCGTGGCGCTGCGGTTTGCCGGCGGCCACGTGACCAGCGATCTGGTGCATGGCCTCCAGGTCACCCAGGCCGACGCCGAAGCTCTCAAGGTACGCTTCGGCGCCGCCTATGAGCCGCTGGTCGCCGCCAATGAGGTGGTGGAACTGCCGGCCAGCGGCGGTCACGGGGTGCGCCATGCCCCCCGGCAACTGATCGCCCATATCATGCATATGCGGCTCCAGGAAGTGACCGAGCTGGCCTACGACGAGGTGGCGCGGGCCGGATTCACCATGGCGGCGCTGCCCGGTGGGGTGGTTCTCACCGGCGCCGGGGCCATGGCGGCGGGCATGGTGGAACTGGTTCGTGACGTGTTCGCCGCCCCGGTCCGGCTCGGGGTTCCGGCGGCAGGCCTCAGAGGGATGGTCGACCGTGTAACTTCCACGGCGTGCGCCGTCCCGGTGGGTCTGACTCTATACGGAGCCCGGCAGGTGGCATTCGGGGGAGGCTTCGGCGCCGGGGGGCGATCCTCCCCGGCGATGGAGCGGGTATTGGGTCCCGTCAAGCGATGGTTACAGGACTTTTTCTGAGCAACTCGGGGGGCTCGGCAATGAGCGACGGCATGGTGTTCGAAATCGAGGAGTTGCCGACGCAGAACGCGCAGATGAAGGTGGTCGGCGTGGGCGGCGGCGGTGGCAACGCAGTCAATCGGATGATTGAAGAGATGCTGGCCGGCGTCCAGTTCATCTCAGTCAACACCGATGCGCAAGCCTTGGGCACGTCGCGGAGCGACATCAAGGTCCAGATCGGCAAAAAGCTCACCCGCGGTCTGGGTGCCGGCGCCCGCCCCGAAATCGGACGCCAGGCGATCGAGGAGAATCGCGACGAGGTCCTGGAACACCTTCAGGGGGCCGATCTGGTCTTCGTGACCTGCGGCATGGGCGGTGGTACCGGGACCGGGGCCGCGCCCATCATCGCGCAAATGGCCAAGGATATCGGCGCGCTCACGGTCGGGATCGTTACCAAGCCGTTCCTGTTCGAGGGCCGCAAGCGGATGAAGCAGGCGGAAATGGGCATCACCGAACTCCGCCGCAATGTCGACACCATGATCGTGGTGCCGAATGAACGGCTGCTGGCGGTGGTGGGGAAGGGCATCCCGTTCCAGGATGCGCTCAAGAAGGCCGACGAAGTTCTGCTCAATGCCACCCAGGGCATTGCCTCGCTGATCACCAGTGCCGGAATCATCAATGTGGATTTTGCCGATGTCCGCACCGTGATGCAGAACGGCGGCGCCGCCCTGATGGGCACCGGCGCTGCCACCGGCGATAATCGGGCACTTGAGGCCGCCCAACAGGCGATCGCCTCGCCCTTGCTCGACAATGTGTCAATCAATGGTGCCAGTGGTGTGCTGATCAACATCCTCGGCGGTGGCGATCTCACGCTGGGTGAGGCAACCCAGATCAGCGAGATCATTCACGATGCCGTGGGCGACGAAGCGCAGATCATCTTCGGCGCGGGCAACGATCCCAAGCTCGAGGGCGAGATTCGGGTCACGGTGATCGCGACCGGATTCGATCGCGCTGTCACCGGCGAGCCGGTGGTGGAGCGGGGCGGGGTCTCGCCCCAGGTGCTGCCGTTTCGCCGGACCCCGGCGGCGCCCAGCGCCCCGGCCCCGACGCCCCACGCGACGCCGGCCGCACCTCAGGCATCTCCTGCCCAGCAACCGTTCATTCGCTCCACGCCTCCGGCCGCGCGCCCCGCGCGACCGGGTGAAGGCGCTGATATGGGCGACATGGAAATCCCGACCTTCATCAGGCGGCAAATGGACTGATGGCTCGATCCGCTCCCCGATTCTTGTTGGCGCTGGGCGTTCTCGGCGCCGCGTCCATCTTCACCATTCAGGACCGCTGGCCGTGGCAGCGGTTCGCCAGCGTCCCCACCACCTTGCCGATTGTGGTCAGCGACCCGTTCCGGGTGGTGAACGATACGCTGCACACCGGCGAGACCGTCTCGGCCCTGTTGGCGCGACAAGGTGTGGTGGGGCTCGATTTCGCGGCACTGGCGCGGTCGCTTCGCCTCGATCCCCGATCGCTCCGCGCGGGGCTGTCGTTCGCGTTTCACCGCGACGCGCTGACCGATGAACCCACCCGGGTCGAGTTCCAGCCCAACGGCGATGAGCGACTGCTGTTCATCAGAACATCGACCGGCTGGGAAGGTGAATCGGTGCCGGTGCGCTGGGTGACCGATACCATTCGGGTGGCCGGTGAGATCGATGTCTCGCTCTATGCCAGCGTCGATCGGGTGGTGAGCGAGGCGACCCTCGACGCCGGGGCACGCCAGGCTCTGGTGCATGAATTGGCGAGTGTCAACGAATGGTCAGTCGACTTTTCGCGCGACCCGCAGCCCGGCGATCCCTTTGCTGTCGTGGTCGAGCGCCTTCGCAACGACGAAGGCGATGTGCGCTTCGGTCGAGTGCTGGCCAGCGATCTGACCATCGGCGGAAACCGACTTGAAGCCTTCCGCTATGTCGGCTCCAACGGCAAGCCCGGATACTATGACGCCGAGGGCAAGGCGCTCAAGCGCGAATTTCTCGCGGCGCCGGTCGAGTTCCGCTACATCACCTCGGGCGTGGGGCGACGCTTTCATCCGATTTTCAAGACGATGCGCAGCCACGATGGCATTGACTACTCTGCCGCCACCGGAACCCCGGTGCGCGCCGCAGCCAATGCCACAGTCGTGCGCGCCGGTCGGGCCGGGGGATACGGTAACCTTGTCGAACTGCGCCACCGCAATGGCATCACTACCCGCTACGGTCATCTCAGCTCGATCACGGCCGGGCTGCGTCCCGGCGTGCGCGTGAGCCAAGGCGATGTGATCGGTCGGGTGGGCAGTACCGGCAACTCCACCGGCCCGCATCTGCACTACGAGTTCCGGGTCAATGGCGTCCCGCGCGATCCGCGCGGGATGAAGTTCGACGCCGGCGAGCCGCTCGATCCAGCCGATCGGCCCGCCTTCCTGGCGCAGCGCGACCTGCTGCTCGAGTTGCTGGGCGCGGCGCCCCGGGCAGCGGACATCACATTGGCCGACTGAGCCGACCATCGGAGCCCGGCTGGCGCTCGCCGCGAGCGCATTTGTGGTGGCGGGGCTCCTCGCCTGGCTCCCGTGGCGCGGCCGGCTCAACACCGCGCTGGCCCGCTGGGGCTTCGCGGCCCGCTGGCTGGCGCTGCTGGCCCTCGCCGGCCTGGTGGTCGACCCGGGGATCGGCATGCGGTCCTCGGGTGATCACCGGCTGATCCTGCTCGACAACTCGATCTCCATGCATTCGGCCACCGCCCGCCAGGATTCGGTGGCGGCGCTGCTGCGCGCCGATGTTCCCATTCGCCGCTTTGGCGAGGCGGCTCCTGACGTGCCGGGTGGGCTGTCCTCGCTGCAATCGGCATTGGCGGCCGCCGTGGCAAGCGGCAGTCGGGTCGAACTGATCACCGATGGCGAGATCACCGATCGGATGGCGATTCCAGCCGATCTGCTGTCCCGCATCACCGTCAACGTGGTGCCCCGTCGCGCTGAGGCTGATGTCGCGCTCGCCGCCGTGCGCATGCCCGAGCGGATTGCCGCGACCGATACCCTCACGGTCGAGGTCGAGCTGCGGGTCTCTGCCGGGTGGCCGGCTGGACCGGTTGCCATCGCACTCCGCGATGGCGAGCAGACGCTGCTCACCGGCGAAACGCCGATCGACGGGCCCGGGCGGTATCTGGTACGACTGCACGGCCTGCTTCCGGCCACGCTGACCGGCGATCGCTGGCTCACGCTGGTGCGGCTGGGCGCGCCTGATGCCGAGGCGGAGACCGATGTGCGCTGGCGGCATCTCCGGGTGACCGCCACACCGGCCGTGGTGGCGATCGTCACGACGCCCGATTGGGACGGACGCGAAATGATCAGCACCCTCGCGGCGGTGAGCGAGAGTCGGGTGCGCGGTTTTATCAGACTGGCGCCGGAGCGGTGGTATCGGACCGACCGGATGACACCGGTGTCGGCGGCCGAGGTCGCGCGTGCGGCTGCGGCGGCTGATCTGCTGGCGGTAAGGGGGGACACCACGCCCTGGCGCTCCAGTGGCCGCAGTCGGATCCTGTGGCCGACGGCGGGCGAGGCTGCCGACTGGTATGCCGAAGTCGTGGCCGAACCGTCACCGCTCAGTGTCGCGGTGGCCGGGGTGCCCAGCGAGTCGTTGCCGCCGCTGACCGCCGCGAGCCCGATCAGGGCGGCGGCCTGGCAGGGTCTCCAGGTCCGTCGGGCGCGACGCGGCGATCCGCTTCCGGTGGTGGCGGGGCGCATTTCCGGCGGTCGGAGCGTGGTGATCAGCGCCGACGGATTTTATCAATGGGCATTTCGTGGCGGGGTGGCCGAACAGGCCTGGCGATCGGTGATCGCGGCGGCGACATCGTGGCTGCTGAGTGCCCCGTCGGCCGATGCGGCAGCCGCCGAGCCGATCGATCGGGTGACCGAACGCGGCCGTCCGGTTCGCTTCCGCGCCAGCGACTCCATTGTGCAGCCGGTGCCGCTCACCCTGATGAGCGATTCGGATTCGGTCAGCCGCCGCGACACACTGGTGTGGAATGCCGATGGCGAGGCCGAGCTGGTGCTGCCGGTGGGTCATTACAGCTACCAGCTCGCCGGAGGCCAGCAGGGGACGTTCGCTGTCGAGCCCTATTCGGCCGAGTTGTTTCCGGCCGCTGCTCGACTGACAAGCCATCGGGCCGAGCTGGCCGGCGGGGCGGCACGACGCTCGCTGCGCGACCTGTTGCCGCTGTTTGCGTTGATCGTCATCGGGCTGGGGATCGAGTGGCTGATTCGGCGCCGGTTGGGTCTCCCCTAGCAGCGACGATAATTTGCGCTGACCCCAATTGCGAGGACGTGTGAGCCGCATGCCCGCCGATCCGGCCCCGGACCGTGCCGCCTGGCAGGAACTGGAAGCGACGCTTGGCGACGCGTGCCATCGCGATCTCGCGACACGGACGGCCTATGCCACCGACGCGTCGGAGTATCAACAGGTCCCGCTGGCGGTCGTCACACCGCGCCACGACGACGACGTGATCGCAGTGCTGCGCTTCGCGGGGCATCACCGCCTCGGCGTCATCCCGCGCGGGGCCGGCACATCGCTGGCCGGCCAGGTCGTCGGCGGCGGGATCGTGCTCGACTTCAGTCGCCATATGAATCGGATCCTGGAGATCGATCCGGTCGCCCGACGGGTCGTGGTCCAGCCTGGTGTGGTGCGCAACGAGCTGAATCAGGCCCTCGCGCCGTACGGCCTCTTCTTCGCCCCGGAGACATCGACAGCCAATCGCGCCACCATCGGTGGGATGATCGGCAACAATTCCTGTGGCGCCAATTCGATTGTGTATGGCAGCAGTCGCGATCATCTCCTGCGGGCTCGGGTCTGTCTTGCCGATGGCGTCGAGGCGACATTCGAGCCGCTCGCCCCGGCTGACTTTGCCGCCCGGTGCACCGCAGCCCCGGGCTGCGAGGGGGCACTCTACCGCGCGGTGCGCGACCTGCTGACCCCGGTCGAGAACCGCACATTGATTCGGGACAACTATCCCCAGTCCAGCGTGACCCGGCGCAACACCGGCTATGCGCTGGACCGGTTGATGGCCGCGACGCCGTTCGATCCGGCGGCTGCCGAGGATCTCAATCTGTGCCACCTGTTGGCCGGGTCCGAGGGCACCCTGGCCATCGGCGTGGAGTACCATCTGAACTGCGAGCCGCTCCCGCCGGAACCGGTGCTGCTCTGCGCGCATTTCACCTCGGTCGCGGAAGCGCTGCAGGCGACACTGATCGCCATGCGGCATCGGCCCTCGGGGTGCGAACTGATTGATCGGACCGTGCTCGACTGCACCCGCGACAACCGGATCCAGGCCCCCAATCGCTTCTTCCTGGTCGGCGACCCGGGCGCAGTGCTGGTGATCGAGATGCGGCAGCCGACGCCCGACGACGGTCGGCGGCGTCTTGAGGCGATCGCCGCGGAATGTCGTGCCGCCGGGCTGGGAACCGCCTTCCCGATCGTGGCTGGCGATGACGTCGCGCGGGTCTGGGAACTGCGCCGCGCCGGCCAGGGGCTGCTGGCCAATGTCCCCGGGGACGCCAAGCCCCGCGAGATCGTCGAAGACACCGCGGTGGCCGTCGCCGACTTGCCGGCCTACATCGCCGAGTTCGACGAACTGCTGCGGAACCGCTACGGCGTGTCCTGCGTCTACTACGCCCATGCCGGCGCGGGTGAATTGCACACCCGACCGCTGTTTGATCTGCGCTCACCCGACGGACTGCACACCTTCCGGGCCATTGCGACCGATGTGGCCGCGCTGGTGAAGAAGTATCGCGGGTCGCTCTCGGGCGAGCACGGCGATGGCCGTCTGCGGGGCGAGTTCATCCCGTTCATGGTCGGCGCCGAGTGCTATGCCATGATGCGCCGGATCAAGAATGCCGCTGACCCCGACGGAATCCTCAATCCGGGGAAGATCATCGACACGCCCCCGATGGACAGTGGCCTGCGGGTGCGGCCGGGGGAACCGGCGCCGCGCTTCCTCACTGTCTTCGACTTCGGCGAGACCGGAGGCGTGGTCGGCGCAACCGAGCAATGCAACGGGGTGGGGGAGTGTCGCAAGTCGCATCGGCTGGGCGGCACCATGTGTCCCAGCTATATGGCCACGCGCAACGAATGCGACACCACCCGCGCGCGCGCGACAGTGCTGCGCCAGGCGTTGACCCGTCCCGCCGGATCGGGCGATCCCTGGACCAGCGAGGATGTGGCAGCGGTGATGGACCTGTGCCTTTCGTGCAAGGCCTGTCGCTCCGAATGTCCCTCCAATGTCGATATGGCGCGCCTCAAGGCGGAGTGGCAGCAGCAGCGCCACGATCGCCTGGGCGTACCCTGGCGGACCCGCAGTCTGGCGGGTCACGCCCGACTGCTCCGCGCCGCGGCGCACTGGCCGGCCCTCTACAACGCGGTGTGCCGATCGCGGCTCGGCTCGGCGGCGATCAAGCGGCTGCTGGGATTTGCAGCCGAGCGGTCGCTGCCGCTGTTGCCCGGCGTGTCATTGCGTCGCTGGTACCGCCGTCACGCCAACCCGACCGATCGCAGCTATCCGCATGGCGTGGTCCATCTGTTCGCCGATGAGTTCAGCGACACACTCGATGCCCCGGTGGGCATTGCCGCGGTGGAGCTGCTCAACCGACTGGGGTATCGGGTGGTGATCCCCGACCACGTCGACAGTGGGCGCGCCCACCTCTCACTGGGCCTGGTGCGCCAGGCTCAGGCGCTTGCCCGGGAAAACGTCAGGCGATTGGCCCCGGTGGTCACCGATGCGGCGCCGCTGATCGGGCTTGAACCGTCGGCAGCGCTGAGCTTCCGGGATGAGTATCCCAATCTGGTGGGAACGCCGGACGCCCGGGAGTTGGCGGGGCGAACATTGCTGATCGATGAGTTCATCGCCCGGGAAGCCGACGCCGGACGGATCCGGGCTGAGAGTTTCGCAGCGGCCTCACGACGGGTGCTGGTGCATGGGCATTGCCATCAGAAGGCACTCGGGTCGCTGGAACCGACCCGCCGCATGCTCAGCCTGCCGTCAGGCTTCACCGTAGACATCATGCCCAGCGGCTGTTGTGGCATGGCCGGGTCGTTCGGCTACGATCGCGAGCACTATCCGGTGGCGATGCAGGTGGGTGAGCTGGTCGTGCTGCCGACGGTTCGTGCCGCCGATTCCGCCACCCTCATTGCCGCCGCCGGCACCAGTTGCCGCCACCAGATTCACGACGGCACCGATCGCATGGCGCAGCACCCGGTGACCATCCTGCGCGATGCGCTGATCTGAGGGCGCTACCTTTCGGCCCCAAGTCGAGAGCTGGTGTTCGAGAGACGACAACCGGGGAGACGGTGGACCATGGCACGGATCGGGGGCGACAAACCGGGACTCTGGCAGCGGATCAAGCGCCTGGCACTGACCGATGTCGGTGCCCTGGTGCGCGGGCTCAAGGGTGATGAGCTGGAGCGACTGGAACAGACGCTGATCGAAGCCGACTTTGGCGTTCCCGCCACTCTCGATCTTGTCGCGGCGCTCGAGGACGCTGTGCGACGCGGCGGTATCAAGACCGACGACGACCTCCGGCGCGCCTTTTCCTCCCGGTTGACCGATCTGCTGGCCAGTCCGGCCGATGCTGACGGACTGCGATGGGCCACCGGTGGCCCCACAGTGGTCCTGGTGATGGGCGTCAACGGGGCCGGAAAGACCACCTCGGTGGCCAAACTTGCTCATCGTTTCAGCCGCGAGGGGCGACGGGTTCTGCTGGCCGCCGCCGACACGTGGCGGGCGGGAGCCATCGCCCAGTTGGAAACCTGGGCCGCGCGACTGGACCTGCCCTGCGTCAGCGGAGCGCCGGGTGGTGACCCTGCGGCGGTTGCCTTCGATGCGGTCGAGGCCGGGCTGGCGCGCGCGATGGACGTGGTTCTGATCGACACGGCCGGACGCCTGCACACCCAGGATGACCTGATGACCGAGCTGGGCAAGGTCGGACGAGTGGTCGGTCGCAAGCTGCCCGGCGCGCCGCACGAAGTCTTGCTGGTGCTTGACGGTACCGTCGGGCAGAACGCCGTTCAGCAGGGCAAACAGTTCGCGGCAGTGCTGCCGCCCACCGGGTTGATCGTGACAAAGCTCGATGGCACGGCGCGGGGCGGGGCGATGGTGGCGCTGCGGCGGGAACTCGATCTGCCGATCCGATTCGTGGGTACCGGTGAAGGCGTCGACGACCTCGCGCCCTTCGATGCGGCAGCATGGGCCGATCGTCTGCTGGCCGACGACTCATGAGCGGACGGGCGGTGGGAGGGCTGCTGCTGGTGGGCGGACTGCTGGCCTTGTTGGCGGCGCAGATCGCGGTGTTGCTGGCTCGGGCCGACGCCGCAGTTCCCGGCCTGGCGGTGGTGGGTGTGACAGCGTCGCTCTGCGGTATGATGCTGCTCGCGGCGCCAGCCAGCGGTGTCTCGCGTCCGCTGGCGTTGGCCGTCGCCGTGACAGCGCTGATCGTGGGCGGCGGGTTCGCGCTGGGGTTGATATTGCCGGCCGAATCCGGCAGCGGCCCGCTGTGGTGGGGCGTGCCCCGCCGTGCGGCGATCATCCTGATCGGGGTCGGTCTGTTGCCCGCCGCGGTTCTGCCGTGGGCCTACCTGCGCGACTGTCGCCGGGCGCCCCTCGATGCCGCTGCCGTGGCCCAACTGGTGGCTGAGTGCCGTGCGGCGCGTGCGGAGCAGAGCCCGCCATGATCGACTCCCGCAGCAGCATGTTGATCGTCGGCCTGCTCTACTTCATCGGCTGCGCGATGATCAGCGTCTGGGCGAGCCGACGTACTGCCGGCAGCAGCGAATTCTTTTTGGCAGGCCGGGGCGTCGGCATCTGGGCGTTGGCCATCGCGTCCATGGCCACGTCGCTGTCCGGCTTCGCCTTCATTGGTGGCCCGGGCCTGCTCTACGCGCGGGGATTGGGGGCGGTCTTCATCATCCTGCCTGCGGCAATCACCGGGACGCTGACGGCCTGGGTGGTGGGAGGACGCCTGCGGCTGCTGGCAGCGGTCCGGCCGCTGGTCACCATCCCCGAGGTCGTGGGGGCCCGCTATCGGTCGGAGACGGCTCGCCGCCTGGCGGGGGTGGCGATCGTGATCGCGGCCATCGGCTATATCGCGACAAATTTTCTGGCCCTGGGCCTGGTGCTCGAGGCGGTCTTCGGACTCCAGCATGTGACAGCCATTGTCGTGGGCGCGGCTGTGGTGGTGGCATACTCGGCGGCGGGCGGGATGCTGGCGGGAGTGTACACCGACCTGTTCCAAGGCGCGCTGATGGCGGTGGCGTCGCTGCTGGTCTTTCTGACGGCCATCGGCAGTGGCGGCGGGCTGGCGACACAATCGCTCGACATTCTGCGGGCCGATCCGATCTGGTTCGGTCCGTGGGGCAGCGCCTCACCGCTCGCGGCGCTGTCGTTCTTCTTCATTTTTGGAATCGGCACGCTCGGGCAACCGCAACTGCTGCACAAGTTCTTCATGCTGCGCGACCCGGCCCGACTGCGCTGGTATCCCGCGCTGATGACGGGTGCCATGCTGGTGACGCTGCTGCTGTTCGTGGGAGTGGGTATCGCAGTCAAGGCGGCAGTTGTTTCCGGGCGGTGGGAGCCGCTCAGTCGTCCCGACGACGCCAGCGCCACGTTTCTGTTGCGGGCGACACCTCAGTGGCTGGCGGCGGTCGTGATGAGCGGCGTCATCGCGGCGATCATGAGCACTGTCAATTCCTTCCTCAACCTGGCAGCAGCCGCAATCACCCGGGACATTCCCCGGCGATTGCCGGACAATGATCGGGTGATGTTGGTCCGCGGTCGCGTCGCCACGGTCGCGATCGCCCTTGTCGCCCTCGGTCTGTCGCTGGGCACCACCACCCTTGTCGCCTTGCTGGGGGTGTTCGGCTGGGGGCTGTTCGCCAGCAGCCTGGTCCCCTGTCTGGCGCTGGGGTTGGTCTGGGAAGGTGCGACCCGCGCGGGCGCCATCACGGCCATGGCGGTGGCGATGCTGGGCACCCTCGGTCTGGAATCGGCGCTGTATTTCCACGCCGTGACACTGCCGACCGGGATCAATGCGGCAGCGCTGATGTTGGTGCTCTCGCTCCTCAGCTTTATCGGGGTCTCATGGCTGACCCGTCACCGCGCGGCGGCAGATCTCGATCCCGACATCCGCCTTGTGATGCGGCGTTAGACACCGCATCACAGGGCGGCCTTCACTCCACCACGAACGGGGCGCTCTGCACAGTGACGCTGGGGCCGGTCTCGATCGAGGCAGGGAAGACGATCCGATAGCGACCCGGCTGATCGGGCGGCGGCACGGTGAAGGGATAGTCCTCACCGGGCGGGACGATCACCGCCAGCATGATGCAGGCGCGGAGGCTCTCGAGGCGGATCCACTGCTGACTGTGCTCCTGCCAGCGTTCGAGGGCGGCGGTGCAGCTCAGCGCGCCGACGGTGGCCGATTCGGATGACCGGTTCAGGAAGCGCGCCGGAATCGAATCGCCGCGGGCAAACTGGGGTGGGGGCGCAGCGTCGATCACGGCGCTGAGCGCGGCGGAGCCGGCGACGACATCGGGATCGGAGCCGGCGATCGGATCGGTGTAACGGATCACATCGGGCTGGGCGTCGTCGATGCCGAAGCGTACCGCGCCGCGAACCGTGATGGTGCCGGTATAGCTGAAGCTGACCTGGCGATGCTCGCCCGGCGCCAGCGGGACCCGGGGTGGCGGGTCGATGCAGGTCTGGCTGCGGAGGATCTCCCAGCCCTCAATGGTCTGGCCTTCGAGCCAGAAGCCGCCGCAGCGGGTGGTGAGCGAGCGGGTGCCGTCATTGGTCAGCGTGAGCACCGCGGTGTGACTGTCGCCCGGGCCGGCGGCGCGCGACAGCGTCACAGTCACATCGGGGATCGTCATCGTGGGCGCCGCACTGCACCCGGCCGTTGTCGCCAGTAAGGCCAGAACCGTCAATCGCTTCATGTCGTCCCTCGCTGGTGTCACCGGGTCCGTTCCCGGTATCGTTCGGGAATGCCACCACTGCGTCTCGATACTCCGATCCAGTTCCTCAAGGGTGTGGGGGAGAAGCGTGCCGAGGCCCTGGCGCGGCTCGGCATCGAGCGGGCTCAGGATCTGATTCTCCACCTGCCCCATCGCTACATCGATGCCTCAAATGTGACCCCGCTGGCGCGAGCGCGGGTCGGCGACGACGTGGCCTGCGTGGGTCGGGTGACGAGCAAGCGGATTCTGCCGACACGCAAAGGGCTGCGGATATTTCACGCCGTGCTGCAGGATGCCAGCGGCGTGCTGGAGTGCGCCTGGCCGGGACAGGCCTATCTCGACCGGACTCTCAAGGTGGGTCAAACCATTCTGGTGGCCGGTCCGGTGCGGTTCTACCACGGCCGTCAAATGGCGCCCCGGGAAATGATCGTGCTGGGTGATCCGGATGACCCGATGGCCGAGGGGCGGGTGCTGCCGGTGTATCCGGCCACCGAAGGGCTGTCGCATAAGCAGGTGCGCCATCTGATCGAGAGCCATCTCGATGAGCTGATTCCGCTGGTGCCCGATTTGATCCCCGACGAGTTGCGCGACCGCTTCACCCTGCCGACGGCGGCAGCGGCGGTCGAGGCGGTGCATCGCCCCGCCTCGCTGGCGGCGGCCGAGCGGGGTCGGCGCCGTTTGGCACTGGACGAACTTGTCGACTTGCAGCTCATGCTGGCGCGGGCCCGACAGATCGCGCGGATGGGCGTTCGGGGCACCCCGTTTGTGGTACGCCGGACCCTGACGTCGGCGCTGCGGGAATCGCTACCCTGGGAACTCACCGGCGATCAGAAAACTGCCATTCGTGAAATCTTCGACGACATGACGGCAGCGGAGCGGATGCATCGTCTGCTGATGGGCGACGTCGGCACCGGCAAGACGGTGGTGGCGCTGTTCGCCATGCTGCTGGCGTTGGAGAACGATGCTCAGGCCGCATTGATGGCCCCGACCGAACTCCTCACCGAGCAGCATCATGCGACGCTGACCGCACTGTTGGCGCCGGTCGGTGTGACGCCGGAACTGCTGGTCGGGCGGATGTCGGCCGCGGAGAAGCAGGCCGTGCGGGCGCGACTGGTATCGGGCGCGGCGCGATTGGTCGTGGGGACCCACGCACTGGTGCAGGAGCAGGTCGCGTTCGCGCGGCTCGGCGTGGTGGTGATTGACGAGCAGCACCGCTTCGGTGTGGAGCAGCGCGGCGCGCTGATGGCCAAGGGAGAGGCGCCCGACACCCTGCTCCTCAGTGCCACGCCGATCCCCCGTTCGCTGGCGCTGACTCGCTATGGCGATCTCGACCTCTCGCTGCTGCGCGAGCGGCCGCCGGGTCGCGGCACGATCCGGACCGCCATTCGGACGCCGCGGGGCCGGCAGCGGGTGTTTGACTTTGTTCGCCGGACCGCCCGCGCCGGTGGCCAGGTGTACATCGTCCTGCCGCTGATTGAGGAGAGTGAGCGGGCCGATCTGCGAGCTGCTGAAACGCTGGCGGCGGCACTGCGTACGGAATGGGACGATGTGGCCATCGGACTGGTCCACGGCCGACTCAAGCCGGCCGAACGCGATGCCGTCATGCGGCAGTTCCGCGACGGCGATCTCGGAGTGCTGGTGGCGACCACGGTGATCGAAGTGGGCATCGACGTTCCCAACGCCACGGTGATGGTGATTGAGCATCCGGAGCGGTTCGGGCTGGCGCAGTTGCATCAACTGCGGGGGCGCATCGGACGGGGCCAGGCCGAGTCGCATTGTATTCTGCTGAGCGGCGCGGAGAAGGTCGCGCCGCGGCTGCGCGCCTTCGCCGCCACGACCGACGGCTTCACCATCGCCGAACTCGATCTGGCGGAGCGTCGCGAAGGCGATCTGCTGGGGGCGCGTCAGTCGGGGGGCGTCGATTTCAAGGTGGCGCGGTTTCCTGACGACACCGATCTGCTCGCCGAGGCTCGGGCGCTGGCCCGGGCCATTCTGGCCGACGATCCCACCCTCGATCGCCGGGCCAATCGCCCGTTGCGCGACCGGGTCGTGGCCCGCTATCCGCGAGGGGAAACGCTGTTCCGCGTGGGCTGACCGGTTCGGGAGACTGCGATGTACTCCACCTGTTTGTTCTGTAATGGTGACCTGGGGCGCAACGACCTGATCGAAACCCTGCCGATCGGACGACGGCTGGCCTTTGATCCCGCCGGGGGGCGTCTCTGGGTCATCTGTCGCCGCTGTGCCAAGTGGAATCTTGTGCCGTTCGATACCCGGCTGGAGACCATCGACACCTGCGAGCGCCTCTTCCGCCACACCCGGACCCGTTTCAGTACCGACAACATCGGCCTGGCGCGTCTGGCTGACGGTGTTGAGCTGGTCCGGATCGGCCCCGCCCTGCGACCCGAATTTGCCAGTTGGCGCTACGGCGCCCAGTATCGCCGCCGCCGTCGGCAGGCGATTGCGCTGGGCTCGGTGGGCGTCGGTGCCGTCGCGGTGGGCGCGGGGATGCTGGGGGCGGCGGGTATGTCGGTGGGTGCGTTCGGCGTCTTCATCGCGCAGGGCTTGGCGCGTGGCTGGGGCGCGGGGCTCGATCGCAAGGCACGCTTCATGACAACCGATCCGCTCGACGGAGAACCGCTGCGGATCAATCGGGCGATGAGTCAGCGTGCGGTGCTGACCTGGGACGAGGGCGAGCCGACGCTCGAGGTCCCGATTCCCAATTCGGACGCCACCGACGCGCGGGTGGCACGGTGGCAGGGTGATGCGGTACGCACTGTCGGCCGCCGGGTGACCGGGGGGATCAACCTGCTGCTGGGCAAGACCGCTGACCTCAATGCCGCGGTGGAACTGCTGGCGTCGGAGCAGGGCGACCTGACCCGATGGACGCAGGGCCGAGCGCTGCTGCAGCGCCGGGACGGTGATCATGTGATCAGCAAGAAGGAAGCCGATAACGACGCCTGGATCGGTCGTAACGTCCCCGCCCACTGGACCAACTATCGTCACGCCTTCCTGCGCCTGGAGAAGCTTCAGTCGGCCGAGCGGCTGGCGGTGGAACTCTGGCTCAACGAGGACATCGAGCGCACGTGGCTCACCGGTGAACTGGGGCTGGTGGAGGGGGATTGGGGGGAGGCCGAGCGCCTGGCCCGGATCGCCGACAACCTGGCCGTGTCACCCGAGAGCGAGTCGCAGTGGCAGCAACTGACCCGGCGCTCCGATGACCCCGCGGCCGGCTGACGGCGGCGATCTTACTCGCTAGCCAGCAGGCGCGCGGGCGACCATCCGAACAGCGGGCGACTGGCACTGAGGGCGAGCAGGATCACCGCCGCCAGCAGGGTGGCCAGCAGCAGGCTCAGCTCACCGATCTGCCACGATCCGCTGCCCGGGGCGATCCGGTTGAGCTGCGTCCGGAAGCCCGATGCGATGACGACGGTGGTGACGGTCGCGATGGCGGCGAGATGCGTCGCTCGGCCGATGAGGACCAGGCCGATTCGACGACGATTCGCCCCCACCCCACGCTGAATCCCGATGGCCACCCGCTCGCTCCGCAGCCAACTGGCCACCAGCAGTCGGGCGGTGAGCAGGGCGACCAGCGTGGCAGCGATCCCGACGGCCAGCAGGATGCTGCGAGCCCAGGCCAGCGGCGCGCGGTCGCGGGCGCGGAGCGAATCGAGCGAGACCGGTTCGGAAAAGTTGACCCCGCGACCGATGATCGGCGGCACGACGCCATCGGTCGCGATGAGTGAGAGCCAGCGCGTGGGCCGCTGAGTCAGCGGGAAGTAGGCACGAGCCGGAGGCAACTGCCCCGGGGCGAACCCGGTCGGCGCCTGATCCTCCACTACGCCGACCACGCGATACCATCGCTCGGGTTCGCGACCCAACTTGAGCCGGCGACCCACAGCACCCGCCGCCTCGAAGTCATCGGTCGCCATCCGCCGGTTAATGACCACTACCGGCTCGCTCGATTCGGTGTCGCTGGCGTTGAGCAGTCGGCCGGCGACCAGGTGGGCGTTGATCGCACTGAAGGTGTCAGGACTGACCGAAAAGTTGACCACCATGGGATAGCGGTATGGCATCGCGACACCCGCCATGGTGCAGGCGCCGCAGTCGGTGATGTGTTGCTCCACGGCACCGAGTCCAAGCTCGGTGCCGGCGCTGGCGAGGGCCAACGGCACCGGAGCCCGGCTGGCGTCGGCCAGCAGGTCGGTCAGAGTGGAACCAGGACCGGAGCCGGTCGGAGTGATCTGGCCGTGGCGGATCAGCGCTGCGCTGGTGGCCTGACGGTGCAGCGTCGGGGCGAGCAGCAATGCCGCAGCGATCGCCGCTGCCCCGATGCCGAGCAGCCCTCCGGCAAGGTGGAGCTCAAGCGGCGGTCCGGCATGGGCCTCGATCCGACGCGAGGTTCCGCCTGCGAGCTGGAGCAGCGAGGCGAGCGCCACTGCCAACAGCGGGGTTCCCAGCAGCGCATAGACGAGCCAGTCGGGGCGGACCGATCCGATTGTTCCCGGCCATGCCTTGCCGACATACCAGAGTGCGCCAGCGCCCAACAGGCCTGCGGTGACAGCGCCGGCACCAGCGGTCGCTGCGGTTTCGACAAGGGCGCCGCGGCGCAGGGCCCGGCGACTGGCCCCGACCGCCCGATGGATCGCGTTCGCCGCGGCCTGGCGGGAAGCCCGCGCCGCGCCGATCCCGAGCAGGGCCACCCCCGTCAAGCTGGCGAGGATGATCGCCGCCGCGCGAAGTGCCACGGCGAGTTGAGCCACCCCCTCGGCACGAACCGCTGCCGCCGAGCGGGCACCGTCCTGGCTGAGTGCCGGCCCCAGCCACAGCGGTGCGTCGCTGAGCAGTCCTGGCGTGGTGAGCAGGGCGACCGGAACCAGCACCGTCGCACTGAGGACTGCGATGCAGACCCCGGTCAGCAGTTCGGTCCGATGGCGGCTGGCAAAGTGGTGCGCGGTCCAACCGGCCTGCGCCCAGCGGTTCTGATCGGGACGGGCCATTGGCTGATCCGGGGTGGGGTGGCGAGGAGGGTTGTCGTGACGGCCCGGACGGCGCGGCGCGGTCGGCTGGCGGATCGAGCCGGGGGCCGGCGCGAGCGTCGGGGCCTCGCCCGGTGGCCGTCGCGAGTTTAGACTCTCGCTATGACCACGACAACCATAGCGACATTGTCGCAGCGTATCGGTGACGAAGTTACTCTGCCGGGCTGGGTGGTGACAACTCGGTCATCGGGCAAGATCGCCTTTCTGGTGGTGCGCGATGGCACCGGCACGGTGCAGGCTGTCTTTCCCCGCCAGGAACTCGACGACGGCGCCTGGGAGCGTTTCGCCACGCTGACTCACGAAGCGGCGATTCAGGTGACCGGCACGGTTCGGGAGGACAGCCGCTCGCCGGGCGGAGTCGAGATCACGGCGCGCGATGTGGTGGTGACGGCGCCCAGTGTTGACTTTCCGATCACGCCCAAGGAACACGGCACGTCGTTTCTCTTTGAGCATCGTCATCTGTGGTTGCGCAGTCGCCGACAGGTTGCGATCGCACGGATTCGTCACGAAGTCGAGCAGGCGATCCACGACTTCTTTTATGACCAGGGCTTTATTCGGGTCGAT
>CBFGTB010000011.1:0-29968 GCA_965651715.1 uncultured Gemmatimonadales bacterium
CCCGGGCACTGGGCAGAGTGACAGTGCTGTACAACCGCGCCCGAGCCGTCGAATCGAGGGTCACTCCGGCGGCCCGAAGGGCCAGCCAATCGCTGATGTCGGGGATCAGGGCGGCTGCATGGGTGTATCCGGCCGCCGCACTGTCCCAGGCCCCAAGGCGCTCGTGAGCCCGGGCGAGATTGATCCAGCGATGTGCTTCTTCCTCGGCATCGCGCGGGAACAGCGTGCGCGGCAGTGCGGTGCGGGAGTAGCGCAGCGCGTCGGAGGGTCGGTCGTCGGCCAACGCGGCATCGGCGAGAAGACGGTACCCCAGCGCATCGAACCGGTCGGCCAGCCAGGTCGCCGGCCGGAGCAACCGCTCCACCGTCGACCAGCCCTGCCATCCGGCGGCCGCCCGCGCGGCGGCAATGGTTGCGCGCGGGTCGGATGTCCCGCTCGCAAGCAACGGCTGGAGCATTTCGGTGGCCTGCCAGTAGGCCCCCCGCTGCAGCGCAGCCTCCACCGCGGAGAAAACGCTGTCCTGCGCCGACAGCGACAACGGAGCACAGCAGAGCAGCAGGGCGATCAGGCGCGACGTCATCGTGCAAGGTAGCCCGGCGTTGCCCTCGCGGGTTGCCTTACCCCTTGAGCTGCGCGATCCGTCCGGCGACGGCGTCGAGGAGCTGCTGCCAACTGGTCGAGAACTTGGTCACGCCCTCGCGTTCAAGGAAGGCAGTGCGTTCTGCCAGGGCCGGCAAACCGAGTTCCTGGTAGCGCGCCAGATCGGCCTGGGCCGTCGCGATGGCCTCGGCTGTAATGCGGATCGCCGGGTCACCATGATCGCGGTAGGCATCCCAGGTCGCCGGCGGAATGGTATTCACCGTGTCGGGCGCGATCAGGGCCTCGATGTAATAGGTGTCGGGAAGGGCGGGATCCTTTGTCGATGTCGATGCCCAGAGCGGTCGCTGTACCAAGGCGCCGTGGCCGGCGAGCTTCTGCCAGCGGGGCGTCTGAATCGACTCCTGGAACAGGCCGTAGGCCGCAACGGCATTGGCGATGGCGATGCGATGATGAAGCGACGCGGCCGCCGCTCCGGCCGCCGCGATGGCGGGATCGGTCTGACCGTCCACCCGCGACACGAAGAAGCTCGCCACGCTGTGGATCCCGCTGACGGACAGCCCCGCCGCCACTCGCTGCTCCAGGCCGAGTTGATAGGCCTCGATCACCTCGCGGTAGCGCTCCAGGCTGAACAGCAGGGTGATGTTGACGTTGATCCCTGCCGCGGTGAGGTGGGTGATCGCCGGAAGCCCTTCGCGGGTTCCCGGCACCTTGATCATCACATTCGGTCGGTCGACGCTGCGCCAGAGCCGTTCAGCTTCGGCGATGGTGGCGCGGGTATCGTTCGCCAGAGTCGGGGCAACCTCCATCGAGACCGTGCCGTCGCCGTTGCCACTGGCATCGAAGACCGGGCGGAACACGTCAGCGGCGGCGCGGACATCGGCCACGATCAGCGCTTCCACCACCGCATCCGCCGTGGCCCCGCGGGCCGCAAGATCGCGAATATCGTCGTCGTAGTCCGACGACCCGGTGATGGCGTGCTCGAAGATGGTCGGGTTCGACGTCATCCCCCGCAATCCCTCGTCGGCAATCAATCGGGCGAGTTGTCCCGATTGCACCAGGTCACGGGTAATGAAGTCATACCACGGACTCTGGCCGAGCTGGGTGAGTCGCTGCAGCGGCGATGACATGAGAGCGCTCCTCTATCAGGTCAGCTTCCGCACCAGAGCGATGACGTGCTCCGGTGTGAAGCCGAATTCGGCAAACAGGCGCTCGGCCGGGGCCGAGGCGCCGAAATGATCGATCCCGATCGACGCCCCGTGGGCGCCGACCCAGCGGCACCAGCCGAAACGACTGGCGGCCTCAATCGAGACCCGGGCCGTGATGGCCCGCGGCAGAACGCGTTCCTGCCACGCGGGATCCTGCTGCTCAAACAGCTCCCACGACGGCAGCGAGACCACTCGGGTCGGGATGCCGTCCTGGCCGAGCGTCTCGGCGGCGCTGATGGCCACTGAGACCTCGGAGCCGGTGGCGATGACAATCGCCTGCGGCGCCGCATCGGGCTCGAAAATGATGTAGCCACCGCGAGCCAGTTCGCTGGCCGGATCGGCGTGGCGGCTGATGGCCGGGAGTTTCTGGCGGGTCAGGATCAGCGCCGTGGGGCCGTCCTGTTTGCGCATGGCGGCGCGCCAGGCTTCGGCTGTCTCTGCCGCATCGGCCGGTCGGATCACAGTCATCCCGGGAATGCTGCGCAGCATCGCCAGATGTTCGATCGGTTGATGAGTGGGGCCATCCTCCCCCAGTCCGATCGAGTCGTGGGTGAAAACGGCGGTGCAGGGCAGTTGCATCAGTGCGGCCAGCCGCAGCGCGGGCTTGCAGTAGTCGGCGAAGACCAGGAACGTCGCGCCGTAGGGCCGGAAGCCGCCGTGCGCGGCAAGGCCGTTGCAGGCCGCCATCATGGCGTGCTCGCGAATCCCGAAATGGAACCGTCGTCCCGAGGCGATCGGGCCAAAGGTGCCGCCGACATTGATGTCGGTCCCGTTGCTGCCGCCCAGATCCGCCGAGCCACCCACCAGGGCCGGAATCCGCTGTGCCAGAGCTGTCAACGCCTTCTTCGACGCCTGCCGGCTGGCCAGCGAGTCCTCAGCCATCGCGGGGATGTCCTGGTCCCAGTCGTCGGGGAGCACTCCCGCCATCCGCTTCGTGAAGCTCTCACCCTGCGGGTTTGCGGCAAGGCGCTGCTGCCAGGTGTCGACCAACTGTTCGCCGGCCTGGCGCAGGCGACGGCTCTCGGCGTAGGCCTGCTCGGGAACGCTGAACGGCTCGGGCGACCAGCCGAGAATCTCCCGGGTGCGGGCGATCTCATCGGTCCCCAGCGGAGCGCCATGCGCCGCCGCGGTGTCGCGCTTGGTGGGGGCTGGATCGCCGATCACGGTGCGCAACACGATCAGAGTGGGGCGATCCTCGCTGGTACCGGCGCGCGCCAGAGCGGCGTCGATGGCCACCAGGTCGTTGCCGTCGTCGACCCGCAGCGTCCGCCAGCCATATGCCTCATACCGCTGGGCGACGTTCTCGCTGAAGGCCAGGTCGGTGCGCCCCTCGATGGTGATGTGATTGTCGTCGTAGATGACTGTGAGACGCCCCAGACCGAGGTGGCCGGCGAGTGACGCGGCCTCGGAACTGATCCCCTCCATCATGTCGCCATCGCTGGCGATGACCCAGGTCCGGTGGTCCACCAGGTCGGCGCCATACTCGCTGCGGAGGATCCGTTCGCCGATGGCCATGCCGACGGCATTGGCGATGCCCTGCCCCAGTGGTCCGGTGGTGGTCTCGACACCCACGGTATGGCCGCGCTCGGGATGTCCCGGCGTTTTCGATCCCCACTGGCGGAACTGCTTGATATCGTCGAGGCTGAGATCGTAGCCGGTGAGGTGGAGCAGCCCATACAGCAGCATCGAGGCATGACCGCAGGACAGCACGAAGCGGTCGCGGTCGTGCCAGTCGGGGTGACTGGGCGCGTGTTTCAGGTGGCGGGTCCAGAGCATCCAGGCGGCCGGGGCCAGGGACATCGGCGTCCCGGGGTGGCCGGAGTCGGCGGCCTGGACGGCATCCATCGCCAGCACCCGCAATGAGTTGATGGCCAGCCAGTCGGCGGTATCGCGGTCGTCAGGAGCAGTCGAATCAGTCACGGCATCGGGTCGGCGGAAGGGGCAAGAGCTAGCGAATTGTCGTGCTGGAAGATAACGCGGAGTGTCCGCCGGCTGCGGGTTATCTCTCGATCCGGAACAGATCAGCGTCGGGATCCGAGCGACCCTGGCAGTAGGCCAGCGCGAGATCGCCGGCGATCAGCCCAAACGGGATACCGTTGCCACCGGCCGCCAGGGCGACAAAGACCCCGGGGATCTCGGGGCTGGGTCCGAGGCAGGGCAGGCCGTCATCGGTCTCCGCGAAGGTACCCGACCAGGATTCGGCCACAGTGATATCGAGTTCGGGGAGCCGGTGGCTGAGTTGGCGTTGCAGCATGGCGGTCCGCGCCGGCAGAGCGGCGTCGCGACGATCGGGGTCGCGGAAGGGAAGGTCGGCGCCGCCCACCATCAGTCGTCCGTCGCAGGTGGTTCGCCCGTACAGGTAGGGACGTCGGGCTTCCCAGAAGGCGACGGGGGCGAGTCTATCCAATTGCATTGGCATCGGTTCGCTGACGATGGCGTAAGAGGAATGCAGCCGTACTGCCGGCGGCCGAAGCCCGGGAGGCGTGGCGTATCCCATCGCGGCGACACAGCGTCGGGCCTGCACCACGCCGGCCGTGGTGGTGACCTGGACGCCGCGGCTGGTGGCGGCCAGCGCCGTCACGGCGACCCGGGTGGTGATCCGGGCGCCGGCACGCCGGGCCCGGTCGAGCAGCGCGCGGGCCAGTCGCACCGGATTGACTGTCGCGGCGCCGCCGCTCAGGATTGCGCCGCGGGCGTCGATTCCGTAGTGGTGCCGCAATTCGTCGGCTGCCACCCACTGGGCATCCAGGCCGAGCCGACGTCGAGCCGAGGCTTCCGCAGTCAGTCGAGTCACATGGGTGCGTGCAGTGGCGAGATACAACATCTGGCACGGCTGGAGTTCGACGTCGTCAAGACCGGCCGCCAGGTCGATCAGCTCGGCCACGGCTCGGGCGACCCGGCTGTAGACCCGTGCAGCCGGTGCTGCGCCCAGTTCGTGGCTGAGCTGGCCGAGTTCGAGGTCGAGTTCGTCGAGCAGCAACGCAGTCGATGCGGCGGTGCTTCCGTCGCCCAGGGCGTGACGATCGATGACCGCCACGGCCAATCCGGCTCGCGCCAGTCGCTCGGCGATCAGCGCTCCGGTGATGCCGGCGCCGATCACTATCACATCAGTGGTGGGCGGAAGCGGGTCCGTCGCCTCGACCAGCCCGTCGCGGATCAGCCACCAGGGCGCTCCGCCGCGCAGCGCGGTCATGGCAGTGGGGTGGTGGCCGTGGCTGAGGCGGGCAGATCGCGCTTCAGCAACTGCCCCACCAGGTCGACTGCCTCTTCGGCCATGGCACGATAGGTGGTGAGCTTGCCGCCGGCGATGGTGATCACGCCGCCCTCATGGATGATGCCATGCTCGCGACTGCGGCTGCTGGCCGTGCCCTGCTGCTGCAGCAGAGGACGCACCCCAACCCAGCGGTCGACGATATCGTCCTCGGTCAGATGGCGGTCGGGGAACAGGTGCTGGACCGCACGGAGCAGATACGCCACGTCGGCAGCATCGATGGTGAGATGGTCGGGGGACTCGTCGGTCGGTGTGTCGGTGGTCCCCACCAGAACCCGCCCCCGTTCGGGTTCGGGAACACAGAACATCACCCGCCGGTCATCGGGGTGGCGGAGCGCCAGCGCGTTCTGAAGTGGCAGCCGGTCGATCCCGAACTCGAGGTGAATCCCCTTGGTGCCGCCGACCAGGTCGCGGTCGGGAAGGCCGATCTGGCGGCGAACCTCATCGGTCCAGGGGCCGAGGGCCAGCAGCAGCAGCCGGGCCGAAACGGTGTCGCCCGATGGCAACCGGGCGCGGACATGGTCATCGGCCCGTTCAATGGTCGCGAGGGTATTCTCCAGCACGATCGCCCCGGCCTCGCGGGCGGCGGCGATGTTACTGCGGACCAGGCCGATGTCGTCGCCGCGGGCGTCCTGATAGAGGGCGCCGCCCAGGAGCGGAGCCTTGGCCAGCAGCGGCTCGCGGCGGAGCAGCCGGGTACGACTGAGCGGGTGGTGGGGGCCCAGGGCATGGCGACCGGCCAGCAGGCGGTAGAGCATCACGCCGACGCCGATCCGCAGCCACTGCCAGCGTTGGTTGCGATCGAGCACGAACAGGAAGGGTGTCGCGCGGACCAGATGAGGAGCGATCCGCAGCAGGGTGGCGCGTTCGTGCAGCGCCTCGTGGACCAGGCCGATATCGCCCAGCTCGAGGTAGCGAATGCCGCCGTGAATCATTCGGCTGGAGCGGCTGCTGGTCCCCCATCCGACTGTGTGTTTGTCGATCAGGGTGACAGTCAGACCGCGCATCGCGGCATCGCGTGCCGTACCGGCACCGACGATACCGCCGCCCAGGATCAGCAGGTCGCGCATGGCGTAAGCTAGTGCTGCCGAGGCGGATGTCGGGATGGCGAGTAGATTACCGGGGTGAGTCTTGCTCGCCTCCAGCTCGCCCTCGGCCCCGCGGCGTCCGTGATTCAGGAACTCCCTTCAGGGGGCGGTTGTCGTCTCTTCGCGGCCCGGGCGCCGCACGAGGATGGTACGGTTGCGTCCCGGCTGGTGGTGCTGCATCCCTCGCCGCCGGCGGGGCCGCCGGCCGGGGCACTGCTCGATCGCATGGCGTCGATTCACGCCGTGGCGCATCCAGGACTCGCGCCGCTGCTTGCCACCGGTGAACTCGATGGTGCGGCATGGGCCGTTGAGCCGACTCCCCCGCGCCGGACCGTCGCCAGCCGGGCCGCGGAACGCGGCGGATTGTCGACCGGCGAGGCGATCGCCGCGCTGCGCCAGGCGACCCGGGCGCTGGTGGCGTTGCATCGGCGCAATCTCTCCCATGGTGCGTTGAGCGCCGACGCGATCGGTCTCGATTCGCAGGGCGTGACACTGCACCATCTCGGCCGGTCGGTGAGCTTCGACCCTCAGGCCGATTGGCGGATGCTGGGCTGCATCTTGCGGGATGCCGGAGTGGCGGCCTCAGCGGGCCGCCATCAGCGATTCCCGCCCGAGCTGGTGGATCTTGTCGCGCGGATGGCTCAGGGAGCTGAACCGATCCAGGGCGATGCAGTGTTGGCCCTGCTGGACCGGTTTCCGACCGGCTCGCCGGTGGCCGACGGGCTGCTGGACGGGGCGGGACATGGGGCCCGGCATGCGGCCGACCGGCACACTCTGGTGGTTACCGCAGTGGCCGGGCTGCTGGTCCTGCTCTGGTTTCTGCTCCGCTGAGGTCTCCGGCCCGGATATTGCCGGCCTGTTGGAACTTGACGGGTCCGATTATCGTTCCCGGGTTGGAGTAACGATTTTTTCAAGAAGGAAGTACGTGGCAAGATCCAGACGACGCGGCGGTACCAACGTCGCACCCCCGGCCGAGGAGCCGGGCAGTTCACAGGGCAGCACGGCGCGACTCCGCAAGTCAGCAGGCCGGTCCTACGGTTCACATCGCGAATGGTTGCTCGATCGGCATGGGCCGGTCTGTGCCTACTGCGGCACCCGGGTTCCCGAAGAGACCATCACCCTCGACCACGTTCGGCCGCGCCGCGGCCAGTCGGCCTATGATCGAGCCGACAACCTGGTCCTCTGCTGTCGCCCCTGCAACGCGGCCAAGGCGGACACCCCCCTGCTGGCGTTCTTGATGGCCAAGCGCGCCCGCGGCGTGTTCCTGCTGCACTACGGCGAGCACCTGTCGGAGCCGCTCCGTCAGCTCGCCCGCAGCGCCAGCGAACGCCCGCTGCTGGCGCCCGACAACTAGACCCTGCCGCCGCTCCCGAGCGGCGGGGTCAGGTCCCTTCGCGGCCCCCCCCAAAAAAAAACAGCAACGGAGCCACGAATGAACGCTAATGAACGCGAATGGGCAGGAGCCCTTCGCGGCCCTTCGCGTCCATTCGCGGATCCCCCCAAAAACAGCAACGGAACCACGAATGAACGCCAATGAACGCGAATGGTGAGGAGCCCTTCGCGGCCCTTCGCGTCCATTCGCGGATCCCCCCAAAAAACAGCAACGGAACCGCGAATGAACGCCACTGAACGCGAATGGAGAGGAACCATTCGCGGCCCTTCGCGTCCATTCGCGGATCCCCCCAAAAGCAGCAACGGAACCACGAATGAACGCGAATGGGGAATGATGTGCCTGGCCCGGCGGAGTGCGCCGAGCGGGCCGATGGTGTCTCGAGCCCGGTCGGCGCACCAACGTGGTAGGTCTCTACTTCATTGCAGCGGTGCGTTCGCCGCCACTCAACGCATCGGTCACGATCCGGGTCTGCTCGGCGGCGTGAGCCGCCGGATATCCTTCGGCCGGTGAGGCCCGTTCGGGGCGACCGGCGTATCGAAGCGTCACCCCCGCGGGGAGCAGTGCCGTGAGCCGGGGCTCCATCCAACTCCACGCACCCATGTTGCGGGGCTCTTCCTGAGCCCAGACCACCTCGCCCAGCGAGGGGTAGCGGCTGAGCAGCGTCCGGATCGCCTCCTCGGGGAAGGGATAGAGCTGCTCGATCCGCGCGACTGGCGGCCGCTCGGTCCGCTCGGCGGCCTCGGCCATCAGATCATAGAACACCTTACCGCTGGTGAGCACCAGCGATCGTGCTGCAGCGCCGTCGGCGTAGCTGGCATCGTCAAGCACCGGATGGAAACTGCCATCAACCAGTTCCGACAACGACGACCCCGCCTCGGGCTTGCGCAGCAGCGACTTGGGTGTCATCACCACCAGCGGACGCTCAACATCCCAGGTGGCCTGGCGGCGCAACAGATGGAAATACTGCGCCGGCGTGGTCGGGTTGGCCACCCGGATGTTGCCTTCGGCCGCCAGTTGCAGGAATCGCTCAAGCCGGGCCGACGAGTGCTCCGGTCCCTGACCCTCATAGCCGTGCGGCAACAGGAAGGTGAGCCGGGACGTCACTCCCCATTTGGAGAAACTCGACGACACGAACTGGTCCACCATCACCTGCGCGCCGTTGACGAAGTCGCCGAACTGCGCCTCCCAGATGACCAACGCCTCGTCGGCCGCTGTCGCGTAGCCATACTCAAAACCGATAGCCGCCAACTCCGACAGTGGCGAGTTGTACAGCTCCATCGGCGCCAAGGCACCCGGCAACGCCTGAATCGGAGCGCAGGTCCCGCCGTTTTCGGTGTCGTGAAGCACCAGATGACGCTGCGAGAACGTGCCCCGCTCGACATCCTGTCCGGTCATCCGGATCGGAATGCCCTCGACCAGGAGCGACGCCAAGGCCAACGCCTCGGCGTGAGCCCATTCGATCGCACCCGGCTCGAGCAATGCCGTGCGCCGCCGCTCCAGCGACCGGGCCAGCTTGGGCAGGACATGGAAGTCGGCCGGCCAGGTGACAAGCTGCTCGTTGAGAGCGCTCAGCGTGTCGGCCGCCACGCCGGTCGGTTCCTCGGAGGTGACCGGCGCCGGCAGGCGCGCCGGTTCGGGCGATGCAACCCGCGCCGTGGCTCCCGACTTGAAGGCCGATTGGATCTCGATGAACCTGTCGTAGGTGGTGTTCCAAAGCTGATCGGCCCGATCGGCCGCGATGACCTGATCGGCGGCCAGTCGCGCGGCGTACAGCTCGCGCACCGACGGGTGTTCCTTGATGGTGTGATACATCACCGGCTGGGTGAACGCCGGCTCATCACCCTCGTTGTGACCATTGCGTCGGTACCCGACCAGATCGATCAGCGCATCCTGATGGAATCGGGTCCGGTACGCCATTGCCAGTCGCACCGCGGCCAAACAGGCCTCGGGGTCGTCGGCGTTGACGTGAATGATCGGGATGTCGAATCCCTTGGCCAGGTCCGAGGCGTAACGGGTCGATCGCGCATCGGTCGGGTCGGTGGTGAAGCCGACCTGGTTATTGGCGATCAGATGCAGCGTCCCACCGGTGCCATAGCCACGCAGGCCGCCCAGGTTGAGCGTTTCGGCCACCACACCCTGTCCGGGGAAGGCCGCGTCGCCATGGATGATCACCGGCAGCGCAGCCGACGGATCGAAGTGCGGTGAGCCGCCGCGGCGCGAGGTCTGCTTGGCACGGGCCCGACCGTCAACCACCGGTCCGATGAACTCCAGATGGCTGGGGTTGGACGCGAGTGACACGTTGATGGTCTTGCCCCCGTGGGTCCGGAAGGCCCCCTCGGCGCCGTGATGGTACTTCACATCGCCGGTGCCGCCGTCGGGTGTCTTGGCACCTTCGGCATGTCGGGCACCCTCGAACTCGGCGAAGATCGCCTCATAGGGACGGCCCACCGTGTGGGCCAGCACGTTGAGTCGGCCCCGGTGCGCCATGCCGATCACCGCGTCGCGGACGCCGTTCTCAGCGGCGAGCTCAAGCGTCAGGTCCAGCATCGGGACCATCATGTCGAGGCCTTCGATCCCGAACCGCTTGGCGCCGAGATACGCCTTGCCGAGGAAGCGCTCCATCCCCTCGACCTGGGTGAGCCGCTCCAGCAGCGCCTGGCGCTCCTCGGGTGCGAGCGGCACCAGGTGCGCCCCGCTCTCAATCTGCTGCCGCAGCCAGACCCGCTTCTCGTGCGATGCGATGTGCTCGACCTCGTAGGCAATCGTGCCGCAGTAGGTCTCGGTGAGATGGGGCCACGCCTCGGCCAGCGTACTGCCGGGCACCGCGATCCGCAGGATATCGGACGGGATGGTGGCCATCACCTCGGGAGTCAGCCCCAGCGGGATCGGATCGAGAGCCGGATCACCGGCCGGCGGACGGCCCAGCGGGTCGAGATGCGCCGCGAGATGTCCGTGAGTCCTGATCGCCTTGATCAAGGCCATCGCTGCGGTGACCTGATGCAGTGCTCCGGGTGACGTCATCGCCGGCGCACTCGGCGCTACGGTTGCGGCCGCCAGCGGCTGCGGTGTCGGAGGCCCCGCCAGTTCACCCATGGCCAGCTTGAAGGCGTCGTAGACCTCGTCGTAGAACTCATGCTCGCCCTGGAGCATCTGATCGACGAGGCGGAGGTAGGAGCCCGACTCGGCGCCCTGAATGACGCGGTGGTCATAGGTGCTGGTCAGCATCATCACCTTGGCGATGCCGAGAGCCCGGACCTGAGCGCTGTCGAGTTCGCGGAACTCGGGCGGATAGCTGATGGCACCGGTGGCAATGATGGTGCCCTGTCCGGGCATCAGCCGCGGCACCGACGCCACGGTACCCAGACCGCCGGGATTGGTGAGCGTCATGGTCGCGCCGGCAAAGTCGTCGGGCATCAACTTGTTGTGCCGCGCCTTGTCGACCAGCGCCTCGTAGCTGCCGTAGAAGCCGCCGAAGTCCATGGCGTCGGCTCCCTTGAGCACCGGCATCACCAGGCCGCGCGAGCCGTCCTTGCGCTCAACGTCCACCGCCAGGCCGAGATTGACGTGCTCGGGCATCAGCTTGTAGCTGCCATCGGGGCGGACCAGCACCGCAATCCCCATGGTCGGGTATTCCCGGCAGGCCCGGACCAGCGCCCAGGCGATCAGATGGGTGAAGGACAGCTTGATCGGCTGGCCGGCGGCCTTGAGCTTGGCGTTGAGGTCGGCGCGGCGCTGCTCCAGCACCCGGACCGGGATTTCCCGGAAGGTGGTCGCTGTGGGAATGGCGAGCGACGCATCCATGTTGCGCGCCAGCGCGGCTGCGGGCCCCTTGAGCAGGACGGCGTTGGCCGGAGGAGGTGCCACCGGAGCGGCTTCGGCCGGGGCGGCTGCCGGTGCGGCGGTCTCGCTCCCCGAGGTGCGTTCGAAGGGGACCGGCGCCTGATTCTCGATCGCCGCCTCAAAAATCGCCTCGGCGGGCAGTGCCACCGGGATCTCGTCGTCGTTCCAATCCACGAAATGCTCCACAAGTCAGGTAACCCCCAAAGATACCATCCCCGCCGCCTGAGGGCGGGCGGAGAATCACCAATTTGGGTCGGGGCTCTTACCTTTGGGATATGCTGCCGAGTCCTCCCGGACGCCGTGCCGTGGTGGTCGCCGGACTGCGGACCCCGTTTGCCAAGGCGGGGACCGTCTTTCGGGACGCTACGGCCGCCGATCTGGCCCGCCATTGCACCCGCGAACTGCTCTACCGGACAGAACTGATCGGGAGCGAGGTCGATGAGGTGATCTACGGCCAGGTGGTGCCGTCGCCGCTGGTGCCCAATGTGGCCCGCGAAGTTGCGCTGTTGCCGCAGTTTCCGCGGACCATTCCGGCCTACACTCTCAATCGGGCCTGTGCGTCGAGCGCCCAGGCGGTGGCCAATGCCGCCGATCAGATCGCAGCAGGGCGCGCCGACGTGGTGCTGGCGGGTGGGGTCGAAGTCCTGTCCGATATTCCGATTCTGCACAGTCGCCGTCTGGCGCGGACTCTCCAGGATGTCTCGCGGGCCAAGACGCTGTCGAGTCGGCTGCGGCTCTTGTCGCGGGTTCGACCGCGCGATCTCAGACCGGTCACCCCCGCGATTGCCGAGCCCAGCACGGGCATGACGATGGGTGAATCGGCGGAGAAGATGGCCAAGGAGAACGGCATCACGCGAGCGGCGCAGGATGAATACGCGCTGCAGAGTCATCAGCGGGCAGCGGCTGCGATGCGCGATGGCCGTCTCGCCGCCGAAATCGCGCCCTGGTTCGGGGCGACCGATGGTGATCCGGTGGTGACAAGCGATAACCTGATCCGCCCCGACACCTCGCTGGAGGCCCTGGCGCAGCTTCGTCCGGTGTTTGATCGCCGCTACGGCAGCGTGACGGCCGGCAATTCCTCGCCGCTCACCGATGGCGCGGCGACGGTGTTGATGATGAGCGAGGCCAAGGCTGAGGCACTCGGCTACCGCCCGCTGGTGGCGGTGCGCAGCTACGCAGTGGCCGCGGTCGACCCCGGATGGCAGTTGTTGATGGGACCGGCGTATGCCGTGCCGTTGGCGCTTCATCGCGCCGGGATCACCTGGGCGGAATTGGGGGTGGTCGAAATCCACGAGGCCTTCGCCGCTCAGGTGCTGTCGAACGAGCAGGCCTGGGGGTCGCCCGATTGGGCGGAGCGACTGGGCTTGCCGGGACCGACCGGGATCGTCGACTGGTCACGCACCAATGTGATGGGCGGCTCGATCGCCCTGGGACATCCCTTTGCGGCAACCGGCGCGCGAATGGTGACGACGCTGGCTCATGAAATGGTCCGCCGTCAGGTTCAGTTCGGTCTGCTGTCGATCTGTGCCCAGGGTGGAATGGGGCTCGCCATGATCCTCGAGAACGCCCAGTGAGCGCCTTCCAGGTCAGTCGCGACGGCGGCGTGGCGATCGTCACGTTCGATCTGCCGGGCGAGTCGGTCAACAAACTGGGCCGGGCCGCCGGTTGGGAGCTGGAAGAGCTGTTCGATCGCCTGGTTCACGACGAGACGGTGAGCGCCATCGTGTTCACCTCGGGCAAGCCTGACCACTTTGTGGCCGGTGCCGACATTGACGAATTTGTCCGGGCCGAGAGCGCCGACGAGGCCAGCAAGCTGTCCCGCGACGGTCAACTGCTGATGCAGCGGATCGCCGCGAGTCCCAAGCCGGTCGTCGCGGCGATTCACGGGACCTGTCTCGGGGGCGGGCTGGAACTGGCGCTGGCCTGTAACTACCGGGTGATCAGCGACCACCCGAAGACCGCGCTGGGGCTGCCCGAGGTACAGCTCGGTCTGATCCCGGCGGCGGGCGGCACGACGCGACTGCCGCGCCTGATCGGTGCCCGCGCCGCGCTCGACATGATCCTGACCGGCAAGCCCGTCGATGCCCGCAAGGCGCTCCGGCTCCAGTTGGCCGACGAGCTGGTGCCGGTCGCGATTCTGCGCGACACCGCGGTGCGTGCGGCCGACCGGCTGGCGCGTGGACGCCGGACCCGACGGCCCGGGCGGGGATTGATGGCCTTCGCCCTCGATGCCACGCCCCTGGGACGGATGCTGGTGTTCAAGCGGGCCCGCGATCAGGTCATGGCCAGGACCGGCACCAACTATCCCGCGCCGCTGCGGGCCATTGAGGTGATGCGGCTGGGCTATGACGACGGTGTGACCCGCGGCTTTGAGGCCGAAGCCGAAGCCTTCGGCGAATTGGCGATGAGCGATGTGTCCCGTCGGCTGATTGAGGTGTTCTTCGCCACCAATCAGCTCAAGAAGGACGACGGCGTGCCGGCGGGCATGGGCACGCCGCGACAGATCCGGCGCATGGGTGTGGTGGGCGCCGGGTTCATGGGCTCGGCGATCGCGGCGACCGCCGCCGCCCGTGCCACCGCCGAAGTGCGACTTAAGGACGCCGACCTGACCCGGGTGGCCGGCGGGCTCCGGAACGCGGCGCGCATCATCACCGAGGGCGCTCGCCGTCGCGGCGGATCGCGCTTTGACCTGGCGCGTCAACTGGGTCTTCTCAGTGGCAGCGGCGATTGGAGCGGATTCCGGGGGACGGATCTGGTGATCGAAGCGGTGTTCGAAGAACTCGGTGTCAAACGGCAGGTCATCGAGGATCTCGAACGCGCGACGTCGACTGCCACCATTCTGGCGACCAACACCTCGACCATTCCCATCGGTGAAATCGCCGCCGAGGCGGTGCACCCGGAACGGATTCTGGGGATGCACTTCTTCTCGCCGGTGGAGAAGATGCCGTTGCTCGAAGTCATTCCGCACGAGGGTACCGCTGTCGATCCGGTGGTGAGCGCGGTGCGGTTCGGACGCCGGATGGGGAAGACTGTCATCGTGGTGGCCGACTCCCCCGGATTCTGGGTCAATCGGATTCTGCTGCCCTACCTCAATGAGGCCGGCTTCCTGCTCGAAGAAGGCGTGCCCATTGAATTGATTGATCGGGTGATGACCGAGTGGGGCTTCCCGGTGGGGCCGGTTGCGCTGCTCGACGAGGTGGGATTGGATGTCGCCGAAAAGGCGGGCATGGTCATGCACGCCGCCTTCGGCTCCCGGCTGACGCCGTCGCGGGTGCTCCAGGTCATGCGAGGGGACGATCGACTGGGTCGCAAGAATGGTCGCGGGTTCTACTTCTACCGCGACGGCCGCAAGGCCGGGGCCGACGGCAGCATCTATCGCCTGCTGGGCGCACGCGGTGCCACCGAGGTCGATCAGAACGCGATGCGTGATCGTTTGGTGTTTGCCATGCTGAATGAGGCGGCGATGGCGATGAGCGAGGGCGTGGTCCGCCTGCCGCGTGACGGAGACATCGGTGCAATCTTCGGCATCGGCTATCCGGCCTTCCGCGGCGGGCCGCTGCGCACGCTTGACGCGATCGGAGCCGCCGAGGCGGTCGTCACGCTGGAGCGCCTGGCACAGCGCCACGGCCCGCGCTTCGCGCCGGCAGCGGTGCTCAAGGAAATGGCGGCCGGCGATGGCCGCTGGTATCCGCAGGGAGGCGCGCGCTGACCCGACCGCGGCGCCGTGCCGTCATCGCCTTTCTGGTGACGGCACTGCTGGTCTGGTGGTGGGCCCATGCCGACGGGACTTTTGTATTGCTGGGCGTGGCCGAACCGATGGCCTCCCGACTCGGCCCCCTGTTGCCGGCGTTGTCCGCCGGCCTGACTGCCGCCATGACACTGTCACTTGTCGATGCTGCAGCGGGGACCGTGGCGGGGATTCTGGCGGCAGTCATCATCGTGGCGTTGCCGGGGTTTCTGCCGCTGCATCGCAGCTCGCTGCTCGGCCCGCCCTTCACCGCACTTACCGTGTTGATGGTGGGTGTGATGTTGCATGCCCCACGGTTTTCGATTGCCTACGGCACGCTGGCGGCAACGGCTGCGGTGTTTGTCTCACCTGCCGCGGCTGGATTGGTCATCGCCGCACTGGCGTGGGCAGCGCTGGTACCCGGTGACAGAGAGCGGCGTGCCGAACGACTGCTGCTGGCTGTCGTTCCGCTGATTGCGGCGATCATTGCCTCGCACTGGCTAGGCGGGGCCTGGTCGCCGCCGCTGCATCTAGGGTGGCACGGGTCGCTCGATACCGGAATTCGTGCAGCCGGGCGCGTGCTGGGGGATCAGTTGGCGCCGGGAATCACTCAGCCGGCGCTCCGCTGGATCGCCATCGCCGATTTGACGGTGGTGTTGATCGGTATCATCGCGGTGGCCTGGCGCCGAAGTCAGTCGGCCGCAGCGGCACCCACTGCCGCACGCCGGCTGCTGCCGGCGCTGCTGGTGACCGGAGCCGGGGTCGCCGTGGGACAGATGGCCGGCTGGCTGTTGATTCCGGCGTGGCCGGTACCGGCGCTCACCGAGGCGTTTGTGCTGGCGCTGCTCGCTGCGGTGGCGGCGGTGGCCGCGACGGCGCTGCTGTGGTCCCGCTGGCCCTGGCCTGCCAGGCTGCTCACCGGCGTGATCGCTCTCGGATGGCTGCAAGCCGCAATCCGATTCTGAGAACCAGGCTGCGACTGTCGGCAACCGGTCTTCGGGGCTAGACTCCGCCATGGCCTCACTCGCACGACTCGGCGCACTGGCGCTGATCCTCCCGCTGGCCGGTCCGACGGCGCTCCCGGCGCAGGCCACACCGCTGCGTCCGGCCGTCGATACCCTGAATGTCTGGGTGGTGCGGGGTGGTGACACCCTGCCGGCGGGCATAATCATTGATGATCTCCGCATCGTCGACCACGATTCCGGGGCGCGCTTCGTTCGGGTCTACACCACCCGCAGTCCGCTGCTGCCGAGCAGCGTGGACACAATCGTCGATGCGATTGAGGGTCTCCGACCGATTCGGAGCGTCTCGGTGCACGGTGACTCGGTCTATCGTCTCGACTTTTCGCCTTCCCGCGTGCGCGGTGATCTGCGGATCGGCGCGGGGATTCGTCGACCGATCGATCTGGCCTTACCGGCCGAGGTGATCAGCGCGTCGAGTCTCGATCTGCGGCTGCGCAGTTCCTTGCTGCACATCGGCGATTCGGTCAGCGCCGTGGTCTTTACGCCGACGGTCTATGGCGGAGTGGCCTCGGTTGCCGTCCGCGTTGATGGCGAGGAGGAGGCCGAAGACCGGCGCTCCTGGCGCCTGGTGGGCGTCTTCCCTCCCGGCAACCGGGTGACATTCTGGATCGATCAGGAGAGCCGTGCCCTGGTCCGCCAGCGGCTGGAGTTGCCCACCGGCGTGACAGTCCTGCTCAATCATCGGATTCCCGAGCGACGTCTGGCCCCGCGGCGGGCCGCATGAGTCAGTTCGTGATCCGTCCTGCCGTGCCGACCGATGTACCGGTCATTCTCACGTTGATTCGGGCGCTGGCCGAGTACGAGCGTCTCGCCGAGGCCTGTGTCGCGACCGAAGAATTGCTGGCGGAAACACTCTTCGGCCAGCATCCCGCTGCTGACGTCATCCTGGCTGATGTGGCGGGCGAATCAGTCGGATTCGCTCTGTCGTTTGCCAACTACAGCACCTTTCTCGCTCGTCCCGGGATCTGGCTCGAAGATCTATTTGTCCAACCGGCGTATCGGGGGCGCGGCATCGGTCGGGCGCTGCTGGCGACGTTGGCCACTCGGGTCATCGAGCGGGGCGGTGGCCGTTTGGAATGGGCGGTCCTCGACTGGAATACCACAGCCATCGACTTCTATCGAGGCATCGGTGCGGTCCCGCTCGATGAGTGGACCAGTTACCGTGTCACCGGCGACGCCTTGGAACGCTTGAGTCATTTGCGATGACATCGACATCTTCTCCGTCCGACACCCACCTCGACCGCGACGGTCTTCCCGCCTGGGACGATCATCCCTGGACCGCGCTAGCTCCGCTGGCGACCGATTGCAGCGCCGACGCCTGCGTGGTTGGGCTGGGCGGGTCGGGCGTGGCGGCGATCACTGAGCTGCTCGATCACGGCCTGCGGGTGATCGGCATCGACGCGGAACGGGTTGCCGGTGGTGCCGCCGGTCGCAACGGCGGCTTCCTGCTCGGTGGTGGGGCACCGTTCCATCACGATGCCGCGCGCGAGTGGGGCGTCGATGCCGCACTGGCGGCGCATCGTGGCACTGTCGAGGAGTTGGCTCGCATCGAGGCTGCCGCACCCGACCTGGTGCGGCGAGTGGGGTCGTTCCGGCGAGCGGCCAGCGGGGCGGAACGCGACGATTGCGAGCGGCAGTTTGAGGTGATGCGGGAGCATGGCCTCGAGGTCGAGCGCTATCAGGGCCCCGACGGCAGCGGTTTGCTGTTGCCCGGTGATGCAGCATTTCAGCCGCTCAACTACACCCGTCGCCAGGCGCTGGCCGCGATTCGGCGCGGGGCGCTGCTGTATGAGCGGACCACGGCGACCGCTGTGGAATCGGGCGCTGTGGTGACCGCGGCGGGGGTGATCAGGGCGCCGCTGATCGTGGTCGCCGTCGACGGCGGCCTGGCGCGGCTGCTGCCGTCGCTCGCCGACCGGGTGCGGTCGGTGCGCTTGCAGATGCTGGCGACAGCGCCGACCGATGAGGTGCGGATCCCGCGACCGGTCAGTTCCAATTACGGCTACGACTACTGGCAACAGCTTCCCGATGGTCGGGTGGTGGTGGGCGGCGGACGCGACCGCTTCGTCGCCGACGAGGAGACCGATCAGCGATTGGCGACGGCACCGATCCAGGGATATCTCGATCGGCTTCTGCGCCAGGTGATCGGTGTCGCCACAGCGCCTGTTACTCACCGCTGGGCCGGTATCGTCGGCTACACACCGGACGAGCGGCCGGTCGTGTCTCAGGTCATGGCCGGCGTCTGGGCGGTGGGTGGCTACTCGGGGACCGGTAATCTTGTCGGTCGGCGGGTGGCGCGCGGCGTGGTGCAGCAGGCGCTCGATGGCCACACCGCGCTGCTGGCCGGGCTTGTCGCATGAGGCGGCGCAGCGGCGGCGGACTGGTCTACTCGACCGATCTGGGACGGACCTGTCCTGAGTGTCGTCGCAGTGTGGCGGAGTGTCGCTGTCAGGCCGCCGCGGCGTCGCCGCGCGGCGACGGGATCGTGCGGGTGGCCCGGGAAACCAAGGGCCGCAAGGGGGCCGGAGTCAGTGTGATCACCGGCCTGCCGCTGGCGGGTGACGAACTCGCCGCATTGGCGCGGGCCCTCAAGCAGCGCTGCGGGTCCGGGGGCACGGTCAAGGATGGCCGGATCGAGATTCAGGGTGACCACCGTGATCTGCTGGTGGCCGAGCTGACCCGGCGCGGTCATGTGGTGAAGCGGGTCGGAGGGTAACTTTCGCCGGATACCGCTCCAGGGGGGAGTGGGACGCCTTCACGCCATTCAGGAATCAATCGATGACCAGGACGCTCTCTCTTCTCGCGGCCCTCGCGGTGGTGACGCTCCCCGCCGCGGGCCAGGAACACGACATGAACATGGACCATACTGATCCGGTGACGTCAGTCACGCGGGTCCAGGATCAGTATCTCGCCTGGGTCATTCGCGCGGCGGAGCAGGCCTCGGAGGATGACTACGCCTTCCGCCCGGTCGCGGGTGTGCGGACCCTGGGACAACTCTTCGGCCATGTGGCAAACACCACCTACATGTTCTGTGGGCTGACGGGCCATACCGCGAATCCCTCCGAGTCGGTGGACTTCGAGCAGGCCAGCCGCAGTGAGATCATTGCCGGCCTCAAGGCGGCGCAGGCCTTCTGTGGCACCACAGTGGCCTGGGCGGCGGCGCATCATCACGATCCGGCTGAACTGTTCGGCTCGCGCGGTGATATCACCTGGGTAGTGGGTCAGCATGCGGCCCATACCGCCGAGCACTATGGCAACATCGTGACCTATTTGCGGCTGCGGGGGATGGTACCGCCATCGAGTCAGGGCGGCTGATCGGAGTCGCCGATGCGTCGGCTGCGCCTGCCTCATCCGGTGGCTCTGCTGGTGGCGATGATCGCCTTGGCGGCCATTGTCACCTGGCTGGTTCCGGCCGGCGAATATCAACGGGTGGTCGATCCCGCCACCGGGCGGACCATCGCCGTGGCCGGCACCTACCATCGGGTCACGGCTGACCCGGTCGGCCTCTTTGCGGTTGCCGTCGCGATTCCGCGCGGCTTCGTCGAAGGGGCCGACGTCATTGCGACCATTCTGTTTGTCGGCGCCACCTTCTTCCTGCTCGATCGGATCGGCACACTGACCCGCCTGCTGGGGAGTATGGTGCGTGCGCTTGACGGTCGGGAGCGCCTGGCGCTGCCGGTACTGATCGTGGCGTTCGGTGCCATGGGTGCGCTCGAGAATATGCAGGAGGAGATCATCGCCCTGGTGCCGATGCTGTTGGTGTTCGGGCGCCGCCTCCGGGTCGATGCGCTCACCATGGTCGCGGTTTCAGCCGGGGCGGCCATCGTCGGCTCGGCGTTCGGGCCCACCAATCCCTACCAGGCGGGGATCGCCCTGACTCTTGCCGAACTGCCGGTGCTGTCGGCCGGCGGGCTGCGGTTGGGAATGTGGGCGATCGGGCTGTTACTCTGGACCGCCTGGGTCTGGCGCCATGTCGGTCGGATCGGTCCGGTGGCTGTCGCCGGCGATCTGCCCGACCCGGAGCCCGCCCGGCGCGGTGATGTCCTCAATCTGATCTGTGTGGCTGTGCCGCTGGGTTGTTATGTCGTCGGCGCGCTGCGATGGGACTGGGGCTTCAATCAGCTCTCGGGGGCGTTCATTGTCGCGGCTGTCGCCATCGGTGTATTCAGTCGGCTGGGCACCACCGGGACTGTCAATGCGATTCTCGAGGGGGCACAGGCGATGCTCCCGGCGGCGCTGTTGGTCGGGCTGGCGCGCAGCATCTCGCTGGTGCTGGCCGATGGTCACGTGATCGATACCATTCTTCAGGCCTTTGCTGTGCCGCTCGGCCACATTCCGCCGGCGCTGTCGGCGCTGGCGATGGTCCCGATCCAGGCCCTGATTCATCTGCCGGTTTCGAGTGTGTCAGGACAGGCGGCGCTCACCATGCCGATCATGATTCCGCTGGCCGATCTGATCGGCCTCTCGCGTCAGGCCACGGTGCTGGCCTACCAGACCGGAGCGGGTCTGATGGAGATGCTGACGCCCAGCAACGGTGCCCTGCTGGCCGTGCTGCTCGCGGCACAGGTGCCGTTCGGGCGCTGGGTGAGGTTTGCCGTGGGCGGCTGGCTATTGGTGACGGCTGTGGGGGTGGCCGGCATCGCGCTGGCGCAGGTGTTGGGGATGCCGTGACCGGAGGGGAGTAACGGGGCTGTGGCGAACCGATCGGGGGCTCAGCACGAGCCCCCGTCGGTCTGGTGGTTGCCTCAGGCCAGGAACGGCGCCATCACCAGCATCACCGTCGCCAGCAGCTTGATCAGCACGTGAATCGAGGGACCGGCGGTGTCCTTGAACGGGTCACCGATGGTATCGCCGATCACCGCGGCCTTATGCGCATCTGACCCCTTTCCGCCGTGGCTGCCCAGCTCGACGTACTTCTTGGCGTTGTCCCAGGCGCCGCCGCCGTTGTTGAGCAGCGTGGCCACAAGGATCCCGCCGATCGTGCCGACCATCAGGAAGGCACCGACAGCTTCGGCGCCGACCGCAAAGGGACGGAACAGCAGCGCCATCAGCACCGGCACACCCACGGCAATGCCGCCGGGAAGCACCATCTGACGCAGTGCGCCGCGGGTCACGATATCGACGCAGGTGGCGTATTCGGGCCGCTCGGTGCCGGCGAGGATGCCGGGGTGCTCGCGGAACTGGCGCCGCACTTCGTCGATGACGTAGCGCGCCGCGTTCCCGACCGCGCGGATGGCCGTCGCGGCGAACAGGAACACCAGACCGGCGCCGAGCATCGCGCCGACGAACACGCCCGGGCGGGCGATGTCCACCCCGACCAGATCGGCACCGTAGGAGCGCACCGCATCGAGGTAGGCCGAGAACAGCAGGAATGCCGCCAGGCCGGCCGAGCCGAGGGCGTAGCCCTTGGTCAATGCCTTGGTGGTATTGCCGGCGGCGTCGAGGCGATCGGTGCGTTCACGCACGTCATCGGGTTCGCCGCTCATCTGGGCGATGCCACCGGCGTTATCGGTGATCGGTCCGAAGTTGTCCATCGCCAGGATGTAGCCGGCCGATGACAGCATTCCGATGGTGGCCATGGCCGTCCCGAACAGGCCGCCGTGGGGCAGGCCGGTCGAGGTGCCCGCGGCGAACGAGGCCAAAATCGCCAGCGAAATCATCACGACCGGCAGTGCCGTCGATTCGAGACCCACCGCCAGGCCGGCGATCACATTGGTGGCCGGACCGGTCAGCGATTGACTGGCGATATCGCGGACCGGCCGATAGCGGTGTTCGGTGTAATACTCAGTGACCAGCACGAAGCCGAAGGCCGTGGCCACGCCGATCACGGCGCAGCCGAAGAACGCCAGCCAGGCGTCGGGGGTGTCGGCGGTGCGGAGCATCATCCGGCAGGCGAAGAACAGCCCGACCACGGCCAGCGCCGAAGTCAGATAGAAGCCGCGATTGAGCGCTGCCATCGGGTCTTCGTCTTCGCGCATCCGAACGCTCAGCACGCCCACGATCGACGCCAGCAGGCCCACCGCAGCGGCCACCAGCGGGAACAGCACGCCGCCGGGTCCGAAGACGCCGAACAGGGCCACACCCAGAATCATGGCACCGATATTTTCGGCGGCGATCGACTCGAACAGATCGGCGCCGCGTCCGGCGCAGTCGCCGACGTTGTCGCCGACCAGATCGGCAACCACCGCCGGATTGCGGGGATCGTCTTCGGGGATGCCGGCTTCGACCTTGCCGACCAGGTCGGCGCCGACATCGGCGGCCTTGGTATAGATCCCGCCGCCGAGTTGGGCGAACAGTGCCACGAACGAGGCGCCGAAGCCATAGCCGATCACCAGCAGCGGCGCATGTTCGGCGCTGACATCCATGGCCCGGAGCAGAGCAAAGAACGTTGCCACGCCGGCCAGTGACATCGCCGGGACCACCAGGCCGGCCACGGCGCCGCCGCGCAGGGCGCGGCGCAGCGCGGCAGCGGCCGAGCGGCGACCTGCCATGGCCACCCGAATGTTGGTGCGGATGGCGACCCACATGCCGAGGACACCGGCGACACCCGAGCAGCAGGCGCCGAACACGAAGGCGATGGCGGTGGCCAGCGCCAGCGGCCCGGCATTGACCGGATCATTGGCGGCGGGCGTCCTGACGACGGCATACAGCAGGTACACCAGCACCGCCGTGCCGATGGCGATCATGGCGATGGTGCGGTACTGGCGCCGCATGAAGGCTTCGGCGCCCTCCTTGATCGCCTCGTAGACGGGCAACATGTGATCGTTCTGAATCGACTCGGCGAGCAGCTCGCGTACCAGCATCCCGGCGGCGAGGAAGGTGACGCTGCAGGCGATCAGCACGAAGGCCAGGGGGCGCCATTCGGCGGCCGTCAGATCGGCCATGGCGACAGCGGCTGTTCCGGCCAGGATCAGGGCGATGAGGATCGCCGGGAAGGCGACGTTGCGTTGGGAGTTCACGGTAGGGTTCGCTTCTCAACGGGGTGACAGTTGAACAACGGGAGAGAATCGGTAATAGGACCGCGAGCGACAGCGCGTCGATGCGGCGCACCAGTGGGGGCGCCGCCGTCGGCGGAATGGGTCGCGTTGTGGCAGGAGCCAGTCGCGAGGCGGTGTTGCTGCGTGGTGCTCAGGAAACCAGCCCGCGTTGCAGCATCTCACGCACCAGTTCGATCGCCTTGCTGAGCGGCAGCTCGGCGGCGGTGGCACGGAGTTCGTGGGCCCGCTTGAGGGTCTCGGGGTCGAGCAACAGCTCTTCACGTCGGGTACTGCTGGCCGCCACGTCGATGGCGGGAAAGATCCGCCGTTCGGCCAGTTCGCGGGACAGTACCAGCTCGGCATTGCCGGTGCCCTTGAACTCTTCGAAAATCACCTCGTCGGCGCGGGACCCGGTATCGATCAGCGCCGTGGCGATGATGGTCAGCGAGCCGCCGCCCTTGGCGGGGTCGACCATCCGGGCGCTGCCGAAGAACTTCTTGGGCCGCTCCATCGCTTCGGCGCCGATACCGCCGGACAGGGTGCGTCCGGAGCCGCGGTCGATGTTGTTGTAGGCCCGCGCCAGACGGGTGAGCGAATCGAGAATGATCACCACATCCTGACCCAGTTCGACCCGGCGTCGGGCCCGTTCCAGCGTCATTTCGGCCACCGCCACATGGCGGTCGGCGCCGTGATCGAAGCTCGACGCGATCACCTCGCCGACATTGGCCATCTCCATCTCGGTGACTTCTTCGGGCCGTTCGTCGGCCAGCAGGATGTAGATGTGAACGTCGGGGTGATTGCGGGCGATGCCGCGCGCGATATTGGTCAGCAGGATGGTCTTGCCGGCCTTGGCCGGTGCCACCACCAGGGCGCGCTGGCCCTTGCCGAGGGGAACCAGCAGGTCGATGATCCCGGCCGTCACGTCCTCGCCCCGCTTGAAGCCGGCGGGTGGAGTGAGCCGCAGCATCTGGGTCGGGTGCATGGCGGACAGCCGAGCGAAGTCGCGCCGGGTGGTGCACTCCTCCACCGGCAGGCCGCAGATGGTGGTGACAAGCGCCAGAGCCGGTGCCTTGCCGCCGCGGGGGGGGCCGGCCTCGCCCTCGATCTCGTCACCGGGACGCAGCTTGTATTTCTGGATTGTGGCCTGGGGCACGAAGATATCGTCGGCGCCCGGCAGGTAACTGGTGGTGCGTTGGCGGAGGAAGCCGCCTCCCCGGTCGGTCAGTTCAAGGATGCCGGCGGCGGGTCTGCCGGTTCCCGGTTCCCACTCGACTGGCGCTTCGCGGACTGCCGCGCCGCCGGCCGACTCGATCGCATGTTCTCCGGTGTGACTGCCCCGTGGGCGCCGTCCACGGCCGCGACCTCCGCGACGCCGGGAGGGGCGCCGCTCACGTGAATCATCCATGGTGCAGTAATCCGGGGCGAGGGGAGACGCCGCGCCGTGGCGCAGCGGGCTGAGGCAACACAGTGCCGGGAAGGCAGATGACCATCATCATCCTGGGTCTGGGACTGATATCAGCGTCGCATACTGGTGCGGCGCACGCGCGCCACCGTCGCGCGAGAACCATGGTGGACTCAACTTCTTGGGGCCCCGCGATGTTCACTCACGCAGGCGTCGTCGCTCACTAACCCTGTGACGGGGCGGGCACGAGGCGCGCCGACAGGCGCAGCCGATGGCGGTAAAGATGGAGAGGGGGGCCACAACAGGCAAGTAGGGGGCGGCGGGGGGGATTTCGGCCCCGGTTGGGGGGGGGCTCGATGCCTTGGCACCCGAGCCGGCTGGCCCAATCGATGTGAAGATCAACCACGAATGGACGCGAAGGGACGCGAATGGCTCTCTCGGTGACGGTACGGCCCCAGGGGAGGGCGGTTGAACCGCGATCTATTATATGGGTGAGGGTCGACCGTGGTGTCCTGTCCAGTTGTGAGGTTTCCGATGCAGTCCTTCTGGCTCGAGTTCTGGCCGAGCTTCGCCGCTACGGTGCTTGGCGTTGTGATCGGAATTCCGTGTGCGCTTTGGACGAACCGCTGGATTGTCAGCGTCGCTGAACGGAAGCGACTCGCGATCGATGACGCCGAGCGGAACGCACTGGTCGAGACGATTCTCGGTGCACTCAAGGAAACTGGCGCAGGGCTTACGGAGGTCCGGAACCTTTCGCCCGGCAACAGGACGGGGCCGCGCCTCCTTGATTCAGGAACGTGGGATGCCCTCAAGCATCGACTACAGCGGGATTTTGGCCCACCTGACCTGATTAGGAGGCTCGCATTCTACTGGCTCCAGCTCGGCAGATTCAACCAGTTTCACCGGGACATTCTTGAGCTGGAGATTCGCGGGGAGCTCAGGGGCGATCCCCTGGATGTTTCGTGCGAGTTTCGCAGGTCCTGGGCTGACGACCTCGCTTCAGACGCTGAGCGTCTGCGCAGCGATCTTGCTGCCATTCACAGGTAGGTGGTGAGCATCCGGCCAAGTCGCTGACCAGCCTTAATTCTGGTCAGCTTCCTGACTCCGTCCGGCGAACCTCGTCCGGACATACTCGACCGCACTTTCCGTCGACAGCTTCACCGTCCCCGGTCCGCTCCGGACGAAAAAGTCCCCCTCCGGCGTCGCCTCGAGCTCCTTCCACTTGAGGAAGACCGGCTCCGGACTCCGCTGACAGCTCACCACGCAGACCGCCTTCCCCTGCACGACCTGGACCTTGGGGTCGATGCAGGTGCCGGCACGGTCGCCCAGCCCGTTGCGGACCACCTGGGTCAGGTGCCGCAGAAACTTGTCGTCGGACTCCAGCCGGTCCTCTTCGATCCCCACGACCGTCCGGTCATCGGCCACACCGATAAGCAGGTCGCCCCCTTCCGTGTTGAGGAACGCCGCGACCGTCTTGAGTACCGCGTGGGTGATCGCCTTGTCGTCCTGTCGGTCCTCCTTGAGGTTCCACCGCAGCGTGGACTTGAACTCCAGTGTCTTCGATTCGCCTTGCTTGATCAGTTCCTCGGCGCTCCGGTGGGTGCGCAGGTACTGGTCGAAGAGAAAGTTCTTGAGGACCTCGCCGAAGACCCGGTCGTCGGTGATCCGCTTGTAGAGATCGAAGTTGGAGTCGACGATCTCCTGGATCACATGTTCGACCTTGTGGTCGAAGGTGAGCCGCACGTTCTCCCTGGTGTTGACGCGCGTCGCCGCGCCGAGCGCCTCGTCCTGGTCGAGCCTGTCCATCATCTGGCCGAGCGTGACCCGGTGCTCGGGTCCCAGATCGAGGCCGAACCGGTCGTTCAGCTCGGCGATGATCCGGGAAAGCGATTCAAGTTCCTCCGGGAAGTCGCCGTGGTTGCCGTGGCTGGCGGCAGGGTTGAGCACGCCAGGGCGGCGGTCAAGCATGATCCGGGTGCTGCCGGTCTGCTGGATCCGGTAGGACTCCATATCGATGTTCTGCTGCACCTCGCGGGGCAGCGAATCGCGGTCGGCGGGGATCAGGCGACGGAGATGCTTGGCAAAGACGTGGAGCTTCTCGAGGTCGGCGTCGACGAAGGTGAGGAGCTGCGACAGGAATGCATAGAGACGGGTGTAGTCGGTGAGCATCCCGCGGAAGCCGGCCTGCTCCTCGGGGTTGAGCGCTTGGAACCGTTCCACGATCGGTGCGAGCGTGGCATAGAGCAAATCCTGGCTGGCCTTGGGATCAAAGTACCGGGCCGCGAACGCCTCCACTTCCGCTTCGGTATAGACCGGGAAGCCAAGCAGTCGCGACTGCATATCGTACAGCAGGTTGGGGTCGGTCGCCTCGGAGAGGAGCGTGGTCTCGTAGTATGGCTCGAACGCGGCCTGGATCGACTCAGCCTCGTTGGCAAAGTCGAGCACCATCGTGCCGACCTTGCCCGGGGCAGTCCGGTTGAGGCGTGACAGCGTCTGTACCGCATTGACTCCGCCGAGCCGCTTGTCGACGTACATCGTGTGAAGCAGCGGCTGGTCGAACCCGGTCTGGAACTTGTTGGCCACCACCAGGAACCGGTACTCGGACCGCTCGAAGGTCTTGGCGGTCTGCTTCTCGGGGAGGCCGTTCATTCCCGCCTCGGTGTACGCCTTGCCGCCGTCCTGCACGGTTCCCGAGAACGCCACCAGTGATTTCCAGGGGTGGCCGTGCTCGGCCAGGTACCGGTCGAGCGCGAGCTTGTAGCGGACGGCGTGGAGCCGCGACCGGGTGACGATCATTGCCTTGGCGCGGCCTCCGATCTCGGCCTGCACCTGCGCGGCGAAGTGCTCGACACAGATCCGCACCTTCTCGCCGATGGCGTGCGGATGCAGTTCCACGAATGACCGCAGCAGATGCTCGGCCTTGGCGCGGTCGTAGCGCGGATCGCCTTCGACCTTCTTGAGCAGGCGCCAGTACGCCGTGTAGGTGGTGTAGCTGGCCAGCACGTCGAGGATGAACCCTTCCTCGATCGCCTGCCGCATCGAGTAGAGGTGAAACGGGCCGAAGGTGCCGTCATCGCGCCTGGTACCGAACAGCTCGAGTGTCTTGGCCTTGGGCGTGGCGGTGAAGGCGAAGGTGGAGAGATTGGGCAGCGGGCCGCGCCGTTCCATCTCGCTCAGCACGGTGCTTTCCAGTTCCTCTTCCGGGGTCGGTGCCTCTCCCTCTTCCGCTTCCGCTTCCTCCAGGGACCGGGGTGCCAGCACCGCCTTGAGCCCCTTGGTGCTCTCGCCCGACTGCGAGGAGTGCGCCTCGTCGATGATCACCGCGAACCGCTCACCGGGGAGGGCGCCGATCTCCTTGGCGATGACCGGGAATTTCTGCAGCGTGGTGACGATGATGGTCTTGCCCTCGCGCAGCGCGTCGCGGAGCTGGCGGGAGGTGTCGGTGATGTTCTCCACCACGCCCAGGGTCTGCTCGAACTGGCGGATGGTGTTCTGGAGCTGGCGGTCGAGCACCCGCCGGTCGGTCACCACCACGATCGAATCGAAGACGCGACGGTCGTTGTGATCGTGCAGCGTGGCGAGCTGGTGCGCGAGCCAGGCGATGGTGTAGCTCTTGCCGCTGCCGGCGGAGTGCTGGATCAGGTAGCGCCGGCCAGGGCCCTGCATCCTGGCGTCGTCCACCAGGCGGCGGACGCAGTCGAGCTGCTGGTAGCGCGGGAAGATCAGGAACCGGCGGCCGGTCTTCCTGCCGTCGTCGTCCTCCTCCTCCACCTCGTGGATGAAGCGCCGCACCAGATCGAGCACCGAGTCACGCGCCCAGGCCTCCTCCCAGAGGTAGGCAGTGGCGTAACCACCGGAGGTTGGTGAGGCCGGCGGATTGCCGGCGCCGCCGAACTTGCCGCGGTTGAAGGGCAGGAAGCGGGTGGAGCTGCGACTCAGGTGCGTGGTCACGAAGACCAGGTCGGGGTCGACCGCGAAATGCGCCAGACAGCGGCCATAGGCCAGGAGCGGTTCGCGGGGATCGCGGTCGAAGCGGTACTGCCGGATCGCGTCCTCCACGTCCTGACCGTTGAGCGGGTTCTTGAACTCGGCGGTGAAGATCGGGATACCGTTGAGAAACAGGGCCAGGTCGATGGAGTTCTCGTTCTTCGTGCTGTACCGGAGCTGCCGCACCACCGCGAACTGGTTGGCTTCGTGGAGCCGCCGGGTTTCCTCGTTGAGTCCGCTGGCCGGCCGGAAGTACGCCAGCCGGAACTTGCAGCCGACATCCTTGACGCCGTTCCGCAGCACGTCGAGTGCGCCGCGACGTGCGATCTCGGATGCGAGCCGATGGAGGAAGCGGCCCCGCACATCGGCCTTGCCGTAGTGCTGCTCGAGCTTCTGCCACTCGCGCATCTGGGTGGCGTGTATGAAGGCGACGACGTCGCGCGGCAACAGGCAGAGGGCGCGGTCGTATTCCTCCGCGGTGCGGCGATGCCAGCCACCCGGCGGCGCTTCCCCCCACGCCGGCCTGGCATCTCGGACGGTATGCGTCGTTGCACAGGCGTCCGGCCCGCCCGCGAGCAGGGCGCACTCGATGGCGTCCTCGAACGAGCGCTCCGAAATCCGGGCGGTCACGCGGCCTCCTCACGGACGTCGATCCGGCCGGTCACCGCGGCCGAGATCAGGGCGAGGCGGAGTTCGCGGAGGCGCTCGATCGCATCACGGACCTTGGCGATCAGCGCATCGATCCGGGCGGTCTCGCGGTCGAGGAAGGCGGCGATGGTGCGCTGTTCTTCAAGAGATGGCTGCGGAACCAAGAGGTTGGCGTACTTGTCGGCGCTCACGTTCTGAATCGTAGCCTGGATGAAGGTGGCTGAAAGCCACTGCCAGTAACTCGACGAAGCTGTGAAATACCTAACGAACTCGGGGTAAGCTCTACTCAGATCAAGACGCGCCCGAATGAGATAGCCGGCATATGCACAGACACCCCAGCTTCGGCGGTAGAGGAACGTCTTCCCTGCGGTCGCACCGCTTCTGGCAAAGAGCAGGTCGCCCTCGCGAAGGAGGTACTCTTCAGCCACGTCGGCTGGAAGCGACTTGAACGTCTCATGTCGCAGGCCATCGCTCTCATCGATGTCCGTTATACGAACGTACCGGGGTAGATCTGGATCGTCGAGTTCCGCCGATTCATTCGCGCCATATTTGAGTGGCGCATCGAGTATGAACTTCAATCGGTGCACCTCCCACTGCTCCGGAATCTCCCCCAGCCACTCCACGCCCGAATCCTTCATCGGGACGGCGGGGTCAAGCCCCTTGGTGACGGCACGTGTGATGAGCGCCGTGCGTCGCTCCTGCAGCAGCGCGATCAGCCGCTCTTTCTTTTTCACCAGCGTGTCGATCCGGCCGGTCTCGCGGTCGAGGAAGGCGGCGATGGCGCGCTGCTCGGGTTCGGGGGGGATGG
>CBFGTB010000012.1:0-29924 GCA_965651715.1 uncultured Gemmatimonadales bacterium
CAGCGCCGGTCGGACCGATCGGCGTTTCCGCCCGGTCGCCCCGGTTCATCCAGCGATAGTCGCGACGCCCGGTGTCGCAGATAAAATGCTGATTGACCGCCAGGTTCGGCCGAGGGCGCAGCCGCACGACCACCTCATCGCGGGTATCAACAGTGATGTTGCATCCCTGCGAACATCCGGTGCAAATCGAGGCGGTCTTGTCCAGGTCCCAGGCGCGGGCCTTGTGGAGGAAATCCTTGGAGACCAGTGAGCCCACCGGGCAGAGATCGAACACATTGCCGGCCCAGGGGTGGTCCAGTGGCACCTCCGGATCGATGTCCACAAAGGCGCGGTCCCCCCGTTCGGAAATCGAGAGAACCGGCGTCTCGGCCACGGCATCCATGAAGCGGACGCATCGGGTGCAGAGGATGCAGCGATTGGGGATATAGAGAATATCCGGCCCAAAATCCTCGACCGGATTGTAGCGCTTGGGGTAGTCGGAGAATCGGGTCGCTGCCCGCCCCTCCTGGAACTGGAAATCCTGCAACTCGCACTCGCCGGCCTGATCACAGATCGGGCAGTCAAGCGGATGGTTGATCAGCAGGAACTCCAACACGCCCTCGCGCGCCTTGACCGCCGCGGGTGAATGGACCGAGACCACCTGCCCCTCTGCCGCGGCCGTGACGCAGCTCGGGACCATCTTGGGCAGCTTTTCCACCTGCACCAGGCACATCCGACAGACGGCCGGCGAGGGCAGCGACGGATGGTAGCAGTAATGCGGCACCAGGATGCCCGCCTGCTTGGCGGCCTCGATCAGCATCGTCCCCTTGGGGACCGTGACCGACACCCCGTCGATCGTCAGCGTGACAGTGTCATCAGCCATGAATTAAACCTCCGCCAACGCGGGCGCACGGGCCCCGGAGAGATAGGCCTCGAATTCACCCCGGAACTTTCGGATGCCGCTGATCACCGGCGTGGCGCAGGAATCCGACAGGACACAGATGGTGCGGCCGGTCATGTTGTCGGCGATGTCCAACAAGAGGTCGAGATCGGACACCGTGCCCTCGCCCCGCAGAATCCGTTCAAGGATCCGGGCCGTCCACGCTGTGCCTTCGCGGCAGTTGGTGCACTGGGCGCAGCTTTCATGAGCATAGAATCGGGCCAGGCGCATGATCTGGAAGACCATGTCGGTGGTGTCGTCCATCACGATCATCCCCCCCGACCCGAGCAGCGATCCGGCCGCCGCGATGCCCTCATAGTCGGTGGGGCAGCCGACGATCTCCTCCGCCGTCAGAATCGGCACCGACGATCCGCCGGGAATCACCGCCTTGAGCGTGCGCCCCGGGCGCATCCCTCCCGCCATCTCGAAGATCAGGCGGTCCATGGGCAGACCGAGCGTGATTTCGTAGGTGCCGGGACGCTGAACGTGGCCGCAGACCGAGATCAGCTTGGTACCGCTGCTCTTGGGACTCGAGAGCGAGAGTCCGGCATACCATTCGGCCCCCCGCACGAGAATGTGCGGGACAGCCGAGAGCGTTTCGACGTTATTGATCGTGGTCGGCTGGCCGAACAGACCGGCCACCGCCGGGAAGGGCGGCTTCACCCGCGGATTGCCGCGGCGGCCCTCGATCGCGTTCATCAGCGCGGTTTCTTCGCCGCAGATATACGCGCCGGCCCCGCGGTGGACGACGATGTCGATCCGCTTGCCCGATCCCAGCGCATTGGCCCCGAGCGTGCCCGCCGCATATGCCTCGGCCACGGCCGCTTCGAGGATGGTGGCCGGCTCGGTGTACTCACCGCGCACGAAGATGTAGCAGGTCTCTGCCCGGATCGCGAGACATCCGATCGCGCATCCCTCGATCAGGGCATGCGGCGTCCAGCGGAGAATTTCGCGATCCTTGAACGTCCCCGGCTCGGACTCGTCAGCATTGCAGCAGAGGTAGTGGGGACGGCCGTCCTCCTTGGGCATGAACGACCACTTCATCCCGGTCGGGAAACCCGCGCCGCCGCGCCCGCGCAGCCCACTGGCCTTGACCACCTCGACGATGTCCTCGGGGGTCATGTCCAGGGCCCGGCGGAGTCCGGCATAGCCACCGCGCGCCACCCAGGCGTCGTGACCACGAGCGGCCGGGTCGCCAAAATGGGTCGACAGGACCGGCGTCTCAGCTTCATGAATCGGATGCGGCCATCCCATCAGGGATACCTCGCCAGAAGTTCAGGAACTTGCTCGGCCGTCACCGACTCGAGAAAATCGTCGTCGATCAACAGCGGCGTCACAAAGCCGCAGGCGCCGATACACTCCACCTCGACCACTGTGAAACGGCCGTCGGGTGACGGTCGGCCCAGCTCGCCGCAGCCGGTGTGCTCAAGCAGCGCTGCGACCACCTCCCCCGAGCCACACATCAGACAGGGGGACGTGGTGCAGACCTGAATGAAGTGGCGGCCGACCGGATGGGTGTGATACATGGTGTAGAACGACACCACACCCTGCACATGGGCGGTGGTCACGCCCAACTCTTCGGCAATCTCGGTGATCGCCGCCGGTGTCACCCAGCCGTGGGCGCGCTGGGCGATCCACAGCGCCGGCAGCAGCAGCGCCTGGCGGGTTGGGTAGCGGCTGGCCAGGCGCTCCAGCTCGGCGCGCCGTTCAGCGGTGAACACCGGTTCGGTCGGGATGGCATGACCGGTCATCGGTCGATTTCTCCCATGACGATATCCACGCTGGCGTTGATGGCGATGACGTCGGACAGCAGAGCCCCCTCGCACAGCTTCGGCAGTGCGGCAAGGTTGAGGAACGAGGGCGGACGAATCCGCCACCGCACCGGCTTGGCCGATCCATCGGACACCAGATAGTAGCCCAATTCCCCCTTGGGATTCTCGACGCCGAGGTAAACCTCACCCGCCGGCGGACGAATGCCTTCCATCACCTGCTTGAAATGGAAGATCATCGCTTCCATGTCGCTCATCGCGCGCGACTTGGGCGGCAGGATGACACGCGGGTCACTCACGTTGACCGGACCGGGTTGCAGTCGGTTGAGCGCCTGTTCCAGAATCCGCACCGACTGGGTCATCTCCTCCAGGCGAACCCGGTAGCGATCGTAGATGTCGCCGTGCTCGCCGATCGGCACGTCGAAATCGTAGCTGTCGTAATCGAGGTAGGGGCGGTCCTTGCGGACATCGTAATCGACGCCGCTCGCCCGCAGCATCGGCCCCGAGAGCGACCAGTTGATGGCGTCCGCCGCCGAAATCGCGCCCACGCCCTGCGTGCGCCCGATCCAGATGGCGTTGCGGGTAAACATGGTGTCAACTTCCCGCAGCGTGTTCGGGAAGCTGGTGATAAAGGCGCGGAGCTGATCCTCCCAGCCCTCGGGCACATCGGCCATCATCCCGCCGACGCGTGCCACACTGGTGGTGAGTCGGGCTCCGGTCCACGCCTCCTGCAGGTTGTACACCCGCTCCCGCTCCTGGAACATCCACAGGAAGGGCGTGAAGGCTCCGAGGTCGATGCCGGTGGTGCCGGCCCAGACCAGATGGGAAATGATCCGCGACAGTTCCATCGCGATCACCCGCAACACCCGGCAGCGCTCGGTGATCTCGATGCCCATCAGGGCCTCGACCGCCATAGCCAGGGCGATGTTGTTGGCCATGGGCGAGAGGTAGTCGGTCCGGTCGGTCAGCGGGATGATCTGATTGTACTGGCGATACTCGCCGAGCTTTTCGAAACCGGAATGGAGATAGCCGATGTGCGGAATGACGCGGGTGACGGTTTCGCCCTCCAGTTCCACCACCAGGCGCAGCACGCCGTGGGTCGCCGGATGCTGCGGGCCGATGTTGACCAGCATGTGCTCGGCGCCGAAGTCGTCGGCGACCTGTTCGCTGGGGCGCCGGGTCACGCCGAGCGGAGCCTGGATGATCCGCCCGCTCGGATCGAGCGTCGGCGTCCGCACGTCGAGTTCTACGGTCCGTCGGCCGGTCACGACTCCCCCTCGGTCCGGCGCGCCGCCAGGCGGGCCTGCATGTCGGCCGGCAGCTCATGATATGCCGCCGCCACCGACAGTTCCTCGAGGGTGTAATGCGCCTCCGGATTGGCATCGAGGGCGCGTCGGGTCTGCTCGGCCCGGGAACGATGCCCCCGGAGCGGGAATGACTTCCGCAGCGGATGCCCCTCGTCGTAGGTCTGCCACATCAGGATCCGCCGCAGATCGGGATGCCCGAGGAATCTGACGCCGAACATGTCCCACACCTCGCGCTCAAGCCAGTCGGCGCCGGCCCAGAGATCAGTGACGCTCGGCAGCACCAGGTCGCCTTCCGGATCGAACGGGACTTTGACCCGCAGATCGACCCGCCGGCTGAGCGAGCGAAGCTGGTAGACCACCTCGAGCGGCAGCTCCGGATCACGATACTCAACGGCTGTCAGATCGGTGAGGTAGTTGAAGTCCTGGCTCTCATCCTGCTGAAGCCAGGTCAGCACCTCCTTGATCCGATCGGCCGCCACGTGCACGATCACCTGGCCGGCGCTCTCGCTCCGCCGCAGCACCGCCGCGCCGAATCGGGTCTGACAGGCTGCTGCTGATTGATCGGCCCCGGCCCGGGCCGCTGCCACGGCCTCGGTCACGACGACCTCGTCTGCGAGACCGAGTTGCCGAAGGGTTCCGAGACCTCATCAATTTCCGCCGCCGGGCGAAACAGCCCGTCGGGGCCCACAAGTTGTTCGGTGCGGAGCAGCGGATCCGCCAGCGATTCGCCCCGAATCTTCTTCTGGAGCAACATGATGCCGTACAGCAGCCCTTCCGGGCGCGGCGGGCAGCCCGGGACGTAGACATCGACCGGAATGATGGTGTCGATGCCCTGCACCATGGTGTAGGTATCGAAGATGCCGCCGCTCGAGGCGCAGGCCCCCATCGAAATCGACCACTTGGGCTGGGGCATCTGGTCCCAGATCCGCCGGATCACCGGGGCCAGCTTGAACGGCAGCCGCCCGGCACAGATCAGCACGTCGGCCTGGCGCGGCGAGAAGGACTGCCGCTCCATCCCGAACCGGGCGATGTCGAACCGGGACGCCGCCGTCGCCATGTACTCAATGGCACAGCAGGCCGTCCCGAACGGCATCGGCCAGAGCGAATTGGACCGGGCCCAGTTGGCCAGGAAGTCCAGTCGGGTGGTCACGAAATTGGGCGAGACGCCGTTGAGCACCTCGCGGTCGGTCGCCGTGGTCAATCCCATTGCAATGCCCCCCGCTTCCAGAGGTAGACGTAGCCCACCGCCAGGATGCCCACGAAGGTGACCATTTCCAGCAGCAGCACGCCGGCCATGTCCCGCATCTGCTGGAAGGCCACCGCCCACGGAATCATGAACACCGTCTCGATGTCGAAGACGATGAACAGCATCGCGACAAGGTAGAACTTGACCGAGAACCGCTCCCGCGCATCGGCGATGACCGGAATGCCCGATTCGTAGGGCGCCACCTTCACCGCCGTCGGGCGGGAGGTCTGCAACAGGTACGATGCGCCGAGGATCAGGACCGCGTTGGCCACGACGAACAGCAGGAGGAGCAGCACCGGGATATAGGCCTGAAGCACGCTGGCACCCCGCTCGTGAAAAATTTCACAACGGCTGAAACCTACCGGATTGCCGACCTGATTTCAACTGGGTTCGCGGCTCTGGCCGGGCGCCGCCAAGGCCCCCGCAGCCGGGTTACATTCCGGCCGGCGTGTCGCCCTTTCCCCATTCCCCATCCCCTCCGCGAGGAAGCGTCGATGTCGATCAAGTCCGACCGCTGGATCCGCCGTATGGCCATCGAACACCAGATGATCGAGCCCTTCACCGAGGGGCAGGTCCGCGCCGGCGTGATTTCCTACGGCGTCTCGTCCTACGGCTACGACATGCGGGTGGCCGACGAGTTCCGGATTTTCACCAACGCGCTGTCGGCGGTGGTGGACCCGAAGGAATTTGACGAGCGGAGCTTCGTGGAGTTCAAGGGCGACGTCTGCATCGTGCCCCCCAATTCCTTTGCCCTGGCGCGGTCGGTCGAGTACTTCCGCATCCCCCGCAACGTGTTGACGATCTGCGTCGGGAAGTCGACCTACGCCCGCTGCGGAGTGATCACCAACGTGACGCCGTTCGAGCCGGAGTGGCAGGGCCACGTGACCCTCGAGATCAGCAACACGACTCCGCTGCCGGCCCGGATCTATGCCAACGAGGGGATCTGCCAGGTGTTGTTCTTCGAGGCCGACGACGACGACATCTGCGAGACCAGCTACGCCGACCGCAAGGGGAAGTATCAGGCTCAGCGCGGGGTGACCCTCCCGCGCCTCTGATGGTGATTACTGGAACTGGAGATTGCGCTCGAAGTCGGCCGGGCTGGTCGCGGCCCCCTTGGCCACATCGAGCGAGATGGCGTCGCGGTTAAAGAGTTCCATCAGGTGCTGATCGAAGGTCTGCATGCCGTACTGCACCCGGCCATCGGCGACGTGGTCCCGGATTTCTCCGGTTTTGGCGGCATCGGCGATACACTCGGCGATTGTGGCGGTGTTGCGCATGACCTCGACCGCCACGACCCGGCCCTGCTCATCCTTGCGCGGCAGCAGCCGCTGGGAGATCACGGCCTTGAGCGATTCGGCCAGGCGCATCCGGACATTCTGTTGTTCCGAGGCCTCGAAGACTGACACCAGACGGTTGATCGTCCGGGTCGCGTCGGTGGTGTGCACGGTGCTGAAGACCAGGTGACCGGTTTCGGCGGCCTTGAGCGCAATGTCGATGGTCGCCCGGTCGCGCATCTCGCCGACCAGAATGATGTCGGGATCCTGGCGCAGTGCCGCCCGGAGCGCGGCCTCGAATGAGGCGGTATCGCTGCCGATCTCCCGCTGAATCACGTTGGACTTGCCGTCGCGATGCAGAAACTCGATCGGATCCTCAATGGTGACGATCTTGCCGGCGCGCCGCTGGTTGACGTATCCGACCATGGCCGCGAGGGTCGACGACTTGCCGCTCCCGGTGGTGCCGGTGAGCAGCACCAGGCCGCGCTCCTCCATCGCGATGTCACTCAATACCGGCGGCAGGCCGAGCGACTCGAAGCTGGGAATGTCGGCCGCAATGGCGCGCAGCACCGCCGAAATCGAACCGCGTTGGCTGCACAGATTGACCCGGAAGCGCCCCGCGCCGGCCACCGAATAGGAGCAGTCGAAGTCTTGCAGGCGGTCGATCGCCTGGTCCAGTTCGGCGTCGGCCACTTTGCGCGAGAGCTGTAGAATCCGCCGCCCGATGGCCGTGGTGTCGTCAGGCGTGAGGGGCGGCAGACCGGCGACCGGGACCATCTGTCCCCTGACCCGCATCCGAAACGGGCCGCCGGCGCAGACGTGCACATCGGACGCCCCGATTTCCAGGGCCTTCTTCAGGATCGCATCGAACGACTCGACGGCACTCATCGGCTGACCTCATTTTGAACCAGGCTCCGGCATGTTGCGGGCATCGGGGCGCTACTCCGGCCCAGCCGACGTGATCGGGGCGACCGAATCGGCGATTCAGAGACTCCATCGAGGTCGTTCAGCAACCCGCGTGCCGCACCCTCACAGCAACTCCCCCGATCGCCGAGGCAACCGGGGGAGCTGATCACGCGACGTCGCGGGAGGCTCAGCGCTTCTTCTTGCCGCCCCTGCGTGCCGACGCAACGCATGCCGCGACGATCGACACAGCACCGGCCGGGTCCGCGGCGCTCTTGACTTTCTTCTTGTCGGCCTTGGCGACCGTGGCCTTGACTGACTTGGCCGCCTTGGTGGCGCTCTTCTTGACCGCCTTGGCTGTCGACTTGGCGCGGGACTCGACCTTCTTGACCGCCTTCTTGGCCCGCTTCGCGACCGCCTTGCCTGAGGCCGTGGCGGCAGTCTTCTTCTTCGCTGCCTTCTTCGCTGTTGCCTTGACGGCCTTCTTGACCGCCTTCGTTGCTGACTTCCGTGACGTCGCCATGATGTACCCCGGTGTGAGTTGGAGACTTAACTGCGCATGGATCGTATACGCGTCGAGGGTATCGCACCAGCGCCCCCCGACGCGTCGCGCATGTCGCCGCTCACCGCCCCGGTGGCGCGAGGGTGGCCCGGGCCTGATCGAGCAACCCCGCCGCGGTGCGGACCCGCGCCGCCAGGTTGGCCGCCGCCCGCGTGGCACCGGCCGGATCGCCGTCACGCAGAGCTTCGACAATCGCCGGATACTGGACGTTGGCGTAGCCGTTATCGCGGTCGGCAGCAAAAATCAGATTGCGGAAAAACGGGCGCGACGGCAGGCCGTCCGGATCCAGCAAGGCACGCTCGACGCCGCGCAACAACTGGTTGGCGTGCGCCGCGGTCGCGGCGCTCATGTCCCCCTGCGCCAGCCCGGCGTTGCGCGCCAGGGCCGCGCGCTGGCCCAGGTCGCGGAAGAGCGCTGCCGCGCTGGCCAGGTCATCGAGTGCGGCGGTGATCTGCTCGGCTCCCGGCTCAGCTCGGGTCCGGTCGACCAGGTCCACCAGATAGCCACCCAGGTCGCCGAACTCGAACGGCAGCACATCGGCGTTGGCCAATCGTCCCATCAGCAGGGAGACGACCTGGGCAGCGGCGACGTGCGAGCGATAACCCGGGTCGGCGAAACGCTCGGCAAAGGTCCAGGTATCGTAGGCCGAATGGTAGGAGCCGCCGCGTCCGCCGAACCCGAACTCGATCGATGGCACGCCGAGGTGGTTGTAGAATGGCACAAAGTCGGAGCCGCCGCCCAGGTCACCCAGCGTGGCGCCGGGGCGATCTCCGCGCGCGGTGCGCCGGGTCCAGGCATCCAGCACCATGCCGCTGTCTCCCGGTTGCGGCACTCGGGCGACGACATCGCGGACCAGTTGCTGGAGCGACCAGGTGCCGCCGGCCGAGAACGCCTGGCCTGAGGCCACGACATCCTGGTTGATGTAGGCGACGGCGTGGGTCGTCAACGAGTCGCCATGGGCCTCGACCCACTCTGTCGACCCGATCAGTCCCCATTCTTCGGCGTCCCAGGTGGCAAAGACAAGAGTCCGGTCGGGGCGATGCCCTGCCGCCGCCGCAGCAGCCCAGGCGCGGGCCGCTTCGAGCACGCTGATGGTGCCTGACACATCGTCGAGGGCGCCCGGCCCCCAGGCATCGCGATGCGCGCCGACTATCACCAATTGTTCAGGGTGGACCGCGCCGCGCAGCACCCCGAAGGTGTTGACGATGGTCTTGAGCGCGCGGTCCCCGGTCTCGGGCCAGACGGCAACCCGCGCCTGCAGCGCATCGTCGCCCAGGTGGTAGCGATACCCCAGGCCGCCCTGCCATCCGGCCGGCACCGAACTGCCACCCATGGCCGCCAGGAACCGGCTGGCATTGCCGTAGCCGATCGGAACCACGGGGATACGACTGACATCCATCTGCTCCAACGGCAGCCGCGCGCCACCGGGCAGCGAGGCACGGCCGGGTGTCGAGGGATCGCCCTCCCCATTGAAGAGCGAGCCGCGTTGCACGCCGGCGGGGTTGCGCATCGGACCGGCGGGATACACCTCGTCGATCATGAAGCCATCGTCGGCCGGGTCGCTGTACAGAATCAATCCCACCGCGCCGTGTTCTTCTGCCTCGCGGGCCTTGATCCCCCGAAACGAGCGGCCGTAGCGGGCGATGACAACCTTGCCGGCGACCGAGACGCCCATCGCCGCGAGCTGGTCGTAATCGGTCGGCAGGCCGTAGTTGACGTAGACCACCGGCGCTGTCACATCGCCGGCACCGGAATAGCCATTGAATGCGGGCCACTGTGCTCCGGCGGTGGTGGGATCCTCACGCAGCGGTGGTTCGGTGAGATCCAGCCGGGTGCGGGAACTGCCGACCACTTCGACGATCGTCGAATCATGGAACGGCAGATACACCTCGAAGGTCGCCCGACTGGTATCAAGACCCCACCGCCCCATCGCCGTCAGGACGTAGGAGGCTGTCGCCTGCTGAGCGGGCGTCCCCGCCACATGGGCGCCGGCCGCGAGCCGGTGCATCATTGCCCGAGCCGTATCCGGGTCGGGATGCGCCAGCAACAGCGACTCCAGCTCACGCTGCGCAGCGCTGTGCGCCGGTGTAAACCCGGAGAACGACTGCTGCCCGAGCAGGGCGGCGGGAGCGAACAGGAACAGCAACAACTGAAGACGACGCATTGCGGCATCCGCGGAAAGGAGGAAGGGCGAATATACGACCGGGTCAGCGACCGGTCAGGGGATCACGTCGGTGATGTCGAAGATCATCATCGCCGGGTTGGGCGGATTGCGGGCGGCGAAGACGTAGGTGCGCCCGGCAATATCCGCGACCTCGCCGGTATGCAGCCCTCGCGGCACCACCAGATGGGCCACCAGCGCGGGATGCAGCGGATCGCGCCGATCGAAGATGTACAGTCCGGGAGCGACGCCTTCCTCGGCCGTGGCCACCAGGTAACGGCCATCGCCACTGATGCCGACATCGCTGACCGTGCCGACCCGAGGCACCGTCACGTCGCCCACCCGGGTGGGGGCACCGCCCGCTCCGAGGGTGAAGATGTTGATCCGATCGCCCCGCAGGCCACCGCGGGTCGCCCAGGTGCCGGTGTAGGCCACGCTGCCCCGCACCGCCAGGTCGGAGGTGAATCGGTCGGTCACTGTCGCCTGAGTCGATCCACGCCGCGGAGCCAGGGTGTTGCGATCGAAAGCCCAGAGCCCGGTCAACATGTCCGAGACGTACACCACACCCCCGGAAAGCTGAACACCCCAGGTATACGCCTGCCCCTCTCCCCCGGGATAGGCCTCCGCGATGAGCCGCCCCGCCAGCGAGCCCGACAAGGTTCCCGAGACATCGAGCGCCACGACGCCGGCGTTGTAATAGGCAGCGTAGAGCACTTGCGCCGCCTCGTCCATCCAGAAATTGTGGATGCCGGCACCCGGGATGCGAAACCATGCCACTTCGCGCGGCGCGGTGAGATCTGAGACGTCGATCACGTGCAGATCGCCCGAGGCACTCTGACCGATGGTTCCTGGGCCTTCCTGACCCACGAAGAGATAGCGCGCTTCGCCGGTGACCGGATTGTGGAACCACCAGATGTTGTGGGTCTGAACGCCGCCCGGCACATCGTTACTCTCGGGCAGGAACTGGCTGACAAGCACCGGAGCCTCCGGCGTGCCGCCCCGCATGCCGTTGCCGACATCGTAGATGTAGACGCCGCTGTTCCAGACGGCGGCGAAGGCCAGACCGTCGCGCACGAAGGTGTCATGGTGGCCATAGTTGGCCGGGAGCGGCACCACGGCCGCTGTCACGATCTCGCCGGCCGGCTGCGTGGGATCCTCGGGAGGATCGCTGACCGGGCCACTCGGATCGGCGTCGGTTCCGCAGCCGCCCAGCATCAGGGCCAGCCCACAGCCGACGCCAGCCATCTGCCTGTACCAGTTACTCATGTCACCTCCGCATCAAGACACACGTGCCGGTCAGTGATGATGGTCCATCGTGATCGGATCGAGCAGGCCATAGCGCCCCATCCGATGCCCGCCGTCCTGCCAGCCGAGTGTCACGCCGACCCTGAGGTGACGCACCGTGTCGGTGCGGTAGACACTGCGGGGCGTCACCAGTCCCGGACTGGCGGTGCCGATGCGCCCGAGGGTGACTTCGGCAAACGGGCTCAGGTGAAATCGGCCGCCCGCGACCGGAACAATACGCGCGATTCGGGCGGTGTGGAGCGTCCAGCGAAAGACTCCCAGAATGGAGTTCTCCAGGTGCGGGCGCCGGGTGTGATAGGGGTCGACAGTGCGCTCTTCCTCGGGGCGATCGGTGCGTTCAAAGCGGTACCCGATCCGCCAATCGCCTCGTTCCGCCTGGGCTTCCACCAGCATCGAGGTGAAGACGAAGGTCCCATCCAGTTCGGTGGACCTGGCATATTCGGCCATGCCGTAGCCGATACCGGGCCGTTGCCACCGCACCGAGGTGGCGAACTTGCTCTGATCGTCACCCGCTCCATCGCGGTGTTCCGGGGAATGCACATCGCTGAGCGACGCCTGCCACTCGAGCGCCTCATGCGGTGTCCACAGTAGCCGGGCACTCCAGGAATCGCCGAAGCGCCAGGTCCCCTGATGGCGAATCAGCGGCCACTGGCTGGGGCGCTCGGGTTCGTCGCCGTTGAAGAGAGCGGCCTCGATCCGCCATCCTCCCAGCGCGTACTGCACGCCGAGCACCGCCCGCTCCGGGATCTGGGCCAGATGATGATTCACGGGGTAGGCCGTGAAGGGGCGGCTCATCGGATCATCGCTGCCGAACGGCACGAAGCCCTTGCCGAGCATCAGACCGAGCGAGCCGGCGCCGTCGGCGCGGCCGAGCAGATCCCGGCCGCTCAGCATCAGTTCATGCACTGTGGTGTGCGGATGGCGGCGATCGACGTAGCCCTCGCCCCACGCGCCGGGGGTGAGTTCGCCATCGGGAAGCGTCAGCGATTCCAGATCGAGGGTTCCCTGCAGCCGCCAGCGCTGGCCCCGATCGAGGCGGGCCATCAGCACCGGCTGGGTGAGGTACATCTCGGTGAGCGGCTCGCCGTAGGGCGCGGGATCGGCCCGCACGACGACGCCGGTGAGTCGCGCCATGGCGCGGGCCCGCCACTGGGCGCTGACCGGAATCGGGCTGGCGAGCAGGGCCACCAGCCCCGCCCGCCACACCCACCGTTGCCGCGCCGACCTTCCGGCCATGATTCCGTTCGGTCGGCGCGGCATGGCGACTACATCACGCCGGACGTCCGGGGCGCTCCGGCACGTTCGCCGAGCGAGGCACGCAGATAGTCGCGATTCATATGGGCGATGTTTTCAATCGAGATCTGCTTGGGACACGCCGCCTCACACTCGCCGATGTTGGTGCATCCGCCGAATCCCTCGGCGTCCATCTGGTGCACCATGGCCTGCACCCGGTGCCACCGTTCGGCCTGCCCCTGGGGCAGCCGAGCGAGGTGATTCACCTTGGCCGCCGTGAAGAGCGACGCCGAGGCATTGGGACAGGCGGCGACACAGGCTCCGCACCCGATACACGCTGCCGCGTCCATCGAGAGATCCGCCGCCACCTTGGGCACCGGCAGAGCGTTGGCGTCCTGCGCGGCGCCGGTCGGTGCCGTGATGTATCCGCCCGACGCGATGATGCGATCAAAGGCGCTGCGGTCGACCACCAGATCGCGAATGACCGGGAAGGCCTGCGCCCGCCACGGTTCGATCACGATGGTATCGCCATCGTGGTAGGCCCGCATATGCAACTGACAGGTGGTGGTCGCCGCCCACGGGCCATGGGCCCGGCCATCGATCATCAGCGAACACATGCCGCAGATGCCTTCGCGGCAATCGTGATCGAAGGCGATCGGTTCACGCCCTTCACGGATCAGCGATTCGTTGACCTCATCCAGCATTTCGAGGAACGACATATGTTCGTTCGCTTCGGCGGTATAGGTCTCGAACCGGCCCGGGGCGTCAGGGCCCTCCTGACGCCAGACCTTGAGTGTCAGCTTCATCCGGACACCTCTCTGCTCAACAGGCGACTCACTTGTAAGACCGCGTGGCGAGTTCGACGAACTCGAACTCAAGCGGCTCGATATGCCGGACCGGTTCCTGATCCGGTCCGCGATACTCCCACACTGCCACATGCGCGAAGCGCTCGTCGTCGCGCAGGGCCTCGCCTTCGGGTGTCTGGTATTCCAGGCGGAAATGTCCGCCGCAGGACTCTTCCCGAATCAGCGCATCGCGGCACATCAGTTCAGCGAACTCGAGGAAATCGGCGACGCGGCCGGCCTTTTCGAGCGACTGATTGAGACTCTCGTTATCGCCCAGCACGCGCACGTTGCGCCAGAACTCCTGCCGCAGTTCCGGAATCCGCGCCAGCGCCGCTTCCAGGCCGGCACGATCGCGCGCCATGCCGCACTTCTCCCACATCAGCGCGCCCAGCTCGCGGTGGAAGGAGTCGACGCTGCGGGTCCCATTGACAGCCAGGAGGCGCTCGATCCGTTCCCGCGCCTCGGCTTCTGCGGCGCGGAAGGCGTCGTGGCTGGTGTCGATCGGTGTCAGGCCGCCCCGGGCGAGGTAGTCCCCGATGGTATAGGGGATCACGAAGTAGCCGTCGGCCAGGCCCTGCATCAGCGCCGAGGCACCGAGCCGGTTGGCTCCGTGATCGGAGAAGTTGGCCTCGCCGAGAACGTGCAGGCCGGGCAGGCTGGACATCAGATTGTAGTCCACCCAGAGCCCGCCCATGGTGTAGTGCACGGCGGGATAGATCCGCATCGGCACACGGTACGGGTTTTCACCGGTAATGCGCTCGTACATCTCGAACAGATTGCCGTAGCGTTCCCGGATGGTGTCTTCGCCCAGGCGCTCGATTGCCGAGCGGAAATCGAGATAGACCCCGCGTCCGCCGGGGCCGACGCCGCGCCCCTCATCACAGACTTCCTTGGCCGAACGCGACGCCACGTCGCGCGGCACCAGGTTGCCGAAGGCGGGATACTTGCGCTCGAGGTAGTAGTCCCGTTCGGCGTCGGGAATCTCGCCGGGCGCCCGGGTATCTCCGGCACGGATCGGCACCCAGCAACGGCCATCGTTGCGGAGCGACTCCGACATCAGCGTCAGCTTGCTCTGATAATCGCCGCTCTGCGGGATGCAGGTGGGGTGGATCTGGGTGAAGCAGGGATTGGCGAAACCGGCGCCCTTCTTCCAGGCCCGGAACGCGGCTGTGACATTGCAGCCCTTGGCGTTGGTCGAGAGGTAGAAGACGTTGCCGTAGCCGCCGGTGGCCAGCACCACCGCATGGGCGGCGTGCGAGGCGATTTCGCCGGTCACAAGGTCGCGGGTCACGATGCCCCGCGCGCGGCCGTCGATCACCACCAGATCGAGCATCTCATGGCGCGAGTGCATCGTCACCGCGCCCCGGCCAATCATGCGTTCGAGCGCCTGATACGCGCCGAGCAGAAGCTGCTGTCCAGTCTGCCCTCGGGCGTAGAAGGTCCGTGAGACCTGAGCACCGCCGAACGACCGGTTGGCCAGCATCCCGCCGTATTCCCGGGCAAAGGGCACGCCCTGCGCGACGCACTGATCGATGATGTTGGCCGAGACCTCGGCGAGGCGGTAGACGTTGGCTTCCCGCGAACGGAAGTCGCCCCCCTTCACCGTATCGTAGAACAGCCGCCAGACGGAATCGCCGTCATTCTGATAGTTCTTTGCGGCATTGATCCCGCCCTGCGCGGCAATCGAGTGGGCCCGGCGCGGGGAATCCTGGAAGCAGAAGCAGGACACGTTGTAGCCCAGCTCCGCCAACGAGGCCGCGGCCGAGGCACCGGCCAGCCCCGAGCCGACCACGATGATGTCGAACTTCCGCTTATTGGCTGGCGACACCAGCTTGAGATGGTCCTTGTAGCGGGTCCAGCGGGTTTCAATCGGCCCCGTGGGGGCGCGTGACGTGAGATCCATGACGATCCTCGCCTCAGGGCAGCCGGCCGAACAGCGCCGCGAGGGGAATGAGCAGGAAGCCGCCCGCGATAAGAATTGTCGCGGCGACGGCGATGACGATACGACTGCGATTCCAGGCCGGGTGATTCAGGCCCAGTGTCTGGAAGGTGGACCAGACCCCGTGGGCGAAGTGCATCCCGAGCGCGATCATCGCCACCGCATAAAAGATGGCGACCGGCGTGACGGCCAACCCGCTGATCAGGTTGTGGCCCACCGCTCCCGGAATGAAGTCGGGATGGAACTGTCCCCACGTGAGATGCAGGATGTGGAAGACGATGAACGCCAACAACACCACCCCGCCCCAGCGCATGGTCCGGGCGGCATAGGTTGCGACCCGCATCTCGTGGCGATCATATCCGATCGGACGAGCGGCAGTCGCCATCCGGGTGAGCTGCCAGGCCGCAATCACATGCAGAATGACAGCGGCCAGCAGCACGGCCCGCGCCAGATACAGCGCCGGTCCGAGGGAGCGCAGCCATTCCCCCCACTCATCAAGGTGATGGGGGTCGCTGAACACCAGCAGATTGGAGATCACATGCGAGATCAGGAACAGCAACCCGATCACGCCGGTGACCGCCATGACCACCTTCTTCCCGATCGCGGACCGCCAGAACTCCCGCAGCCGATTCATCGATGCCTCACACGATGGCCTGCACCGAGCGGACCGCCTCGGCGGAGGCGTGAAGTGCGCTCTGTTCGGCGTCGGTCAGCGCGATCTCCACGATCCGCTCCAGGCCGCCGCGCCCGATCAGGCAGGGCACACCGCAATAGACGTCATTCAGACCGAACTGCCCCTGCAACCACGCCGACGCCGGCAGCAGCCGCTTGCGATCGAGCACGATCGCCTCGACCATCTGGACCGCGGCCGCGCTGGGCGCGTAGAAGGCGGAGCCCGTCTTGAGATGGGCCACGATTTCCGCCCCGCCATTGCGCGCCCGGGTCACGATGGCGTCCAAGGCGTCGGCCGACAGCAACTGCGTCACCGGGATCCCCGAGACCGTCGTGTAGGACACCAGCGGCACCATGGTATCGCCGTGCCCGCCCAGCACCATCGCCTGGATGTCGGCCACCGAGATGCCCATCGCCTCCGACAGGAACATCCGATAGCGCGCCGTATCGAGCACGCCCGCCATGCCCATCACCCGCTCCGCCGGGAATCCGGTGGCTCGGCGCATGACAAAGCACATCACATCGAGCGGATTGGAGACCACGATCACCATGGCGTTGGGGGCGATCCGCCGAATCTGCTCGCCGACCGATTGGACGATCCCGGCATTGGTCTTGACCAGATCGTCGCGACTCATGCCGGGCTTGCGGGCAATGCCGGCCGTGACAACGAACAGCTCGGAATCGGCAGCAGCCGCGTAATCATTGCTGCCGATTACCCGAGCATCGAACCCTTCCACCGGACCGGACTGCCACTGGTCCAGCGCCTTGCCCTGCGGCACGCCTTCGACGATGTCGATCAAGACCACGGTTCGCGCCAGATGCTTCTCGGCGATCCGCTGCGCCGTTGTGGCGCCGACATGCCCCGCACCCACCACCGTGATCTTTTCGAACATCGTACCCGCTACTCCTCAAGTTGGAGGCGCCTGGCGGCGCCGGAACGAACAGTGCAACCCCGTCCTAACGTAATCGCCCGCGGAAGTCCTCCCAAGCGTCAGCGACGCCCCCGCCCGCGACCGTAGCGCATCGGAGCTGTCGCGGTGGCGGGCGCCCGACCCGCCGCGACCAAACCCGCCAACGCCACGTCAATCAACAGATCGACCGAACTGGCCAGGTCGACCTTGCGTTTGCGCGGCGGCATCGGCAGGCGATAAAGCCGGGCGGGATACTTGGTCAGGATCGGCGGCGGCAGCCGTCCCTCACCGTCGCCGATCACCAGGACGCTGTTGGTTCGGATCGGCGCGGTCTCGGCATCGCGCAGCGCGGTGCCCTCCGGGAGGCCGTCGCCGGGGGCGGCGAAATAGAAACAGCGTTCCCGGGCCATCGCCGCCCGAAAATCGCGCCAGGTCGGATGAACCCAACCGTCGGCCGCCTGCCACGCCTGCTGGCTGTCCGGGTCGAACGGTTCCGGGAGCGCCCCCACCAGATGGACCGGGATATCGCTGGCTGCAGCGCGGCGGGCAATGGCCGCCAGAATCGGCGCGGACGGTGGTTCAAGCAAGGCAAGATGCAGGGCCATCAGACAGCTCCGGGAGAAATGGCCCCGGCGGCCGACCGACGCGAGAGGCTGCGCGGCCGACCGCCAGGGATGTCGTGCGGCTTACTGCCGGCAGCGACCAAACGGATCGGGCTTGGGCTGATCGACGACCACCTTGTGATCGAGATTGGCCAGTGTCTCCGCAAGGGCGAAGAAGTAGTTGCCGATCTTCGCCATGTGGCGATACTGAATGTACTGCGGCTCGTCGGTCACCTGGTGATAATCCGCGTGGCCGCCGGTCGTGAAGAAGACCACCGGGATGCCGTAGCGCGCGTACTCATAGTGGTCGCTGCGGCAATAGATGTTCTGCGGATGCCCATCGGCGTCGAGCGAGTAGTCGAACTTGAGATGGTAGCCATCGCGATTGTTCACCGCTTCGGCCAGATCGCCCAGTTCGGTCGACAACCGCCGCGAACCCACAAGTTGCAGGTAGCCCTCACCGCCGTGGATCAGGCCGCCCTGCATATCCTGACCTGTCACATCGGTGGCGGCCCCGCGCCCGACCATGTCGATGTTGATCGCGCCGACGATCGAATCGCGCGGGACTGTGGGGTGATCGCTGAAGTATTCCGATCCCCACAGGCCGGCCTCTTCCCCGGCGTGCCAGATGAAGAGAATCGAGCGCTTGGGGCGGGTGCTGGCAGTGCTGAACTTTTCCGCCAGCTCCAGCACCGTCATCGACCCCGAGCCATCGTCGTCGGCGCCGTTGGAGATCGAGTCAATCCGGACCGGATGCAGCTTGCGCATCGAATCGATCTTGTGGTTGATGTCGGCCCACTGCGCCGCCGTCGGCGCAGCCGCACCACGGGAATCCGCGCCCTGCGGCCGCGCGACCATGTTGTAGGCCTTGACCGAATCGTGCGGCAACCCGCCCTGGCGGAAGCCGACGTGATCATTGTGGGCCCCGATCAGGATGTACTCATGGGCCAACGCGGGATCGCTGCCCGGCAGGATCGCGATCACGTTGCGGCCCGGGGCCGATTCCTGATGGAACCGGATCGCCATCGAGATGTTGCCCAAGGCCGCGCCGGCGGTGAGCTGCTCCAGCGGCGTGGCACTGAGGGCAGTCGCCAGGGTGTTGGTCGCGGTGATGTGCGCGGCACCGCTGCCGCCGCCGCCCGGCGCCGGCGACGCCGGATCGATGTAGCTGGCCCGGCCGCCGCCAAACCCCCGCGCCCGCGGCAATTCGTCGCCGGCGATGGTGATCACCGCAGCGGCAGCGGCCTGCGAGGCCCGATAGGCCTGGAGTGCGGGTGACATCCCCCGGAAACGCGTCGCCCGTTCACCGGCCCGCAGCAGCAACACCTTCCCCCGGACCGCATCCTCGGGCAGGATGGCGGTGGTATCGCCCACCACACCGCCATAAATCACCGGGGCGTTCGTCAGATTGAAGTCCGCCCCCGAAATGGTCGCCGTGAAATCGGTACCGCCCCGGAAGGTGCGACCGGCGACGGTGAGGGTCGACGATTCATCAAAACTGCGATGGAACAGGGGAAGCTTCTGGAAATATCCGCCATTCTCCCCGCCGGGCGTCAGGCCCAGGCGGCGCACTTCGTGTTCGATGTAGTTGGTCCCCATATCGTTGTATGGAGTCCCGACCTGACGACCCATCATCGAGTCGTCAGCGAAGATGTACAGCCGGGTCATCAGATCACACGGCGTGATATCGGCGATGGTGGCGGGACCCTGATACTTCAGCGGCATTTCGCCGCCACTCACCGCAGGGCAACTCTGGGTCGACTGTGCCGCGAGAGGCATCGCAACCACCAACGCGGTCGCGGCCAGCAGGCCTGAGAGTCGACGATTTCGGTTCGGAAGGCTCGACATTGCTCGCTTCAGGTGAAAGGAATCGGCCGGGGGGCGCCGCTGTCTCATACGAACCACCGGGTCGGTTGGTTGCGCTCAGCCGCCGCGGACATGCATCTCCAGATGCGGATCGCGACGTAGCCGCCCCAGCGAGACCAGCGGGCTCCGGTCCGGCGTGGCCCGCCGCTGCTCCGCGCCGCGGTCGCCGCGTTGCCGCCACGCCGTCGCCAGCATGTCGGTCAGGGCGGCTGCGGTGCAGCCGGCCCGCAGCGGGGTCCGCAGGTCGAGCCCCCGACTGGCATACAGGCAGCCATACCAGACCCCGTCGGCGGTGAGGCGGGCGCGATCGCAGGCGTTGCAGAACGGCGTCGTGGTCGAACTGACAAGGCCGATCACCGCGCCGGTGCCCAGACGCCAGCGGGTGGCAGGAGCGTGGGGATCAGTGCCGCGCCCCAGCGCGGTCGCCCCGCCGAATCGCTGGCCGAGCCGGGCCACGATCTCGGCTCCGCTCACCACCCGATCGGCCCGCCACTCCGTCGCACCGCCGACATCCATGTACTCGATGAATCGCGGTTCGATGCCACGGGCCGCCGCAAAACTCACGATCGGTTTGAGTTGATCGTCGTTGACGCCCCGGATCACCACGGTGTTGAGCTTGGTGCCGGAAAACCCCGCTGCCGCAAGCGCGTCGAGACCGGCGAGGATGTCACTCAGCCGCCCATGCCGGCTGAGGCCGCGCAGCACAGCGTCGTCCAGAGCATCCAAGCTGACAGTGACCCGGTGCAGTCCGGCCTGACGCAGCGCACCAGCCAGCGGCGCCACGCGGGTCCCGTTGGTCGTCAGCGCGATGTCCTCAAGACCGACAATCTGCGCCAGCCGAGCCACCAGGTCGGGAAGATGCGGCCGCAGCAGCGGTTCGCCGCCGGTCAGCCGCAGGCGTGTCACTCCCAGGTCGACAGCCACCCGAACGATCGCCTCGATTTCGTCGAAGCTCAGCAGCGAATCACCGGGCAGCCACCGGTAATGCGCCGCCGGCATGCAGTACTGACAACGGAGGTTGCAGCGGTCGGTCACCGAGATCCGCAGGGCGCCCAGGGGCCGGCCCCAGCGATCAGTCGTCACGTCGACGGGCCGCTGTCGCGGGTCGGATCGACCCATGCAGCACTTCCGTCGGCGTAGTACTCGTGCTTCCAGATCGGGACGCGGGCCTTGACCTGATCGATCAACTCGCGACAGGCCGCAAACGCCGCCTCGCGATGCGGCGCAACCGCAGCGGCCACCACCGCCGTTTCCCCGACCGCCAGGCGACCAATCCGGTGCGCCAACACGGTGCGGACCGTCCACCGCTGCTCGGTCTCGCGGCGGATGGCGTCGAGCAGCGGTTCGGCCATTTCCGGATAGGCGGTGTATTCGATCGCGACGACGGCCCGGCCGCGGTGATGGTTTCGCACCACCCCAGCGAAACTCACCACCGCGCCGTCGCTGGCCGACGTCAGCTCGGCCAGCAGGGCCGTGACATCAAGCGGGTCGGTTCTCAGGTACATCGGGCCCCCTCATCCGCCAGCCAGCGGGGGGAGCAGCGCGACAATGCTGGCGTCGGTCACCGGTGTGTCGACGTCGGCCATGCGATGATCCACCGCCACCAGCAGCGCCGCCGGCAACCGTGCACCACCGGGCGCGGCGCGCAGCGCAGCTATCACGTCTCCAACTGTGGCGGGAGGCGTCAGCTCAAGTGCGATCCGCTCGCCCACCACCTCGGCGTACCGCGCGAAGGTGCGGACCGTGATCCGCATCGCGCTAGCCGGCGTCGCCCGCTCCTGCGCCGGACTGATCATCGGCCACCAGAAGCCGGAGTTCCTTGCTGGGCTTGAACACCGGCACCGGACGGGCCGCCACCTCGACCGGTTCACCGGTTCGCGGATTGCGGGCCATCCGCGTCTTGCGACGCCGGATCTTGAACGTGCCGAAGCCACGGACTTCAATATTCTGCTGGTCCTTGAGGGCATCCTTCACGGCGTCGAGAAACGCATCGACGACGCGGGCGCAATCCTTCTTGGAGATCATCGGCCCGGAGGTCCGGGCGATGGCCGCAGTCACTTGCTCGACGAGATCAGCCTTGGTCATCGACCCCCCGCGGAGACGACTCGGAGCCTCGGAACGGCCCCGCCTTCAGGTCGATATGTAGAGCCGTTAACTGTTGTCTGTCAAGAGCTTGCAGCGCTACGGGCCCGAATCGCAGTGAGAAACTGCTCGAAGTGCGGAAAGGCATCGTGCGGTCCGGGCGCGGCTTCGGGATGATACTGGACCGCAAAGACCGGCAGTTCCCGGTGGCGGACGCCTTCCACAGTACCATCGTTGAGGTTGAGATGGGTGACCTCAAGTGATTTCGCACCCGGCACCCCCTCGGCCCCGCCAGCCACGGCGAAACCATGATTCTGGGTGGTGATCAGCACCTTGCCCGAGTGCAGTTCCTTGACCGGATGATTGCCGCCGCGGTGGCCGTAGCCCAGCTTGGTGGTGCTGCCACCGAAGGCGATGCCGATCAGTTGGTGGCCAAGGCAGATCCCGAAGATCGGAATGCCGGAGGCCGCGAGTTCCCGGATGGTCGCCGGGGCGTAATCAATCGCGGCGGGGTCACCGGGGCCGTTGGAGAGGAAGATCCCGTCGGGGTGACGGCTGAGCGCCTCGGCGGCGGTGGTCCGCGCCGGCACCACCTCGACCCGCAGGCCGCTCGCCTCCAACATGCGGACAATGTTGCGCTTCATCCCGAAATCGTAGGCGACAACCAACGGGCCGTCGCCCGCCTGACTGCTCTCGGCTCCGCCCGCCTGGGAGGCGAGATCCAGCCCGGCCATCAGCGGCGACTGACGCAGTCGGTCGGCCAACTGATCGTCGGGGGCCGCACCCGCCGCGATCACGCCGCGCATCGCGCCGCGCTCGCGGATGTGGCGGGTCAGCCGGCGGGTATCGACACCGGTCAGGATCGGGACACCGGCCCCGCCAAGCCACTGGGCCAGGCTGCCGGTTCCGCGCCAGTTCGACCAGGTCTCCGACAGCTCACGAACCACCACGCCCGCCACCTGCGGCTGGGCCGATTCGTTGTCCTCGTCGGTCACGCCGTAGTTGCCGATCATCGGCGCGGTCATCACCACGATCTGGCCGCGATAGCTGGGATCGGTAAACGTTTCCTGATAGCCGGCCATGTTGGTCGTGAAGACCACTTCACCGAAGGCACCGTCGCCGGATCCGACAACCTCTCCGGCGAACCAACTGCCGTCTTCCAGCAGGACGAAGCCCGGTGTGCGAGCCGGTCCGCCGGAGATCACTGCGGCGGCGCCTCAGTCGGCGCGCTGCCGCCGTTGTCCGGGCTGGGCGTGGCCGCCGGTTCGCTGCCGCCGAGGGGCGCCGGCGCGAGGTTCGCGGCCGGAGCGGCCTGTTGCTGCAACCGCCGCTGCACGTCGGTGAGGCCGGCCTGACCGCGGGTCGAGACCAGGCCGAGAACCAGCGACAGCGCCATGAAAATGCCGCCGGTCCACCAGGTGGCCTTGGTGAGCAAGGTGGTGGCCTGTCGTCCGCCCAGCACCGAGGCAGTCCCGCCTCCACCGAGCGACGCCAAGCCGCCGCCCTGGCCGGCCTGAAGCAGGACCACGACCGACAGGATCAGCGCGTCGAGGATCAGTAGCGTGAGCAGAAAGGCGAACATCCCGGCACCCTTGGTCGAAGAATCAGGTTAGCCCTTGAAGATATCGCAGCGGACCGGAGCGGTAAAGCCTGCGCGCTTCAGGTGGCGCAAATCGCGGCCCAGCTCTCCGGGTCGAGCGAGGCCCCGCCCACCAGCAGGCCGTCCACCTCGGGTTGCGCCATCAAGCTGGCGCTGTTGTCGGGCTTGACCGAGCCGCCGTAGAGGACCCGGGTGGCCCGGGGCAGCCCCAGGTCGACGAGGACGTCGCGGATGGTGGCGTGCACCGCGTTGGCATCGGCTGGGGAGGCATTGCGACCGGTGCCGATGGCCCAGACCGGTTCGTAGGCGATCACCAGGTCGGCGCCGGGCTCCACTCCTGCGAGCGCGGCGCTGAGCTGCCGTTCGACCACAGCCGCCGTCTCCCCCGCATCCCGCTGCGCCGCCGTCTCTCCGACGCAGAGAACCGCCAACAAGCCGCCGTCGAGCACCGCCCGCAGCTTGCGCGCGGTGTCGTCGTCGCTCTCGCCGAAGACATGGCGCCGTTCGGAGTGCCCGATCAGCGCGGCGGCGGCACCGGCGCCGCGCGCCAAGCTCACCGACGTGGCACCGGTGAAGGCGCCGGCCGCCTCCCAGTGGACGTCCTGCACCCCCACCACCATGTGGTCATGATCCGCCAGCGCAGTGGCGACCGCCTCCAGGGCGACGGCCGAGGGGAAGAACGCGACGGTCCGCTCGGCGCGCGGCGTGTCACGCCGAAGAAACTCGTCGAGAAAGGTCCGCGCCTCGCCGGGCGCCACGTTCATCTTCCAATTGGCCGCAAAGAACATCGGGTCTCCTCAACGTTGATCGAGCGCCGCCACGCCCGGCAGCGGTTTGCCTTCGAGGAACTCAAGCGAGGCGCCGCCACCGGTGCTGACGTGGCTCACCCGCTGATCGAGGCCGGCCTGCGTCACAGCGGCCGCGCTGTCGCCGCCTCCCACGATGGTCACCGCGCCGGCGTCTGTCGCATCGGCCAGGGCGGCGGCGACGCCGAGCGTGCCGCGGTCGAAGGGCGGTGTTTCGAACACCCCCATCGGACCATTCCAAATCACAGTCCGCGCAGCGCGAACAATGGCCCCGAATTCGGCCACCGTGCCGGAATCGATATCGTACACCGCCCATCCGGCCGGCACCGCATCGCGGGTCACCTCACGGGTCGGCGCATCCCCGGCCAGCCGTTCGGCGATGACGGCACCACTGGGCAGCACCAGTCGATCGCCCGCCTTGGCCATCAGGCCGCGGGCCATCTCGAGGCGGTCATCTTCGACCAGCGAGGTGCCGGTTTCCAGCCCCATCGCCTTGAAAAAGGTGCAGGCCATCGCGCCGCCGATCAGGATGCGATCCACCCGCGGCAGCAGCGCCTCGACCAGATCGATCTTGCCGGAGATCTTGGCACCACCGAGGATGGCCACGAACGGGCGGGCAGGGTCCGCGATGGCGTCGCCCAGGAAGCGGAGTTCCCGATCCATCAGAAATCCTGCCACTGCCGGCTTCAGCAGATGGGCGATCCCCTCGGTCGAGGCGTGGGCCCGATGGGCCGTCCCGAACGCATCATTGACGAACAGGTCGCCCAACTGCGCAAACTGCTCGGCCAGCGCGGGGTCGTTGCGCTCCTCCCCGGGATAGAAGCGGGTGTTCTCCGCCAGCGCCACGCCGCCGCGGGGCAACTGACGCACCGCCGCCCGCGCCGCTTCACTGGTCGGGTCGGTCAGGAAGGTGATCGGAATGCCGAGTTGTCGCTCCAGCTCCCGCGCAACGGGACGCAGCGACCACTCGGGATCCCGGGTGCCCTTGGGCCGCCCCAGGTGGGAGAGAATGACCACCCGGGCACCGTGCTCGCGCAGATACCGGATCGTATCGAGCGACGCCCGAATCCGGGTGTCGTCGGCCACCTCCCCGTCGCGGAGCGGGACGTTGAGGTCGGCCCGCACCACGACCCGCTGCCCCTCGAGTTGCCGCGCCGGCAGATCGGCGAGGCGTCGCGCACTCACAGCGTGGCGCCGATGTGGCGGAGCATGTCCACACACCGCGACGAATAGCCCATCTCGTTGTCATACCACGAGGAGACATGCACCATGGTGCCATCGAGCACCTGGGTCGACAGCGCGTCGACAGTGCTGGAGTTGCGATTGCCGATATAGTCGACCGAGACCAGCGGCAGGTCCGACACCTCGAGCACGCCGGCCAAGGCGCCCGCGGCCGCGGCGCGGAATGCCGCGTTGACCTCCTCGACCGAGGTGGCCCGATCCACGATGCAGGTCAGGTCCACCAGCGACACATCGGCCGTGGGGACCCGGAGGGCGACGCCGTCGATCTTGCCCTTGACCTCAGGGATCACCAGTGCCGTGGCCTTGGCGGCTCCGGTCGAGGTCGGGATGATCGAGACTGCGGCCGCCCGCGCCCGACGCAGATCCTTGTGGGGCTGGTCGAGAATGGCCTGATCGTTGGTATAGCTGTGAACCGTGGTCATGTAGCCGCGCTGGAAACCGAAGGTGTCGCGAATGACCTTGACCACCGGCACCAGGCAGTTGGTGGTGCACGAGGCATTCGAGATCACGTGGTGCACGGCCGGGTCGTATTCGTGATGGTTCACCCCGTAGACGAAGGTCTTGTCTTCGCCCTTCCCCGGCGCCGAGATCATCACCTTCTTCGCTCCACCGGCCAGATGCTTCGCAGCATCGTCGCGAGCGGTGAACCGCCCGGTCGATTCCAGTACGATGTCGACGCCCAGGTCGCCCCAGGGCAGGCGGGCCGGATCCCGCTCCGACAGCACCCGCATGACGTCGCCGCCGACATCGAGGCTGCCGTCGCCACCCACCACGGTGTCGGGAAAGCGACCGTGCACCGAATCGTAGGTCAGCAGGTGCGCCAGCGTCGCGGTATCGGTCAGATCATTGACCGCCACGAAATCGATATCGTCAACACCCGCCGCCTTGGCGGCCCTGACGACATTGCGACCAATGCGGCCGAAGCCATTGATTCCCACCCGGATCTTGCGCATCGCTCCCTCTCACTCCCCAAGGTTGGTATGCCCCATCAGGGGCGGTTCAGCCCGGGCAAAGGCGTTGACCGCCGCGATGGCGGGTGCCCCTGCCGCTCGGAGGGCCAGTGCTGCCGAAAGTAATGACGCCCCGGTCGTGAAGACATCATCGACCAGAATCGCCGCGTTGGAATCGGGCCGAGCACCGAAGACCCCGACCAGGTTGGCCCGGCGCTGCTCGGCCGTCAAGCGGACCTGTGATCGGGCGCGTCGGACCCGAAAAAGCCGCTCGGCATCGACCCGCCGCCCGGTCACCCTGCCCAACGCCCACGCCAACTCGCAGGCTTGATCATAGCCCCGGCGCCACCGGCGCCGAGCATCGGTGGGCAGTGGTACCAGGTCGGCCGGTCCGAGCCGGTCGAGCAATGGGGCCATCCGACTGGCAAAGGGCTCAGCCAGGCGGCGCCAGGCGCGGTACTTGAATCCGTGGACCAAGCGGCGGACCGGGCCATCGAGCCGAACCGCGCTCCGCACCGGGCCAAACTCGGGCGGCCAATCGGCGCAGAGCCGACACTGCAGGTCCAGCAGGCGGGGATGATGACAGCGGGGACAGGCCGGCTCGGGTGGCGTGCGCCAGCGGATCCGACACAGTTCGCACACCAGCGGGGGCGGCTGGCCGGTCACCGGCCGGGCGCAACCGAGGCACTCCGAGGGCAGCAGCCAGTCGGCCGCCGCCATGAGCGTTTCAGTCCATGCGCCCCTCGAGTGCAGCACGCATCACCTCCGTCGGCGGCAAATGATCGGGAAACCACCACCGCCATGCTGCCGCTCCCTGCTGAATCAACATCTCGCGTCCATCGACGGCGGCCAGGCCGCGTCGTCGGGCCTCGATGACCCAATCGGTCGGGCCGTCGGCGCGGTAGGTCAAGTCCACCACCGCCCGGATCGCCGGGGCAGCAGCCAGGTCGAGCGGCAGCGGATCGCCGCGATGCAGACCGCAGGGCGTGGCGTTGATGACCAGACCGGCCCGGTCCGGCTCCCCCTGGCGGGCGCCGATCGACAGAGCCCAAGCCATGAAGGCATCGGCCCGCTGGGGATCGCGGGACCTGACTGCAACATCGACCCCCTGCTCCACCGCCGCAGCGACGGCGGCCCGGGCACTGCCCCCGGTGCCGACGATCAGCCACGACTTTTCTCCTGGCGCGACGGCGGCGGTCACGGCGCCGATGCCATCAACATCGCTGTTGCCCAACAGCACACCGCCTGCGCCGTCACCCACGAACACATTTGCTGCCCCGATCCGCGCGACCCGCTCATCGCCTCGTCCGCCCGCTACGGCAGCGGCCTTGTGCGGGATGGTGATATTACCGCCCCCACCCTGGCGAACCAGGCTCCGCATCAACGCAGCAAGGTCCTCAGCAACGCAGGGAATCGCGAGGTAGACCGCGTCGAGGCCGACCGCGCGAAACGCGGCGTTCTGCATCAGCGGCGACAGCGAGTGGTCGACCGGGTTGCCGACCACCGCCAGGATCCGGGTTGCTGCTGTTGGTCGGCAGCTCACCAGGCCGCCGCAATCCGTTGCGCGGCCGCTCGGAGCAAGTCGTCGAGCTGATCGGCCACCGCGCGATAGGTCGCCACGTCGGCACCAAACGGATCGGCCACATCGGCCGCGGCGCCCGACGGATCGGCGTAACTGGTGAGCAGGTGGGCACGCCCTCCGCCGCCCAGGTCGATGGCGCGATGCATCTGCGCATTGGTCATTGTCAGAATGAGGTCGGCGCCGCGCACCAGTTCAGTTGTCAGCACGCGCGCGCGATGGTGGCTGAGATCAAGACCCCGTTCGAGCGCGACGAGATAGGATCCTTCGGCGGCGGGAGCCCCATCCCAGGCCGACGTCCCGGCCGACGTGACGCTGACATCTGTCACGCCATCATGTTGCAACTGCGCGGCGAGCATCACTGCCGCGAGCGGCGAGCGACAGGTGTTGCCCGAGCAGACCACCAGAACTGTGCGCTGCCGGGTCACGGTGCCAACCGCCCGGCGCGGCGCCGCAGTTCGGCCCGCGAGAGAGCGCCTTCGCGCACCAGGCGGGGCACAGCGGTAGTACAGTCCACGATCGTCGATGGCGGCACGTTGCCCAGGACACCCCCATCGAGCAGCAGCAGCCGCTCGGCGCGCATCGCATCGCCAAACAGCGCCTCGACCCCTTCGGCGCCCGGCGCCGGTGAACCGCCCCGTCGATTCGCACTGGTCGATGTGATCGGATGGCCGATCCGCGCAATCAGTTCCCGCAGCACCGGATGGGATGTCCACCGCACCGCCACTCCCCCCTCCGGCCCCCGGAGTCGGTCGGGTAGCTTCCCTTCTCCGCCGGCCAGGGCCAGCGTGAGTGGGCCGGGCCAGAATTCCTCGGCCAGCCGCCTGGCCGCCGGTGTCATCACCAGACCGATGGCATCCAGCATCGCCCGATCGGCAATCAGCACCAGAAACGGCTTGTCCGGCGGACGCTGTTTCAGGGCGGCGAGCGCGGCGATGTCGGCGTCAACCAGGCGCGAGCCCAGGCCATAGACCGTCTCGGTCGGATAGGCCAGCAGCCCACCGGTGGCGAGATGCTCGGCGACCAGCGGCGCCGCCGTCTCGGCATCGGCAGTGGTGCGGAACGCCAGGCGGGTCATCGCGATACCCACCACTCGGCGAGTTCGAGATCATCGGCAGTGGTGATCTTGAGGTTGCGAGGCGAGCCCGGCAGCAGTTCGACCCGCTCGCCGAGCAATTCAACCAGCATGGCGTCGTCGGTGACCGTCACATTGTGGGTCGCCTGCTGCGCATGGGCGCGGACCAGTACCTGACGGGGAAAGGCCTGGGGCGTCTGCGCCCGCCACAGCCCCTCCCGGGCCACACTGCCGAGGACCCGACCACAGTCATCGGCTCGCTTGAGCGTCTCGGCGACCGGCAGCGCCGGCACTGCGGCATGTCCCGCCCGCGCGGCGGCGATGCCGCCATCGATCGCGTCACGCGGCGGAAACGGTCGCGCCCCGTCGTGAACCAATACCACGGTACAGTCGTCGCTGATCGCCGCCAGGCCGCGCGATACCGACTCGCGCCGACTGGCGCCGCCCGCGACCAACCGCAGCCGATCCCCGACCAGCTTCTGCAGCCAGGTCGGCACCAGCTCGGGACCGCCTTGCGGGACCACGACCACGATCGCTGCGACATCGGCATGGCTCAGGAACGGGCGCAGCGCTCGCGACAGCACCGGCTCGCCCGCGACCGAGAGATACTGCTTCGGGGTCGGGGACCCGACCCGGGTGCCCTGCCCCGCCGCGACGACGATCACCCCGACGTCACGCGGCAAGAGAACGCACCAGTTGGTCGACGTGCTCAAGGCCGATGTGGTGGATGTCGGCTGCGTCGCTCTTACTGCGCGATGCGCCGTACGCCCGGCGGAAGCCCATCCGCGATGCCTCGATCAGGCGTCGCTCTGCGCTGGCGACCGGTCGGATCTCTCCGCCCAGTCCCAGTTCACCGAGATAGAGCGCATCGGCCGGAGTCGGCCGATTCTGCACCGAACTGATCAGGGCCGCGGCCACCGCCAGGTCGGCCCCCGGTTCGGTGAGACGGACGCCGGCTGTCACCTGAACAAAGACATCGAGCGTGCCGAACGACACGCCCGCGCGCCGCTCGAGGATCGCGTAGCGCGCTTCCGGCGAGCCGTATTTTTCGCACCCGATCGAGGTGGCGATGATTC
>CBFGTB010000013.1:0-29814 GCA_965651715.1 uncultured Gemmatimonadales bacterium
GTACACGAGTGAATGCGTGAGAACGACGTGCCATGATCGTACACTCCGGGTGGTCGACGAGCGGCACTTCAGTCATCGATAAGCTACCCCCCCCCCACGTGTCAACCAGGTACGGATCCTGGCGGCCCGCTCGGTCTCGGGGGCGTCGGATCCCTGCTGGCGGGCCGAGCCGCCGGGGCGACCGCGGCCAGGTCTCCGGCCCGCGAGCGTCTTGCCGGGCGTTCCGCCGGTTTAGTTTTCCGGGCTATGACATCCGCCGAGATCCGCCGCCGTTTTCTGAGCTACTTCCGCGACCGGGGCCACACCGAAGTGGCCTCGTCGTCGCTGGTCCCCGCCGACGATCCCACCCTGCTGTTCACCAACGCCGGCATGGTCCAGTTCAAGCGCACCTTCCTGGGGCAGGATCCGCGGCCCTACCGCCGGGCCGTGACCTGCCAGAAGTGCGTCCGCGCCGGCGGCAAGCACAATGACCTCGAGCAGGTGGGCATCACCCGGCGGCACCACACCTTTTTCGAGATGCTGGGCAACTTTTCCTTTGGCGATTATTTCAAGCGCGACGCGATCGCCTTCGCCTGGGAATTCGTGACATCGCCCGATTGGCTGGGCATTGCCCCCGACCGGCTCCATCTGACGGTGCACCACAGCGACGAGGAGGCCCGCTCGCTCTGGCAAGAGACGTCGGGACTCCCGGCCGAGCGGATCTACGGCCTGGGCGACGCCGACAACTTCTGGCAGATGGGCGATACCGGGCCCTGTGGGCCCTGCTCCGAGATCTTCGTCGACCTGGAGTGGCAACCGGGCGATCCGCCGGCGCGGTTGTCGCCGCCGGAGTTCGAGCGGCTGGCCGAAGCGGGCCGCTTCCTCGAGATCTGGAATCTGGTGTTCATGCAGTTCGATCGCGCCGCCGACGGCACCCTGACGCCGCTGCCCCAACCCAGCGTCGATACCGGGGCGGGGATCGAGCGGATCACTGCGGTGCTCGAGGGCGAGAGCGACAACTTCCATACCGATCTGTTCCGGCCGCTGATCGCCCGGGTGGAACGGCTGGTGGGCGCCGCCTATCCCGGCGGTCCGGCGGGCACCGGGATGTCATATCGGGTGCTGGCCGACCACGCCCGGGCTGTGACGTTCCTGCTGCTCGACGGGGTCTACCCCAGCAACGAAGGGCGCGGTTTCGTGCTGCGCCGGATCCTGCGCCGCGCGGTGCGCCACGCCTGGCTGCTGGGTCGCCGCGAGCCGACGCTGGTGGAACTGGTGCCGACTGTGGTGGAGCTGATGGGTGAGGCCTATCCGGAACTGCACCAGCGCCAGGAGGATATCAGCACCTGGGTGCGCAAGGAGGAGGAGTCGTTCCTCCACACCATCGAGGCGGGGCTGGCGCGACTCGATGAGTTGTTCGCCACCGGGGCGGCGGCGATCAGCGGCGATGAGGCGTTCCTGCTCTACGATACCTTCGGGTTTCCGATCGATCTGACCGAGTTGATTGCGGCGGAGAAGGGGGTGACTGTCGATCTCGCAGGGTTCGAACGCGCTCTGGCCGAGCAGCGGGATCGCAGCCGTGCCGCACGGCGAGCGGGGAGCGAGGCGTCACACGCCGCGGCTGTGAGTCTGTCGTCGACCACTGGCGAGGCGCGGAGCCGGTTCGTGGGCTACGATCGGCTCAGCAGCGAGACCACCGTGCTGGCCCACGCGCTGGCGGCCGAGCCGGCGGCGCTGGTGCTGGCCGAGTCACCGTTCTACGCCACCTCGGGCGGTCAGATGGCCGACACGGGAGTCGTCGAGGGCGCGGGCTGGCGCTTTGTGGTGAGCGATGTTCGCAAAGATGCCGAGCACGGTCAACTGCTGCTCGGCACGCTGGAGGGAGAGTTCGCCCCGGGCCCGGTCGCGGCGCAGGTCGATGCCGACCGTCGGCGCGATATGCAGCGCAACCACTCGGCGACCCATCTGGCCCACCTGGCGCTGCGGCGCGCGCTGGGGCCCCACGTCCGGCAGCAGGGATCGCTGGTGGCGCCCGATCGGCTGCGGTTCGATTTCAGTCATCACGGCCCGATCGAGCCGAGTCAGTTGAGCGAGATCGAAGCCGCTGTCAACGAGCTGATCTGGGCCAACGATCCGACCGACATTCGTGAAATGCCGCTCAATGCCGCGCTCGAGTTGGGGGCGATGGCCTTCTTCGCCGACAAGTACGGCGATGTGGTGCGGGTGGTGACCATCGGCGAGTCGATCGAGTTGTGCGGCGGAACCCATGTGACAAGTGCCGGCGACATCGGGCTGTTCCGCTTCACCGCCCAGGGCGGCGTGGCGGCCGGCGTGCGCCGGATCGAGGCGGTGACCGGGCGCGCCAGTTACGCCCGGCTGAACGAACTCGACGCCCGGATCGCGGCCCTGGCCACCACACTTCACGCCCAGCCCGATCAGCTCGAGCGCAAGCTGGAGGCGCTGCTGGCCGAGCGTGAGAAACTTGAGCGCCGACTCGCCGAAGCGCTGGCCCAGGGCGGCGTCCGCGAGGCACAGGAGTTCGATGCCGGGCGGGTCCGCTTTTATCTGCTGCCCACGGTGGTCGAAGGCCGAGCCGAGCTGGGTGAGTTGGCCGATCAGTTCCGGGTGCGGCATCCGACAAACGCCGTCCTGGCGCTCGTCAATCCCACGGTGCCGCAGGCCATCACCATTGCGGTGAGCGATGACCTCGCCGCCGACGGTCATGACGCCAATCTGTTGATCAAGGAACTCACCGCCCGCCACGGCGGTCGCGGCGGCGGGCGCAAGACCTTCGCCTCGGGGTCACTCGAGGGCAACGCCGAATCGGTGGCCACCGACTCGCTGTTGCCGCTGCTGCGGGAGCGGCTGGGCTGATGAGCGCCGCCCTGGCCTGGTTCGCGGCGCGAACCAGCGGAGCGCCCGAGCGGCTGAGTGCCCGGGCGGCCGGATACCTTACTGCCGCCGAAGCCGAAGCCGGCGAACTCGCCGCCCAGCTCGCGCTCGCCGGTCAGCGGGCGCTCGATGCCTCGATTGCTGCGGGAGATGACCGCGCCGCCGCGATTGATCTGCTGGCGGCCGACGCGCTGATCACCCTGGCGCTGCTGCGGCTGGCCGAAGAGCGTCCTGAGCAGTTGCAGAGTGAGGCGCAGGCACTCAGGACCCTCTCGCTGGTGGGCCAATGATCGACCTTCACTGTCATCTGATGCCGGCCGTTGACGACGGCTCGCGCTCGGTCAGCCAATCGCTGCGGGTGCTGGAAACCTTCGTGGAGCGAGGCGTCACCGACGTGGCGCTGACGCCGCACCTGCTCGCCTCGCGCGCCGGGGCGGGGTTCCCCGAAGCGCAGGACCGCGCCTGGGCCGAGCTGTCGCCGCTGGCGCCGGCCGGGATGACGCTGCACCGCGGCGCCGAAGTGATGCTCGATCGTCCGCTGGCGCCGACCATGCGCGAGCGGCGGGTGACCCTGGCGGGCAGTCGCTATCTGCTGGTGGAGTTTACCCGGATGGTGCCGGCCGAAATTGTCGCCCGGGCGCTGCTCGATGTGATGGATCACGATCTGGTGCCGGTGCTGGCCCATCCCGAGCGCTATTCCTCGTGTACCGTCGAGAATGTCAGCGCCTGGCGCGATCTCGGCACTGTGATGCAGGTCGATGCCACCACCATCACCCAGCCGCGCAGTCGTGGCGATCGGGCCCGCGCGCTGGTCCGGGCCGGTCTCGCCGACATTCTCGCGGCCGACAACCACGGCGACGATCGCTGTGTTGCCACCGCTGTCGATTGGCTGGCCGAGCAGGGCGGTGTCGATCAGTCACTGCTGCTGCTGGAGGCCAACCCGCGCGCCATCCTGAACGATGAACCGCTCTACGAAGTCGACCCGCTGCCGCCGCCGCGCGGCCTGTTCAATCGAATCCGGCGCCTCTGGCGGTCGGCGTGACTGACGCCCGCCACCTGGCCGACGGGCTGCGCCGCCTGGCCGTGGCGGCGGAACAGGTCGCGGCGCGAGCCGACGAACTGACGGCCATTGTCGCGGCCATGCGCCAGTGTCTTGTCGACGGCGGCACCCTCTTCTTCGCCGGCAACGGCGGCTCGGCCGCCGACGCGCAGCACCTGGCCACCGAGTATGTCGTGCGGCTTGACCGTCGGCAGCAGCGCGGCCTGCGGGCGGTGGCGCTCACCACCGACAGCTCCACCCTCACCGCCGCCGGCAATGACTTCGGCTTCGAGCAGATCTTTGCCCGGCAGCTCGACGTCCTGGCCCGGCCCGGCGATCTGGTGGTGGTACACAGCACCTCGGGCAACTCGGCCAACATCCTGGCGCTGCTCGACGTGGCCCGGCGGCGCCAGGTGGTCAGCGTCGCCCTGCTGGGCGGTGATGGGGGCGCGGCGCGCGACCGCGCCGATCATGTGTTCGTGGTGGCGAGCAGCGAAGTCGCCCGGGTTCAGGAACTGCATCTCGCAGTGCAGCATGAAATCGCGGCGCTGCTCACCGGAGAACTGGCGCGATGATCTCGCTTACCGGACAGCGGATTCTTGTCAGCGGAGGGTCGCGCGGCATCGGCCGTGCCACAGCATTGATGGCGGCGCGGCTCGGCGCCGACGTGGGCATCCTGTACCACGCGCGGCGGGGCGAGGCCGACCAGGTCGCGCGTCAGATTCGGGCGATGGGGCGGCGGGCCTTTCTGGCGGGCGGCGATCTGGCCGACGGCGATCGGGTGTCGCAGATCATGAGCGAAGTGCAGGCCGCCTTCGGTGGTCTCGATGGTGTGGTGATCAATCACGGCGTCTGGCCCGAGGCGGCCACACCGCTGGCGCAGATGGCGCCGGAACGCTGGCGTCGCACGCTGGCCACCAATCTCGACTCGGTCTTTCACCTCACCCGCGCCGCGCTGGGGCTGCTCGGACCCGGCGGACGGGTAGTGATGGTCAGCAGCACGGCGGGCCAGCGGGGCGAAGCCGACCACGCCGACTACGCCGCCTCCAAGGGGGCGATGATTTCGCTGGTCAAGTCGCTGGCGATCGAGTGTGCTCCCGACATCACAGTCAACGCCGTCGCACCCGGCTGGGTCGACACCGAGATGAGCGCGACGGCCTACGCCGCCGATGGCCGCGAGCAGATTGCCGCCAGCATTCCGGTGGGGCGGATCGCCACTGCCGACGACGTGGCCGGACCGATTGTGTTCCTGCTCTCCGATCTGGCGCGCCACATCACCGGAGAGATTCTCAACGTCAACGGTGGCAGTGTGCTCTGTGGTTGAGTGATTGCGTCTACCGTGGCATCCTCCTGGTCCCTTCCTTCTGGAGATCCCGTGCGTCCCAGCCTGATTCTCGCCTGCTGTTCTCTCGCCCTGTTCACCGCGCCGGCCGTGGGCCAGGACGCCGCCACCGGACTCACCGCCGCCGAACGTGCCGCCGGCTGGCAGGTGCTCTTCGACGGCCACGACACCGATGCCTGGCGCGGCTACAAGATGGACACCATGCCCAGCGGCTGGCGGATTGTCGCGGGCACGCTCACCAAGAGCGGCAGCGCCGAAGACATCATCACCCGAGCCGAGTACGCCGACTTCGAGCTGCGGCTCGATTGGAAACTCGACACCGGCGGCAATGCCGGTCTGTTCTACCGCGGCACCGAGGAGTATCCCAAGATCTACTGGACCGCGCCCGAGTATCAGTTGCTCGACGATCCCAACGCCCCCGACGGCCAGAGCCGACTCACCTCGGCGGGCGCGGCCTACGGTCTCTATCCCGCCCCCGAGGGTGTGGTGAAGCCTGCCGGTGAGTGGAACAGCACCCGGATCGTGGTGAAGGGACACCATGTCGAGCATTGGCTCAACGGCGTCAAGCTGCTGGAGTACGAACTGCAGAGCGACGATTGGACCGCCAAGGTTGCCGCCAGCAAGTTTGCCGAGTGGCCCCATTACGGCATGATGCCACGGGGACACATCGCCGTGCAGGGCGATCACAACGGCGCCTTGTCGCTGCGCAACATTCGGATTCTGCCGCTGTGAGGGGAGCGGGGACGCGGTGACGGCGGAGGCGACCGAACGCCTGGCGTTGACCATCCCGGCCACTGTGGTCGCGATCCTGAGTCGGCTGGAGTCGGCCGGGTTTGAAACCTGGTGTGTCGGGGGAGCGATTCGTGACGCCCTGATGGGTCACCCGCAGACCGACGTTGACCTGGCCACCGCCGCCACTCCCGAACAGGTGCGGCAACTGTTTCGCCGCACCGTGCCGGTGGGACTCGAGCATGGCACTGTGGGCGTGCTCGACGACATCGGTGCGCTGCACGAAGTCACCACGTTTCGGCGCGACGTGCGCACCGATGGCCGGCATGCGGTCGTCGAGTTCGGTGCCTCGTTCGACGAGGATCTGGCGCGGCGGGACTTCACCATCAACGCCATCGCCTGGCATCCGCTGCGGCGGGTGTTCCACGATCCCTTCGGCGGTCATGACGACATTCGTCGCGGCCTGGTGCGGGCGGTGGGCGATCCGGCGGCGCGATTTCGTGAGGATCGGCTGCGGATCCTCAGGGCGCTGCGCTTTGCCGCCCGATTCGACTTCCGGATTGACCCTGCCACCTGGGCGGCGGCTTTGGCGCAGGCCGCGGCCACCGAGAGTCTCTCGGCTGAGCGGGTGCGGGAGGAGTGGTGGAAGGGGGTGGAGCGGATTGCCGAGCCGGCGCGATTGGCCGAGCTGTGGCAGCGGGCGGGCATTGCCGATCGCTGGTTGGCGGCGGATCGGGTCACTGCCCGGAGCAGCTTGCCTGGCGACCCGGTCCTGGCCCTGGCGGCGTGGCGTCGTCCGGTGGCGCCGATCCTGCGACGACTCAAGTGCAGCAACAGTGACATTCAGCGCGGGGTGATGATTGATCGCGGCCCCGCCGCACCGGCGGGTGACAGCGGGCGTGAGGTGCGGCGCTGGTTGGCGGCGGTGGGTGCTGCTGCCGATGATCTGATCCGGTTGGCGGAATGTGAGAGTGGGGTGGCGCCGGCCTGGGCCGCTGTGGTGGCCGACGTGCGGCGCCGGGGTGACGCCACAGCGCGGCAGCAGTTGGCGGTGAGTGGTGATGACCTGGTGGCCGCCGGCATTGTCAGGCCGGGCCCGGCGTTGGGCCGTCTGCTGGCGCGGCTGCTTGACGCGGTGATTGAGGATCCTGCGCTCAACGAGCGTGACGTGCTGCTCGACTTGGCGGGCGCTGATGACTGAGTCGCTCTTCGCGCCGCCCGAACCGTTGGCGGCGCGGATGCGACCTGCGACGCTGGCGGAGTATGTCGGTCAGGCTCATCTGCTGGCACCGGGCAAGCCGTTGGGCGACGCGATTCGGCGGGGCGACGTGGGCAGCAGCATCTTCTGGGGTCCGCCCGGTACCGGCAAGACCACTCTGGCTCGGCTGATCGCCACCACCACCGATCGTCATTTCGTTCCGTTTTCGGCGGTGAGTGACGGCGTGGCGCGGGTGCGGCAGATCATCGCCGAGGCCGAGCAGCGCCTGGCGATGGGGCGGGGCACCATCCTGTTCGTCGACGAGATTCATCGCTTCAATCGGGCACAGCAGGACGCCTTTCTGCCGGCGGTGGAGCGCGGCGTGGTCACCCTGATCGGAGCGACCACCGAGAACCCTTCCTTTGAACTGAACGCGGCGCTGCTCTCGCGGGTGCGCGTCTGGGTGTTGCAGCCGCTCGCGACCGAGGACCTGCGGGTCGTGATCGAGCGGGCCTTGGTCGACGCGCGGGGATTGGCGGGACGGGTGAGCATGACGGCCGACGCGGTGACGCTCCTGGCCACGGTCGCCGATGGTGATGCGCGGCGGGCGCTCACGGTGCTCGAGGCGGCGGCGCAGCACGTGGGCACCACGGGGGACATCACCGCCCAGGTGGTCACCGACGCGCTGGCGCGGCGGGTGCCGTCGTTCGACAAGGCCGGTGAGCAGCACTACGACCTCATCTCGGCGCTGCACAAGGCGGTGCGTGGCAGCGATCCGCAGGGGGCGCTGTATTGGTTGGCGCGGCTCATTCAGGGCGGTGAAGACCCGATGTTCATCGCGCGGCGGCTGGTGCGGATGGCCAGTGAGGACATTGGTCTGGCCGACCCGCAGGCCTTGGGGCTGGCGATTGCGGCTCGGGATGGGTATCACTTCCTTGGCAGCCCGGAGGGGGAACTGGCTCTGGCGGAGGCGGCGGTGTATCTGGCGACCGCGCCCAAGAGCAACCGGGTGTATGCAGGGTGGGGCGCGGCGCAGGCGGCTGCGGCCGACACGCCTGCGGCGCCGGTCCCGCTCCATCTCCGCAACGCCCCGACGACACTGATGAAAGACCTTGGCTACGGGGCCGGGTATCGCTATGCGTTCGACGTCCCGGAGGGCTATGTGGCGCAGCGGTACCTGCCCGACGCACTGGGCGAGGCGACGTTCTACCAGCCGGGGGAGTTCGGGTACGAGCGGCGGATCGCGGAGCGGATGGCGTGGTGGCGGGAGCGGGGGGAGGGAAACGAGGAGGGGTGAGTTCTCGATGTCGGTGCGGGTGAGATCGTTGCCTTTTGAGAGGGGCTGTGCTCAGTGCGGCAGGCCGGCTTCATTGTAGAGGTAGTCGCCGACTGAGATTGGCGCATGCTTGAGGCCAGCGGCACAGCACCGACCGATGGCCATGATTTCATCAACGGCAGGGCGCGTTGGCACGTTGACGATCCGGTCGAGGCGTTCGCGAAGAGCCACTGTCACAGCAGTGGTGATAGACTCGCCGGTATGGCCGGCTAGGAGAAGGGCCAGGCGGTAGGCCTCGGGACTGTTGATCTTGAACATAGTCACCTGCACGGAGAGGTTCGCGGTTGTGCTGCCTGTATCAAATGTGAGTGTGCCCGTGGGTATTCGGCAAGGCTGGCTGGCTGATCGGCGGCACGGGTGGCTGGTACCACGGAGTTAGTGGTGTCTTTCCGGGCTTTAGCCTGTGGTGCGGTTGGGGAGTGACCGGGTGGGGCGGTCTCGGTGATGTTGAAGCCGGAGGGACGGTCGGTAGGGGTATCAATTCGTGAGAAGGCTCGGACCCGACGGACTGGCGGAGCGCGCAGTCGACGCAGATGCAAGGCCTGGGGAATGGTGCCGCGTGTCGGCTCCGGCTCGATGACCCGGCCGCATATGTGCAACAGCGCCACTAACCGGCCGTCATGGCAGAGGTTGAACCTCGACGGTTTGGCAGGTGTGGGGCGGATTGTGGGTTGGCGGGCGGTCGGAGGCAGAGGGGAAGGCTCAACCGACGCCCTAAATCAATGAACAGGAAGGTGGCAATGACGCGACCCGGGGCGGCGGTTTGACACAGCGTTGCTCCACCGTCTCACTTCGGAATGCGTGGCTGCCGGCTGACGCACGGTTCGTAGTCAGGAGTGCTGCTGGTGCTTTTTTGCCTCTCCTGGCAGCGCCGATTCTCACGCGAATATACTCACCGAGTGATCTGGGGGCATACCAGGCCTACGCACTCCTCGTCGCTGTCACAGGCGCGGCATCTACCGCGCGACTCGAGATGATTATTCCAGTCGCCAGAACAGTGAAGCGCGCAGCGGCGCTGATCGAGTGTGCATTGGTCCTCGCGCTTGGAGTCGCACTACTAGCCACAATCCCATGGTGGTTCATATCCGGACCGATCGGGTCTTTTCACGCATCGCGAGTGGCTGTGTTCCTGCCATTCGCAATCCTCCTTTTTGCGATGGATGCCCTGTGGTCTGCAGTATTGGTGCGAGCCGATTCGCTTCCAATGTTGGCGAACAGCAGGCTAGCGCAGGGAGGAGTGCGGCCGAGTGTGCAAATTGGTGGGAGCGTGTTTTCGTACGGGAATCTGGGCTTATTCGTCGGCGCCATTGCAGGACAGGCCGCGTCGTGTGTCGTCCTTTGGCGGGCGCAATCAATGCCGATATTCGGTGCCGGAGTGTCGCTAGGCCGCATTTGCCGTCGATTGTATCGTTTGCGAAGGGGTGTCGCCGTAGGGATTGTGGCGGCCCTCGCGAATCCGCTCGCAGTCTTCGCGCTCCTCGGAGCCTTGGCGATTGTGACCGATGCAGGAACATTTGGTGTGATCGCGGTGACTGCTGGGTTCACGGGCATTCCTGTCATATTGCTGGCTCCAGCGAGCCGACAGATCTTGCAGCGCGGCCTGTCCAGGCAGATCAGCGGACGGGATCTTGCACTGAGCAGCGTCCTGACGCAGCATTTGTTGCAATGGCTTCCTCTGGCTGTGGCTATCGCCATGATTGGGTGGGTATTGGGTCCGTTGGTGATGCCGCCGTTGCTTGGCGAAGGTTGGCTTGCCAGCGCGAGCTATATCGGTCCCCTGACGCTTGTCGGAGCCATCCAGCTCTGTCTCTCGCCGATTGGTGTGGTCTTTCCGATGACCGGTACACTTCACTGGCAGCTCGGCCTGGATCTCGTTCGGGGAGGAGCGATCGCCGCCTGGGTCATCTTGGCGTCCAGATCTCTCCAGCCAAGCTCTGTGGTGCTTGGGGGTGCGATTGTCATGGGACTAGGGTACCTCGCAATGTATGCTGCTGCCCGAGTTGCGCTCTCTCGCTGGGCCTCTCGTAGAGTCCCTGGACTGCGGCGATGAAGATCAGCTACTTCGTGCATTGGAGTGGCGCTGAAGGATCAGGTGTCTTTCACAAAGTTGTGGCGCAGGTGAAGCAGTGGGCTGCTGCAGGTCACGAGGTCGCGCTTGGCGTTTGTTCCGCCGCTGATACCCGAACCTCGTGGCGAACCGCTATGCCTGCGACTGTGCAATTTCGCCTGCATCAGTATTCGAGCAGGTGGGACCGACTTGCCGCGCCGGCGGAATTGGCCTCTTGGCTGGTGGGCGCCAATCCCGATATCGTCTACTTCCGGAATGATCCTTGGACCCCTGCGCTCGAACGCATGATGAGGGCGGTGCCGACAGTTATTGAGGTCAATTCCGATGACTTGATGGAACGACAGAAGAGCGGTTGGCCGAATGCGGTGGCGCACAATTGGGGAAGAGAGCGATTGTTTAAATTGGCGGCTGGAGCAGTCTTCGTGGATGACAAACTACAGGAGCTAAGGAGCTTCCGGTCACTCAGCTGTCCCAGTAAGATCATCGGCAACGGAGCCGCACTCGATGAGATCCAAGTCGTTCCACCTGTGACTCGCTCGGAAATCAGACTGCTTTCACTCGTCTCATCCGAGCAGCCTTGGCATGGACTGGATCTGCTCCCTAATGTGTTGGATCTTAGACCGGATTGGTCGATCGATGTTGTCGGACTGTCAGGGCCCGATGAGGGAACACGGCCGCATCCGCGAATCCATTACCATGGCCGAAAGTCACGAGATGGCTTCGCCTCCATAGCGGCTACCGCAGATGCAGGTATCGGGACGCTTGCTTTGTTTCGGCTGGGGATGTCCAGCATCTCTCCTCTCAAGCACCGGGAATACCTCGGCATGGGCATTCCACTTATTCTCGGATGTGATGACACCGATATCCCGCGGGATTCACCCTGGGCGTGTTTTGTCGCAAACCGGAGATCTGGATTTCGCGTGGCACTGTCTAAGGTTGATCAATTCCTCGACAGGTGGAAGGGGAGGCGCGTTCCTAGAACCGATATCGCCCACCTGGATGTACGCGTGAAAGAAGTTCATCGCCTCGCGTTCTTCGAATCCGTTCTGCGCGGGTTCCAACGGTGACAGCAATCCCAGCTCTGAATAGGCGGCACTCCGACCGCTGCGGAATTCTGGCAGGCTTCGCACTAGCTGCGGCACTTTACTCTGATGTGGTGCTCGCCGTCGGAGGCCAACTTAGTCCTGGTAGCGACCTCGTTGTGGTTACTACGATCAGCGCCGCCGCTACCGGCCTAGCCCTCCTCCTCTCCCGTGGCCCACAAGCGCTGCTTCGGAGGAGCTTCCCACTCCTGGTTCTGTCGCCGTTTGTGGTGTGGCTTGCGTGGAGCGCTACCAGGTCGTGGTCTCCAGAGTATGGTTACGAGAAACTTGTGCTCCTCTCGGTAAAGTCCGTCGGATTCACATTGCTGGTGCTCGGCGCGCTCGGTCCACGCCGTCAACTAGATCTTCGACCGGTATTATGGGTGGGTTTGGCAATTGCTGCTCTAGTCACTGTGGCTGGCTCTGTTGTACTTGAGTATCCAGGACGGTGGACTCTGTACGGGATGAACCCAATCTGGCTCGGTAGAATCGGGTGGACGCTCGCACTGGTCGCGGTGGTCACCCAGGGAGGTGGTCGCTGGATTCGAGGCGCGGCGGGGCTTGCCGGTATCGGCATCGGGATGGCGACGGCCTCCCGAGGCCCAGCGATGGCATTCGCTTTGGCGGTAGCGATTTGGTGGGTCTTTCTCGTGCGGTCGCACGGGCGCAAGCGGCAGAGTCGGTGGGGGATAGTCATTCGAATTGTACTTCTCGCGATTGGTCCGATTGCGGTGTCTGCCCTCGGCAGTACCGGCGGCGTTGATTACGGACGAGTGTTTGCCATTTCCGATCTGCCAGAGGATACGAACGTCCTTTCCCGTATTGCACTACAGCGCGAAGCATTTGAATCCTTCACCCGGCATCCCTTGATTGGCACCGGGCTGGGGTCACTGGCGAGCTCCAATCTTCAACCTTACCCACATAATGTGGTACTGGAAACGTTGGCTGAGACGGGGTTGGTTGGGATGCTTCTGGCCGTCTTCGTGACTGTGATGGCGCTGCGTCATGCCCGAGATCGTCCCGATCTCGCTGCCCTCCTTATTCTAGCCATACTGTTCGGCTTGGCGTCGGGCGACTTGGCGGGGAACTGGTCAATCTGGTTCCTCGCTGCGGTATTGACTGTTAGACCTGCATCTGCCGCGGGAGCCGTCTCGGTTGTCCGAGTAGCTGATGTCTGAGGGCCAACTTGGTATTTCACTGGTCGTGACCAGCCTCGATATCGGTGGGGCCGAACGACAAGTTGCCCTGCTGGCCAAGGCATACCATGAGCTGGGTCATCGCGTGGAAGTGGTGAGCCTGCTTTCACCAGGCGCAGTTGCGCGGCAACTGCAAGCGACCGACATCGCGGTCCGCACGCTGGAGATGCGCCGTGGCCGCCCGAATCCGCTCGCATTGTACCGCCTCCGACGTCACCTGAGAGCGTTCGCGCCAGATATCGTGCATTCGCACATGATCCATGCAAATATCCTGACCCGGATTGCCCGACCGATCCGTAGTCAATTCCCACTCGTTTGCACCGCCCACAGTACCGACGAGGGAGGTGGGTGGAGAATCGTTGCCTACCGGATCACCCATAACCGAGCCGACTTAACAACCAATGTCAGCGACGCAGGAGTCGCCGCGTTTGAGCGACGGGGCGCCGTACCTCGCGGCGGAATGATTGCTTTGCCCAATGGTGTGGCTGTCCGGGAAGCCCCTCCCCGCTGCGGCACCCGACCGCTGAGGTGGGTCTGCGTCGCGCGTCTCACGCATGTCAAGGGCCTGGACCTCTTGCTTCGGGCGGTTGCACTACGGCGTAGGGATGGAATAGCAGAGATGCTTACCATTGTCGGCGGAGGCCCGTTGCGGCACGAATTGGAAGAACTCTCCAAGTCATTGGGTGTGGCTGATCTTGTCAGCTTTGTTGGTGAAGTGGAGGACCCTACGCCGTTCTACGATCAGTCGGACGCATTGATAGTGTCCTCACGTATGGAGGGCTTCCCCATGGTTTTGCTTGAAGCCGCTGGAGCGCGCCTTCCAATCGTCGCGACCGCGGTCGGCGGTATCAGTGATGCGTTGGCAGGGAATCGGGGCATCATCGTCGCACCTGGCGATGCCGAGGCGATCGCCGATGGTATGTGCCAGCTCGGACGGATGCCTCCTCACGACAGAGATTCAATGGCTGTTCGGTGGCGACAGTTCGTATCAGAGCATTACGGTATCGATGTGGTCGCTCCCAGATGGATATCAATTTATCGCGGACTGATTGCGGAACGAGCTGTGCGATGAAAGATCGACTTGAGATCGCGATCCTAGTCGCAAACGGTATGAGCGTAGAAGCTTTTCTAATCCCTCAACTCCGAGAGTTCCGCAACTCCGGAATATTGGTCGGCGTGGCTGCCGGTGGTACCGATTGGGCCCCTCGGGTTACTGAGGAGACGGGGGCTGTCACCCAATTGCTCTCGATCGACCGCAAGGGATTTGGCTTTCGGGATGCAACGGCACTGTGGACCCTAGTTCGGTGGTTTCGGCACACACGCCCTGAGATCGTTATTGCATCGACTCCAAAGGGAATGCTGTTGGGAATAATCGCCGCGCGGATCGCACGAGTTCCACGCCGGGTCGCATACCTGTGGGGGCTGGTTGGTGCGAGCGCCGTTGGCATCGATCGACACTTGGCACTCCTCGCCGAACGAACCGCCGCGCGGTTCGCGAACGAGCACCTCGCAGTATCGCAGTCATTGGCGGCGGAGGCCCGGAGACTCGGCGTGTTCCGGGGCGATCAGGGGCTCGTGCTCGGGCTCGGCATGTCAAAAGGGGTTGACGTCAGCGGACTTCGCGCGCGAGCAATGGGACGGTCGGGCGACGGCCCTGAATCAGCGCGGTACCTTTGGGTCGGGCGACTGGCTGCGCGGAAGGGCTTTCACACGCTCGCCGGTGCCTGGCTGCGCATTAGGGCCGCAATCCCTACTGCACGGCTGACGGTGGTTGGCGGATATGACGATCAGGACCCTCCTGATGATGAATACCTCCGACGGCTTCAGCAGGATCCGACGGTCAAGATGGTTGGGCACGTCGCCGATATTGCGCCGCACCTTCAGGCCGGGAGCATTTTGCTCTTTCCTTCGGCGGGTGAGGGGTTTCCGAACGCGCCGATGGAGGCTGCCGCACTCGGTATTCCTACGATAGGGTTTGATGTGATGGGCGTGAAGGATGCCATCGTGAATGGGATTACGGGTGTTCTCCTAACCGACCGATCAACCGAGGCGTTCGCCGCGGCGGCAATCGCGCTGGGTCGCGACCCAGCGATGCGTGAGGCGCTGGGTGCGGCGGCAGCGCGAAGAGTTGAACGCGATTTTCAGCAGGACGAAGTGACCCGGCGGCACGTCGAGTACTTCATTCGTGGCCCTGGCCGGTTGGACAGTTCACGTGGTGCGGGCTGAAGGCGTGACGACACGATGGCGGGATTGCGTCATGGTTGTGGTAACCGCGCCTGTGACGCTCGTGCTTACAACCGCCCTCGCCCTGCTCGTCCGCCTCCGCCTCGGTTCGCCCGTCCTGTTCCGCCAGACCCGGATCGGACTGGGGGGCCGACCGTTCACCCTCTATAAGTTCCGCAGCATGCGTGATGCGACTGGACCCGACGGCCGGCCGCTGCCCGATGCCGAGCGCCTCACCTCATTCGGCCGCTGGCTGCGATCGACGTCACTCGATGAGCTGCCCAGCCTCTGGAACGTGCTTCGAGGCGATATGGCGCTGGTCGGCCCCCGGCCGCTGCTGCCCGAATACCTGCCACTGTACAACGCGCGCCAGGCACGACGTCACGAAGTGCGGCCCGGGATTACCGGCTGGGCGCAGGTCAATGGTCGCAATGCTGTAGACTGGGCCGAACGACTGGAGATGGATGTCTGGTATGTCGAGCATCGATCGCTGAGGCTCGATCTGCGGATCCTCTGGCGGACCGTCGGTAGCGTGCTCCGCCGTGACGGGATTTCGCAGAAGGGAGAGGCGACGATGGCTGCATTCAAGGGAGAACGGTCATGAGCCGGGATATTGTGATTGTTGGTGCGGGAGGGTTTGCTCGCGAGGTCGCAGGATTGATTGCCGACATCGCAGATGCGGATGGTAGTGTGCGCGCTGTCGGATTCCTCTCCGATGACCCTGCGGCACATGGCACGCAGGTCGGCGATTTGCGCGTGATCGGGGGCCTCGAATGGCTCGAGCGTAACAAGGACGTCGCGGCGTGTATTGCGATCGGTAGCCCTGCCGCGCGCCTCAAGGTGTTCGCACGACTCCAGGCAATGGGCGTGGACTTGCCTGCTCTTGTTCACCCAACCGCTCACGTCGGCGCACGAGTCTCGCTGGGTTCAGGAACCATTATCTGTGCGGGGTCCATTCTCACTACCGACATAACACTTGGCGCAGCGACGATCGTTAACCTGGCGTGTACGATTGGCCATGATGTGATGATGGGCGACGTCGTGACAATCTCGCCTGGAGCGAATGTGTCGGGAAACGTGGTGGTCGGTACCGGCACAGACCTCGGAACCGGCAGCGCGTTCGTTCAGGGCGTTCGAGTCGGCGAATGGTCGATTGTCGGAGCAGGCGCGGTGGTTGCCAAGGATCTTCCGGCTAATGTGACGGCCGTCGGTGCGCCGGCCCGCCCCATAAAGAGTCGGTCACCCGGATGGCACCTCGCATGACCCGCCTCCACCTCTCGCCGCCCTATCTCAGCGGCAACGAGGCCGAGCTGGTTCAGCAGGCGATGGCCTCCAATTGGATCGCCCCGCTCGGACCGATGGTCGATGCCTTTGAACAGGAGTTCGCCGCGACCGTGGGGTGCCCCCACGCCGTTGCACTGTCCAGCGGTACCGCCGCGCTGCACCTGGCACTGATCCATCTCGGCGTCGGACCCGGCGACGAAGTCGTCACCTCGTCGCTGACCTTCGCCGCGACGGCGTTCGCGATCCGCTACGTCGGTGCGACGCCGGTGTTCGTCGATTCCTCGGCTGATTCCTGGAACGTCGATCCCGCCCTGCTGGCCCAGTGGCTGAACGATCGCGGTCGCGCCGGTCGGCTGCCCAAGGCGGTGATCGCGGTCCACCTCTACGGCCAGAGCGCCGATCTCGATCCGATCCGCGCCAGTTGCGACCAGTGGGGAGTGCCGCTGATCGAGGACGCCGCCGAGGCATTGGGCAGCGACTATCACGGCGCAGCACCCGGCTCGCTGGGACGCGCCGGCATCTGGTCGTTCAACGGCAATAAGATCATCACCACGTCGGGCGGTGGGATGCTGGCTACCCACGACGCGGCCCTGGCACAGCACGTCCGCAAGTTGGCCACCCAGGCGCGCGAACCGCTCCCTCATTACCAACACCACGAGGTGGGCTACAACTACCGGCTCTCAAATATTTCAGCAGCGATCGGACGGGCCCAGCTCGCGACGCTCGAACACCGCGTGTCAGCGCGTCGCGCGCATTTCGAGCATTACAAAGCAGCACTCGGTGATCTGCCCGGGATCGAGTTCGCAGCGGAGATGCCGTGGGGGCGACACACCCACTGGCTGACCTGCTGCACCATCGATCCCCAGCACTTCGGCGCCGATCGCGAGGCGGTGAGATTGGCACTCGATGCTGCCGATATCGAAGCCCGACCGGTCTGGAAGCCGATGCATCAACAACCGGTGTTCGCCGGCTGCGAAATGATCGGCGGGGCGGTGGCCGATCGGCTGTTCGCCCAGGGCATCTGCCTGCCATCAGGTACGGGAATGACAGCCGCCGATCTCGAGCGGGTGGTCGACGTGATCCGCCCCCTCACCCCGTGACCTCAGCCCTTTGCCAGCAGCTCCTTGAGCACCACCGCCTGGTTGTGCTCGGCGTCGCGGGCGCCGTAGACCAGCACCAGGTGCTGGCCCCGCGCCGCCTGGCGGAGCGCGTCGAGTCGCTGCCGCGCCGCGGCGGTCCGCAGCTCGGCCCGGTACCGCTTCCGAAACTCGGGCCACCGCTCGACCACATGGCCATACCACTTGATCAGCTCACCGCTCGGCGCCAGATCCTTGGCCCAGTCGTCAAGCTTCAGCACATCCTTCGATCGGCCCCGCGGCCAGAACCGGTCCACCAACACCCGGTACCCGGTCGCCTCCGCCGGATTGTCATAGGCCCGTTGTATCGTGATCGATATGGGACCCGCAGCCGTCGCCGCCATCATGTCCTCCACCCAGGTGCCGCACAGTCCGGGCGGCGGCTGGCCCCATCGCCTCAAGATGACGATATTGTGAATATGCAGGATTGCCACGCCGATCGCGCCCACCGCGCCGCCGCTCAGGGCCAGCTCTCCGTCGCCGACGGTGTCCGGCCGCTGCGACGGGACAGGGAGTCCCTATCCGCTCGCTGATTGAGGTCACGCCACCGCGTGAACGCGCCATCCTGGTGGCGGCGCCCCGCAAGGGCACACCCGATGCCCAGCTCATGGACGAGCACCTGGCCGAACTGACCCGGCTGGTCGATACAGCAGGCGCCGAAGTGGTCGGCCAACTGCACCAGCAGGTGGTCAGCCAGCGCGCCGCCACCCTGATCGGTGAAGGCAAGGTCGAGGAACTGGCCCGGCTGATCTTCGACACCAAGGCCACCCTTGTGGTGTTCGACGAGGAACTGACCCCCACCCAGGGACAGTCGCTGGAACAGGCGCTGGGCACCAGAGTGATGGACCGCGCCGAAGTGATCCTCGACATCTTCGCCACCCGGGCCCGCAGCCACGAAGCCAAACTCCAGGTCGAACTGGCCCAGCTTCAGTACCTGCTGCCGCGACTGACCCGGATGTGGACCCACCTGTCGCGCACCCGCGGCGGGATCGGTCTGCGCGGACCGGGCGAGACCCAGCTCGAGACCGATCGACGGATGATCCGCCAGAAGATCGCCCTGCTGCGCGACAAGCTGCGCGGCGTGGCGCGCCACCGCGCCACCATCAGGTCGGGCCGCACCCCGATGCTGAGCGTGGCACTGGTGGGCTACACCAATGCCGGCAAGTCGAGCATCCTGCGCGCCCTCTCGGCTGAGCACGATATCTTCGTCGAGGACCGCCTCTTCGCCACGCTCGACACCCTGACCCGGGAAATCGACATCGGCGACAATCTGCGGGTCCGACTGAGCGATACCGTCGGGTTCATCCGCAAGCTGCCGCATCACCTCGTCGCCTCGTTCCGCGCCACACTCGAGGAGGCGGCCGACGCCGACCTGCTGCTCCATGTCACAGATGCCTCGCATCCCGAGTTCGAGGCGCAGATGGCCACAGTCGATCAGGTGCTGGTCGAACTGGGGTTCGAGGACAAGCCGTCGGTGGTGGTATTCAACAAGCTCGACGCCCTGGCCGACCCCACCGCCTTCGCCGAGCGGGCCCGGGAACTCTGGCCCGAGGCGATCTTCACCACCACCATGCGCACCGATGGCCTGATGCCGCTCCGGGCGGTGCTGGCCGGCCGGGCCGCCGCACTCCGCCCGGTGGTCAGGGTTATGCTGCATCCGGCCGACGGCGCGCGCCTGGGCGCCCTGCATCGCCACGGCGATGTGCTGGGCCAGGAACTCGACGGCACCATGCTTGCCGTTACTGTTCGACTTGAACCGTGGCGCGCCGAACAGTTGCGGCGCGACGGGGTGACTGTTGACGGCTGAGCCTTTTCTTTCCTTCTCGCGGAGATGCTGTCAGTGAAACACCTGGTGACCGGCGCTGCCGGTTTTATCGGATACCATGTTGCCGAGAAGCTGCTGGCCCGCGGCGATGAGGTGGTGGGACTCGACAACCTTAATGACTATTACGACCCCACCCTCAAGCAGGCGCGGTTGGATCGGCTCCACCGGCACGAGGGCTTCCGCTTTGAGCGGATCGATGTGGCCGACGCCGAGGCGATGACCCGGCTCTTCGCGCAGGAACGCTTTCCCCGGGTGATCCACCTGGCGGCCCAGGCGGGAGTGCGCTATTCGGTCAGCCATCCCCACGCCTATGTCAGCAGCAATGTGGCGGGATTTCTGCACGTGCTCGAAGGCTGCCGCCATCACGGCGCCGAGCATCTGACGTTTGCCTCGACCTCGTCGGTCTATGGCATGAACACCGCGATGCCGTTCTCGGTGCATCAGAACGTGGATCATCCGGTGTCGCTCTATGCCGCCACCAAGAAGGCCAATGAGCTGATGGCCCATTCCTACAGCCATCTCTATGGCCTGGCCACCACCGGACTGCGGTTCTTCACGGTCTATGGCCCGTGGGGACGGCCCGATATGGCGCTGTTCCTCTTTACCCGGGCCATTCTGGCCGGTCGGCCGATCGAGGTGTTCAACCACGGTGACATGCAGCGGGATTTCACCTATGTTGACGATATCGCCGAAGGGGTGGTGCGAGCTTCGGACCGGCCGGCGTCTCCCGATCCGGCGTGGTCGAGCGATGCGCCCGACCCGGCCACCAGCCGGGCGCCGTATCGGATCTTCAATATCGGAAACAATCGACCGACCCCGCTGATGGACCTGATTGCCTCATTGGAGCGCCATCTGGGCCGGACAGCGGAGAAGGTGATGGTGCCGATGCAGATGGGAGATGTGCCCGCCACCTGGGCCGATGTCGACGACCTGGTGCGGGAATGTGACTATCGGCCGGATACGCCGGTCGATGTGGGTGTGGGGAAGTTTGTGGCCTGGTACCGCGAGTTCTACGGCACCTGACTGACGGCTGACTCAAGCTCCCGAAGCATGCTGGATGCACGCGGCGCTGCGGCGTCGCTCACCATCACTTCCGGAGGCGGATATCTCCGCAACACGACCGATCCTGCGTAACCGCTGGTTGGCCCTCGCCGACCTGCTGGTCCTCGGCCTCGGCATTCTGGTGGGGTATCTCACCCGATTCGAGGGGGGCGACGGCTGGCAGGTGCTCGGCGGCCATATCGGCTATCTGATCCTCGGCCCGATCGCCCAGGTCGGCATCCTCTGGCTGGGTGGCATTTACCGGGTCATCTGGCGCCACAGCTCATCGCGCGACTTCATCAGGCTCGGCACTGTCGCGACGGTGGCGGGCTTCATCGGCCTGATTCTGGGCGCCTTCGTGCTGGCCCCGCTGGGGATCATCACGTCACGGGTGCCGCTGTCGGTGCTGGTGCTGGTCTGGCTGATCACCATTCTGGGGCCGGCGGCGGTGCGGGCCAGTCTGCGGCTGAGCTACATCCACGGCCTGCCCTGGCGCAACAGCGGCCGCCCGGTGGTGGCGGCGGGCGGCATCCCCAATCGGCGGGCCCGGCGGATTCTGCTCGCCGGGGCCGGCGAGGCGGGGCGGCTGATCGTGGAGGAGTTCCGGCGCCAACGCGGCGGCGAGCCGATCGAGTTGATCGGCTTTCTCGACCGCGATCACGATAAGCACGATCGCACGGTGGTCGGTCTGCCGGTGCTGGGCGGGATCGATCTCCTGGCCGAGGTGGTGCGCAGCACCCACGCCAATGAGCTGGTGATTGCCATGCCCAGCGTGAGCGGCGAGGTGGTGCGGGAATACACAAATGCGGCCCGCGCCAACGGCCTCCAGGTGCGCACCCTGCCGGCGCTGGTCGAGCTGGCCACCGGCAAGGTCACCGCCACGGCACTGCGGCCGGTGGAGATCGCCGACCTGCTGCGGCGCGAGCCGATCGACACCGATTTTGCCGCGGTGAGCGCCCTGGTGTCGGGGCGGCGGGTGCTGATCACCGGTGCCGGCGGCTCGATCGGGTCGGAACTCTGTCGTCAGGTGGCGCGGCTGGGTCCGGCGTCGGTGGCGCTGCTGGGCCACGGCGAGAATTCAATATTCGAAATCCGGGCCGAACTGCGGCGCTACTGGCCCGACCTCGCGGTGAGCGTCTATATCGCCGACGTGCGCCACCGGGCCCGGATGGCGGCGGTGTTCGAGCAGTACCGTCCCGAGCTGGTCTTTCATGCAGCGGCACACAAGCATGTCCGCCTGATGGAGGAGAACCCGGCCGAGGCGGTGACCAACAACGTGATCGGGACGCTCAACGTGGCCGAACTCGCCGCCCAGGTCGGCGCGACGCGGCTGGTGATGATCTCGACCGACAAGGCGGTCCGGCCCACCAGCGTCATGGGGGCCAGCAAGCGGATCGCCGAGCAGGTGGTCCAGCGGGTGGCCGAGCGCAGCAGCGGCAACTTCGTCGCAGTGCGCTTTGGCAATGTGCTGGGCAGTCGCGGCAGCGTGGTGCCGACATTCCTCAAGCAGATCGCAGCGGGCGGGCCGCTCACGCTGACCCATCCGGAGGTGCGCCGGTTCTTCATGACCATCCCCGAGGCCGTGCAACTGGTGCTGCAGGCCGCCGCGCTGGGGCAGGGCGGTGAGATCTTCGCGCTCGACATGGGTAAGGCCGTCAGGATCGTCGATCTGGCCACCGATCTGGTCCGGCTCTCGGGGCTGGAGCCGGGCCACGACATCGATCTGGTCTACACCGGGTTGTTGCCGGGCGAAAAGCTGTATGAGGAGGTCTTCTTCGAGGGTGATGAGGTCACAGTCACCTCCCATCCCAAGATCCTCAGGACCGCGGCTCCGCCGGCCCCCGACCTGCTGCTCGAGGCGGTCAGGCGGCTGGAGGCCCGGGCCGAAGCGGGCGCCACTGCCGTCGAACTGCGGCAGGAACTCGCCCGGCTGGTCCCTGACTATCAGCACACCGAGGCCCTGGCGCCGCCGGTCCCGAATTTGCCTGACGATTACCCTACCCTCGACGCGGCTCCGGCCGCCTGAGTCCTCTCTGAGATCGGAACTGTTCATGCGCTCCACCCTGACTCTGCTGGGCCTGCTCCTCCTGGTCGCCGCTCCGGCTGCGGCTCAGACCGACTCCAGCGCGACGCTGCTCAAACCGGGCGATGTGGTCCGAATGCGGATCTTCCGCGAGCCCGAGATGTCGGGCGAGTTCACTGTCAATGAGCAGGGGGTGGTGACGCTGCCCCGGCTGGGCGATCTGCGGCTGAGCGACTGGCCCGTCGATTCGATCAGGCCGCGGCTCACGCTGCGCTACGCCGAGTATCTGCGCGATCCGGTGATCGAGATCACCCTGCTGCGGCGGGTGGCCATCTATGGCTCGGTGCTCAAGCCGGGCCTCTATCCGGTGGATCCCACCATGACGGTGCAGGATGCCCTGGCCCTGGCCGGCGGCGCCTCGCCCGACGGCAAGCGCGATCAGGTCGAGCTGTTGCGGGGCGGCGACCGGATCCTGACCGATCTGAGCGCCGGCACCACGCTGGACCAGTTGCGGCTGCGATCGGGCGATCAGTTGTACGTCCCGCAGCGCTCCTGGCTGTCACGCAATACCTGGGTGGTCGGTTCCTTCCTGGGTGCCACTGCCACCATCATCGCGGTGTTGCTGAACTGATGACTGAACCGACTCTGCCCTCCCGCTTCGAGCCCGGCGCCCAGGCGGCGCCGGTGAGTTACGATCCCGATTTCAATCGGCCGCTGGGGTATCCGCCACCGCCGGTCGACGACGATGCCATCGATCTGCGGCGGATCTGGGGGATCATCAGGCGCAATCTCTGGGTGATCCTGGGCTGTCTGGTGCTGAGCCTGGCGATCGGCTGGTGGCTCACCCAGCGGGCCGTGCCGCAGTACGAGGCCACCGCCTCGCTCCGGATCACCGACGACAAGGGAGCGGTGCCGGGCCTCGATGTGTTGCAGGAGTTGGGCGGCGGCGGCAACGAGGTAAATACCGAACTCGAAGTGCTGCGCTCGCGCACCCTGATCGGCGAAGTGCTCGATGAGTTCGATCTGCGGGGCCGACTCCGTTCACCTCGCAAGCTGCTGCGCCGCGAAGTGTTCCGTCAGGTCAGCATCGGTCCCACTGCCCCGGCGGGCGACTGGCTGATCGCCCCCGAGGGGGAGGGCTTCAGGATCACCGGCCCCGAATCCAACAGCATCACTGTGGCAGGCGGCATGCCGTTCAGTCTGGCCGGCCTGACCGGCACGCTGCGCAGCGAGGCGCGGCGGTACGGCACCATTCGACTCGAACTTCTGCCGCGCGAAGAGGCCATCACCGAGCTGAGCGAGGCGCTGCGGATTTCGCGGCCCAGTCGCGATGCCAACATCCTTGTGGTGCGCTATCGCGGCGCCGATCCGGTGCTGGTCGAGGCGGTGCCCAATGCGCTGGTGCGCGCCTACATCGCGCGGCGGGTCGGCAGCCGCAAGACCGGGGCACGCTCGACAGTCGACTTCCTCCGTGCCCAACTCGATACCCTGCAGGGCGAGTTGGCGATCGCCGAAGACTCACTCCGGCGCTTCCGCGAGGCGGAGGGGGTGGTGGCGATCAACGAGCAGGCGACAGTGAGTGTCGGCAAGCTGGCCGAACTCCAGGCCGCCCGGAATCAGGCGGCTGCCGAATTGGAGGCGATCGAGGGCACCCTGGCCGAGGCCCGGACTCAACCGTCGGTGGTCAACGGGGCGTCGCCCTATCGCCGCTTGCTGGCCTTCCCGACGCTGCTGCGCAATCAGGTGATTTCGACACTGCTGGAGAACATCACAGCGCTGGAGAATGAACGTTCGACGCTGTTGGTGCGCCGCACCGAGAAGGATCCCGATGTGGTGGCGCTGACCGGCCAGATCTCGGCGGTTGAGGATCAGATCGCCTCGCTGGTGGGGACCTACACCGAGGGGCTGCGGCAGCAGGTGGCGGCCTACGATCAGTCGCTGGCGGAGAGTGGCAATCAGCTCGCCACCATCCCGGCCAAGGAAGTGCGACTGGCCCAACTCACCCGCGCCCCGCAGGTGTTGACCGAGCTGTCCACCCTGCTGCAGACCCGCCTCAAGGAAGCGGAAATCGCCGAAGCCGTGGAGGACCCCAGCGCCCAGGTGGTGGACTTTGCGGCCCGTCCCAGCTTGCCGGTGTCGCCCCGTCCGGTGCTCAATCTGGCGCTGGCCACGCTGCTGGGGCTGCTGCTCAGCGGCGGGATCGCCGTGGCGCGCGAGCTGTTCGATACCAAGGTGCACAACCGCGAAGAGTTGCAGCAGGCCACCGGCGGTCTGCCGGTGCTGGGCGTGATCCCGCGGTTTGAGTCGGAGCTGACCCGCCGGCTCAAGGCGCGCACGCCCGGGCGCCGAGCCGGCGACAAGAGTACCGCCCTGGTGGCGCGCGAGACGCCCGATGCGACTGTGCTTGAGGCCTATCGTGCCCTGCGGACCTCGCTGGCCTTTGCCGGGGTGGGTTCGACGCCCAAGGTGATTCTGGTGACCTCACCGACCCCCGACGACGGTAAGTCGACAAGCACAGCCAACCTGGCGGCGTCGTTGGCGCAGCAGCGTCAGCGGGTGCTGGTGATCGATGCTGACATGCGCCGCGGCTCGCTGCACCGCACCCTGGGCGGCAGCAGGACGCCGGGCCTCTCCGAGGTGCTGAGCGGTCAGGTGGAGCCGCTGGCGGCGATCCAGTCGCTGGCCTTCAACGAGCTGGGCCGGATCGATCTGATCTCGACCGGGGCGATCCCGCCCAACCCGGCCGAGCTGCTGGCCTCGACCCGGGTGCCCGACCTGTTCGAGCTGCTCGAGCCGCGCTACGACACCATTCTGGTCGATACCACGCCCGTCAATGTGGTGGCCGACGTGCTGGCCGTGGCGCGCCATGTGGATGGCGTGGTGCTGGTGGCCCGCGGCGGCCGGACCGAGAAGGGGGCGATCAAGTTCGCGATCGAACAGTTGGCGACGGTGCGGGCGCCGATTCTGGGCACGGTGCTCAACGATTATGACTTCCGCCGGGCCGCCAGCTACGGCGGCGAATACTATCGCTACTACTACGGCTCGGGCTACGGCGAGACGAGCTGATCACTGTGGCCCAGCGCGGCGCGCCACCATGCGAGCATGCGCTCGGCGGTGGGCGCGTCGCCGTAGTGCTCAAGCACCCGGCGTCGCGCGGCGGCGCCGAGCTGGCGGGTGCGACCCGGCTCGGTGATGATGCCGCTGAGGGCCCGCTGCAGAGCGTCACGGTCGCCCTCGTCGACGATCATGCCGCTGTCGTCAACTACCTCGGGCAGCGCGCCCGAGCGGCTCACAATGGCTGAACGGCAGTGGGCCATGGCTTCGAGAACTATCGAGCCGGTCGGCTCCATCCACTCCGGCGTGCTGCGCGACGGGGCGACGATCATGTCGATCTCGGGCCAGATCCGCGGCAGCTCGGAGCGGGGCAGGCCGCCCAGCCATTCGATCCGCGACGAGAGCCCCAGCCGCTGAGCCTGCCGCTCAAGATCTTCCTGGGCCGGTCCGGTGCCGACGATCTTGAGCCGCCATTCCCCGAAACATTCGGCAAGGGCATCGAGCAGCAGGTCGAGACCGCGCTCGGGCACGATCCGACCGATCACGCCGAACGTCACAGCCTCGGGCGGATCCTGCGGCGCCACCACCGGCGGAATATCGAAGCCGAGATGGGGCAGGATCGTCTCCGGCACGCGGTGCTCTCCGCCGTTCAGCAGCGCCAGCGCCGGGCGACTCACAGCGGCCAGGCCGGCGGCGCCATCGCGCACCCGGCGGGCCTGCCAGCGGGCGGTGATCCCGCGTGGGCCGCCGACACTGGCACTGCCGACAAGGACGTAGGGCAGCTTGGCGTGACGCGCCGCCGCGGCTCCGCATTCGGCTGTGGGCGTCCACGGATCGCCCGCCACATGGAGCAGGTCGGGGCGCAGGTCGCGGACCAGCGTGCGGAGCGCCCGGCGCGACCAGCGCAGGTGGATCGGGTCACCTTGGCGGCCGCGGGCGGCGAGGCGCTCGTAACGGACGGCGCCGTGTTCGCCCGATTCGCCGTCGGCGACTGCGACGACAGGAGTGACGCCCAGGGCGGCCAGCGAGTGGAGCACGCCGGGCGGGATCGGTTCGGCAGAGAGAAGAAGGGTGCGCACCGGACAAAGATGGTCGGGCCGCCGTTACTTTTCAGCCCATGCGTGTTCTCCAGCTCGCGAAGTACTACTGGCCGCGCTCGGGCGGGATGGAGCGGGTGGTCGAGGGACTCGCCGAAGGCCTCGCCGAACGGGGGCATGAGGCGGAGGTGGTGGCAGTCACCGGCTTCGGTGATCCCGCACCCGGTCAGAAGCGACGCGCCTCGGTGACCCGGGCGTGGTCGTTCGCACCGGTCGGCTCACAGGAGCTGGCACCGGCCTACATCGCCGCCGCCTGGCGCCGCGCCGACGTGATCCATCTGCATCACCCCCACTCGCTGGCCGACGTGAGCTATGCGCTGCGGCCGTCGCTGGCGCCGCTGGTGGTGACCCATCACGCCGATTACCGCAGCGCGATCTATCGCCTGCCCGGCTGGTATGCCCTCAAGCGGGCCGAAGCGATTGTGGTGCCCAGTTCGGCTCACGTGGCGCTCTCGAATGAACTCAAGGGGTTCGAGTCGAAGGTCGAAGTGATTCCGTTCGGCATCGATCATCGCCGCTGGGAACTGGTGCCGCCACCGTCGCCCGGCAATCCACCGCGCGCCCTGTTCATCGGACGCCTTGTGCCGTTCAAGGGTGTCGACTTCCTGCTCCGCGCCGTTGAGCTGGTGCCCGATCTGCGGTTGGACATCGTCGGGGCAGGGCCGGAACAGAATCGGCTCCGCACCCTGGCGACGGCGCTGGCCATCGCCGACCGGGTCAAGTTCTGGGGTGAATATCCCGACGAGGATCTGCCGCGCCGCATGGCCGACGCCGATTTCCTTGTGCTGCCGTCTGTGACAGTCGACGAGATGTTCGGCATGGTGCTGCTCGAAGCGATGGCGGCCGGACGTCCGGTCATCACCACCAATGTTCCGTCCGGGGTGCGCGAGGTGAACACCCACATGGAAACCGGACTCGAGGTGCCGATGCGCGATCCGGTGGCATTGGCCGGCGCGATGCGCACGCTGGCCGACGACGGTGCGCTGCGCGAACGACTCGGCTCCAATGGACGACGGCGGGTCAGGGAACGCTTCACCATCGATCGGATGACCGAGGCGCACCTCGAACTCTATGCCCGGGTCCGCGGACCGAAATCGCGTTGGTAGGTACCGGCGATTGTCGATTGAGAACGGGGGAGGGGGTATCGCTCCCGGAGTGTGTGGAAAAGATTTTGCTTTAGTTGTGTCGTGTAGTATGTTGTCTGGCAACGAGTTGGGCCTCGTAGCTCAGGTGGTTAGAGCACCGGACTCATAATCCGAGGGTCGAGGGTTCGAATCCCTCCGGGGCCATCGCCTTGCAGGTCGGTCGCAAGGGTGATAAGATGCCATCCCGCTCGAGCGGGCGATTAGCTCAGTTGGTTAGAGCGCGCGCCTCACATGCGCGAGGTCGGGGGTTCAAATCCCTCATCGCCCATCGCCCGGAACCATCCCGCTGGATGGGGAAGGACGCCGAGTCAGTCAGTGAGTTGGAGCCTCCCGGGCTGGCTCGGAAAGGATACGGCGCGGCGTCGATAGCACATCGGCGCCGCGCCGTTTTCTCGTGACGGCACCAAATCCCGCTGCCGATGGCTCCGATGTGGAAAAGTTCAGGCTGTCCGGCTGTGGAAAACTACTGCCCGACGGTGTCCTGCCAGGCGGCGAGGACTTCGGTTGGGCTGACGGTGGCTGTGCCCTGTTTGCCGACTTCCACGCCGGCGGCGAGGTTGGCCAGCCAGGCGGCTTCGGCCGCTGTCGCGCCGGCGGCGAGAGCGAGGCCGGCCCAGGCGGCGACGGTATCGCCGGCTCCTGAGACGTCGTAGACCTCGCGGGCGATGCTGGCCGCGTGCTGGCTGGTGCCGTCCTCGCTCACCAGGATGAGTCCGTCGGCTCCGGCAGTCACCAGCAGGTTTTCCACGCCGAGACGGGCGCGGGCCTCGGCGAGATCGCCGGTTTCGGCGCTGAGCTGGTGGCCGAAGGCCTGATCGAGTTCGCGTCGGTTGGGTTTGAACAGCGTGGCGCCGCGGCAGTCGAAGAAGTGGCGCGCCTTGGGATCGACAACCACCGGCAGATGCCGCTCGCGGGCGCGGTTGATCAACTGTCCGATCAACTCGGGGTCGAGCACACCCTTGTCGTAGTCTTCGATCAGCAGCAGGTCGGCCTGCTCCAGCGCGCCGAGTCCCGCGTCGGCCACGGCGCTGCGAGCCGGATCGGCCAGCGGATTTGTCATTTCGCTGTCGATCCGCACCACCTGCTGGCCCCGGGCCATGATCCGGGTCTTGGTGGTGGTGCGGCGCCCCGGTGCCGTCACCAGTGCGCTGCTGCCGATCTCGAACTCGGCGAGCGCGGCGACGAGTTCCTCGGCCGCCGCATCGTCGCCGATCACGCCGACCGTGGTCACCGCGGCGCCGATGGCCGCGACATTGGCTGCGACGTTGGCGGCGCCGCCGGGGCGCCGCTGTTCCTCATCGACAGTGACCACCGGCACCGGCGCCTCGGGCGAGATCCTTTCGACATCGCCGATCAGGTAGCGGTCGAGCATCAGGTCGCCCACCACCACGGCGCGGAGCGCGCCGAAGCGATCCAACAACTGGCGCAGGCGCTCATGCGAGAGCGGGGCGAGCGGTCGGGTCATGGCAGCACGCCCCTGGTGTCGAAGCGCAGTTGCGCGGTCAGCCGCGCCTGGACTTCGGAGTGGGACACGCCGCTGACATGCTGCCAGTTGGTGATGTGGTGCAGCCCGATGTCGGCGCTGGCGTCGAGCGGCCCACTGCTGCCGCTGGCCTTGAGTGCCAGGCGGCTGGTGCGCTCGACCACTCCCTCGAACAGGCCGGGAATCGGACCGTTGCTGCGGTCGATCGGCCGATCGAGCCGACTCTCGCCCTGGCGGGCCACGGCGGCTTCGAGTGTCACCAGCCACCGACCGGCCACCGGGGTCGAGAGCTGAGCGACGGCGCGGTCGCCGCCGGCCCAGCCGCGTCCCAGTCCCACGCCGCGCACGGTGTAGCTCTCCAGCGGATCCGAGGTGCGGAAGGCCAGTGAACTGGCGCGACTGTAGCCGGCCCGCCAGGCGAAGCGCTGGGCCAGAGGCCCCGAGGCCGCGAGCATGATCGCCCAGCGGTCGGGGAAGTCCTCACGGTTGCGCTGGATGAAGTCGTCGAGCACCAGTTCACCCTCGAGCGTCAGCTTGTCACTCACCCGCCAGCGGGCACCGCCGGCCACCATGACGTTGTTGTCGGCGTCCCCCTGACCGAACTGATTGGCTTGTTACGCGAGTTGGCCAGCGGAGCCCCTG
>CBFGTB010000014.1:0-28173 GCA_965651715.1 uncultured Gemmatimonadales bacterium
GCCGCCCTGGAAGCGCAGCGTCGCGCGCCGTTCGTCCTCACCGGCGACTTCGCTGACTCCGGGGCCATTGCCGATCGAGCGGAACACATCTTCGGGCGAGTCGGTGGCGACCACCACCAGCACAACCTCGCGCACCACCTCCGAGCGGCGTCGCACCGCGCCGGCCGGATGAACGGCCAGGACTCCCGGTTGGGCCGCCAGCACTTCGGCAATGGCGCGAGCTTCGTCGCGGGCGTGGTGTGCCAGTCGCCACTGCGAGGCCTGGCGCAGGAACGCAATGCCCTTGAGGACATTCTCGGCGGTGCGGGCGCCGAAGCGGGGCAGTGCCGCCAATCGGCCGTCGCGCGCGGCGGCTTCGAGTTCGGGCAACGTCTCAATGCCGAGCGCGTCGTGGATCTGACGAATCTTGGCCACACCCAGTCCCGAGATCGCCAGCATCTCGACCAGCCCCGGTGGAACCGCTTCGCGCAGCTCCTCCAGTAGAGCGCAGCGACCGGTCTCGACCAGCTCGGTCACGATTTCGAGAATGGCCGGCCCGATGCCCTTGGCCGCCGCCAGGCTGCCATCGGCCAGCGCACTGTCCAGCTCCCCGGGAAAGGCCTCAATCGTCTTCTCGGCAGCGCGAAACGCCCGCACCCGAAACGGATTTTCACCCCGGAGTTCGAGATAGGCGGCGATCCGGTCGAGCGTGACCGCAACGCCCTTGCGATCCATCAACGCCATTATCCCTCGTCAGAAAGCGGGAACATTCCACCCCAGCAGCAACAGTTCTTCGGCAGCGTCGACGCTGGCCAGTCCTGCCACGTCGCCCCCGGTCATCAGCGGCGCGAAGGCCGCCGTCCCGTCCTGACGACGCCACTGCTCAGGCCGCGGCCCCTCGGCGACCACCACCGACACCCCCGGGCGGGCCTGATGCAGCCCCAGACAGGCGACAACCCGCCGACCGCGATCCGTCGCGAAGCTGAACCAGCCGTCGATCGGCTCGTGGGATTCGGCGTCGTCGATCCGGGCCCAGATCCGCCGGGGCTCAATCTGAATGTACCACGCAGCCGGGTCGGGGTCGCCCTCCGCTGCGGTGCGGAGCAGCGCCGTGGTCGCGGCGTGGTCGAGCGATCGGGTCCGACTGCCGTCGACCCACCAACGCCAGGCGGCGTGGACAAAGGCCACGAATTCGTCGATGGTATCGCCCAGCCCCTCGTCGGGGCGCAACTCGCTGAGCAGGGCAATCGCCGGTTCGGCCATCAGAAACCGGTCGATGTCCCGTTCGGCGCCCAGTGCGGCAGTGATCTCGGGGAACCGCTCAGCCATCATCGGCCCCAGCAGGTGCTCGGCCGGATGCAGTCGGGTCGTCATGACCGGGGCAGGAACCGATTGAGTGCGGCGGTGAACAGATCGGCAGCTTCGATGTAGGGGACGTGGCCGCAGTCGGGCAGCGTCACCAACTCGGCGTTGAGGGCCGCGGCGGTGGCCGCCGCAGTCGCGAGCGGGATCGGGTCATCGTCGCCATGCAGAACGATCGCCGGGACGCGCAGCGCGGTCAGCGCCGGACGGAGATCGTAATCCGGACCGAGCGAGGCCCACACCTCGCTCTGGGTGCGACCGGTAATGCGAAAGGGCGTCAGATCCCGCGCCCGGGACGGATCGTGGAAGTACCCCGTCACCGCGAGGCGGAAGATCTCCCGCTGATAGGCCTCGGGGTCGCGGCTCCGCAGATCACTGGCCTTGAGTTCGGCCCGTTGCGCCTGAATGGCGGCAGTGTTGTTGCGCTCGGCCAGTCGGCGTTCGTAGTCGGGCCGTTCACTGCCGCGGGCGGGAGCGGGCGAGACAAGGGCAAGTGACCCGATCCGATCGGGATGGCTGGTGGCATAGAGCATCGCCAGCAAACCACCCCACGAATAGCCGAGCAGGTCGAGCCGCTCCCGGCCCCAGACCTGACGGAGCGCCTCCAGATCGGCCACCTGCTCCCGCCAACCCACCGGCACGTCACGCTCCACCGGCGACCGCCCGCCGCCGCGCTGATCGTAGTAGATCAGCGTGCGCCCGGTGGCGAGACTGTCGACACCAGGCAGCAGATAATCGTGATGCGCTCCCGGCCCGCCGTGCAACACCACCACCTCGGGCGGACCGGCCATCACCCGTCGCTCGAACAGCGTGACGCCGTTCACATGGCGCTGGGTCGTCGTCACCCGCGGCTCCGCCGCTTCGCCGTTACTCAGAGCAACGTCCCGAGGGCGTCGGCGATCTGCCGCACCGCAGCAGTTTCGGCGGCTGTGAACGGATCGACCTGATCGGAATCGACATCGATCTGGCCGAGAATCCGTCCCTCACCACGGATCAGAACCACCAGCTCGGACCGGGTATCGATGTTGCACGCGATGTAATTCTCGCGGGCCCGGACATCTGCCACGTTCTGATCGCGATCGGTGGCCACGGCGGTGCCGCAGACGCCCTTCCCTACCGGGATCCTGACGTGCTCGGTGTCGCGGCCGCTGTGCGCCTCCAATACCAGCTCGTCGCCATCGAGCATGTAGAGGTAGACCGAGGTGTAGGGGGCTCCCGCCGCCTGGATCTGCCGAGCAGTAAGTGTCAGCAGATGTTCGCGTGTGGCCCCGGTCCCGGCCGCCTCACGCAGCGCTGCGACAATGGGCTCGGCTACGAGAATCGCCATGTTCAGCGCCCGCCCGGCCTGAGGCCCAGGGTCACCTTGACCTTGTGTTCGGTCTCGCCCCGCAGGTACACCACCTCGATGGTCTCACCCGGTGGGTGAGCCCGCAGGACGGTGACCATATCCATCAGATCGACCACCCCGTCGCCGGCCATTCTGATGATCAGATCGCCCTGCTTGAGGCCGGCCTTGTCGGCCGGGGAATCCTCGGTCACGCCGGCCAGCAGAATGCCGACCGAGTTGGCGTTCATGTCGGGAATCGAACCGAACCAGGCGCCGTATCCGGTGGTGACCGGCGCACGGGTGGTGTCGGTGCGACTGCTGTCGCTGGTCGACTGGGCCGGAGCCGCCGTCGCCGCGGTGAGTGACAGGATCAGAACTGAAACAAGCTGAATTCGCATGACCCAATATCCTGAAAGTGGGGATGCCGAGTCTAGCCCCACTGTGACCCGGGATGTACCCGGACAATCCCGGACGGTCGCAGACTGCCGCCGCTGTGGCTCAACGCGGCACAAAATCGCTCTGACCGTCGACCCGCCGGGCAAAGGCCGCCAGCAGGCGCGCGGCGGCCGTCACGTCGGCCAGGGCTGCCATTTCCGACGGCGAATGCATGTAGCGCAGCGGCACCGACACCAGGCCGGTGGCGACGCCGCGGTGGGCGGTGAAGATCGCGTCGGCGTCGGTGCCGGTGAAGCGCGGTGCCGCCTGAACGGTGTAGGGAATCTTCTCGGCTTCGGCCGCCTCGACCAGCAGGTCGAACACCACCGGATTGACGGCCGCTCCGCGGGACAGCACCGGTCCGCCCCCGAGCGTCACCTCGCCGTGTCGCTTTTTCTCGATCGACGGCGAATCGGTGGCGTGAGTGACATCGACCACGATAGCCGCGCGCGCCTGGAGTGAGGTCGCCGAGGTCCGGGCACCGCCACCGGTGTAGGAGATTTCTTCCTGAGTGGTCGCAACCGCGGTGACGGCAAGCGGGGCACGGCTCTCGTGCAGCAGCCGCAGTGCCTCGAGCACCACATAGGCGCCGATCCGATTGTCGAGCGACCGCGACACGATCCGGTCGTGCGGCAGACGGGTCACGCTCTGGGCCAGTACGCCGGCGGTGCCGACCGACACCAGGCGCCGGGCGTCATCGCGCGAGGTGGCGCCGATGTCGATCCAGAGATCGTGGACCTTGCTGAGCTTGTCGCGGGCCGCCTGATCCATCAGATGGATGGCGGGCTTGCCGATCACGCCGGCCACCGGACCGTCGCGTCCCAGCAGCGTGACTCGCTGGCCCACGAAGACCTGCGAGTCCCAGCCGCCGATCACGTCGAACCAGCAGAAGCCGTCGTCGTCGATATGGACCACCATCACGCCGATCTCGTCGATATGACCGGCGAACATCACCCCCGGTTCATCGCTGGGACCCGAGGCGCCCGAGACTGTGGCGAGGGAGTTGCCGCTGACGTCGACCGTGACGGTGTCGGCAAAGGTGGCGGCTTCGCGCCAGATCCGCGCCGGAGCGCGCTCAAAACCAGAGGGGCCCGGCGCGTCAAGCAGCCGGGCCAGCAGGGAGAAGGGGTCGTTGGTCATGGATCCAAGGTACGGCCAGATCGTCGCCGCCGGAAGCGGGACGTTGCCGACGGCGGTATCTTGGGCGCCATGTCACGCCGCGCCCTCGATACCCTGGCCTCGATCTGGAGCTGGAGCATCCTGATCGTCTGCCTGGTGCTGGCCTTCCCGCTGGTGCTGCTGTGGCGGATTCTGACCTGGCCTGTGGACCGCTGGAACTACTACGGTGGCCGGCTGTTCCGCAGCATCGCCTACGTGATGGTGGGTCTCACGCCCCGCTGGCGCTTCGAGGTCCGCGGCACCCCACCGGCCAACCCCCGCCACCCGTATGTGGTGGTGGCCAATCACGAGTCCTTCGCCGACATCATCCTGCTGTCACTGCTGCCCTGGGAAATGAAGTGGCTCAGCAAGGTCAGCATCATGCGGATTCCGGTCTTCGGCTGGATCATGTGGGCCGCCCGGGACGTGCCGGTGCACCGCGGCCACGCGGCCAGCGCCCGGGCGGCGATGGCCGAGTGCGCCCGACGCCTGGCCGGCCACACCTCGGTGATGATCTTCCCCGAGGGTACCCGGTCCAAGACCCGCGATCTGCTGCCTTTCAAGGATGGTGCCTTCCGACTGGCGGTCGATCAGCAGGTTCCGCTGCTGCCGATTGCCGTCTACGGCACCCGGCAGGCCATTGCCAAGCATGACTGGCGCATCGGTCGGACCCATGCCGTCGCTGAGATTCTCGAGCCGGTCACGACCACGGGCCTGACCCCGCGCGATGTCCAGCAGCTCAAGCGCGAGGTTCAGGCCCGGATTGAGGCGGCGCGCGAACGGCTCCGCCAGGAACTCGATCCGACTCAGCGCTGAGCGTAGGGCGTGGCGTGACCGGTCGAGTCGAAGGTGAAGACGGTGTAGCGCTGGGTCACCGGACCTTCCATCCCGGGGGAACCGGCCGGCATGCCCGGTACGGCGACGCCCTTGACGCCCGCTGGCCGATTGCGGAGCAGCTTCTTGACCACGTCGGCCGGCACATGCCCTTCGATCACCAGGCCGTCGACGAAGGCGGTGTGGCAGGATTCCAACTCGCGAGTCACGCCGTTGGCCCGCTTGAGATCGGTGAACTGTTCCCGGTTTTCAATCTGGACAGTGAAGCCCTGGCGGGCCATGTAGTCGGCCCATGCCTGGCAGCAGCCGCAGGTGGGTGACTTGACGATCCGGAGAACCGGCGGTGCCTCGGGTGCGGTGCGCCACGCGCCCAGCAGGGCGACGGCAACCAGCAGCGGAGCGAAAATTCGGGTCATGTGGGTGGCATCCTGACGAAAACGAGAAGGGGACGCCCGGCAAGATAGCCGGACGCCCCCATCGATTACATCAATCCTTGACCAGAATCAGGTACTTCCCCGCCGCCCAGAACTGCGGACTGTTGATGATCAGGTCACCCTTGACCTTGCCATCATTCGTCACAGTGGAGCCGAGGAACTGGGGATCCTGTCGAGTCAGAATCCGGTACTCGCTGGTCGGTTCCGGAACCGGCAGAGTGGTCGCGGTCCGCAGGTCGAGCTTCTGGAACATCTCGGGATTGAGCTGGCGAGCCGGCTGCAAGGTCTTGCTGCCGAAGATCAGGAACTTGCTGCCTTCCTTGACCACCAGGCCGCGTTCCAGCAACTGGTCTTCGGTTCCGACGGCGTAGTAGACGGTGTTGGCTTCGTCGGTGACCGCGGTGAGCGTGTCGGTGAGCGCCGCCCGCTCGACGGTGAGCTTGTCGGTCGCCTGGGTGAGCGTATCGACCCGCGAGGTGAGCGTCATGATCTGCTCACGCTGCTCGGTGATCAGCGCCTCCTGTTGCAGCGCCGTCGCCTTGAGATCTTCGATGGTCCCCTGGAAGCTTTCGAGCTGGCTGAGCAGGCGCCGCCGCTCGGCGGTCAACGAGCCGACCCGCTGCTTCTGGGCTTCGACTTCCTGCTCCGCCGCTTCCAGTCGGGAGATCACTTCCCGAATCTTGCCCAGCAGCACGGCGCGGTCTTCGGCCCGGCCCGAGGCGGGACGATCGCCGTCGGCCGAGGCCGGGCTGATGCCCAGACCCCGCACCCGCGCGAGATCGGAATTGATTTCGGTCACCATCTGGGTGGCCGACAGGACATCCGCGACGAGCGAGTCCTTCTGCTCGTTGATCCGCTGTTGCTCGAGCACAAGATCGTCATAGCGCTTCTTGCTCACGCACCCGGTGAGAGCGCCGACGGCGACGAGAGCGATAAGGCTGTTCCGCATGAATACCTTCTGGTGAGGTGAACGGTCAGAAAGACGATACAGATTCGCGCGACTTGCACACCTCAGCCGGGGCCCGTCCGCGGGTGCAGAATAGGACGACCGACCCCCGCCGCGCCAGCACGTCAGCCGTCGCGTCGCTGGAACAGGGTGACCCGATTCCCCGCCGGATCATCGAGCCGGGCATAGTCGCCGGTGGCGCCTTCCTGCCGCTCATCGACCGCGATGCCCAGGTCGGCGAGCTGCGCCACGAACCGATCCAGATCGGCCACCTGCCAGGTGGTTTCGACATGGCGCCGGGCCGGACCGGAGGCGTGGCGCCCCTGATGGATGGCAAAGACCCGCCCGCCGGGCAACTCACACCACCACTCATGGGAGTCGGGCTCACGCACGAAGTGCAGCCCGAGATACTTCTCATACCAGTGGGCCACCGTGTCGGCCCGGTCCGCGAAGAGTGTCACTCCACCAAGGTCTGCCACCGTCGGTCGATCCATGTCCACTCCGGGGAAGAGTTTGTCAGTCGGGAGTTACCAACCTCGCTGCGTCCGCAGTCCTGTGATATGGGCAGTGTGGTGCCGACCGTGCCAGGCATACAGTGCCGCCACATTCCAGATCGCTGCCGGCGCGGGATATTCAGGGTGATCCATTTCGCGCTGCCACTCTGCCGGAGTGAGTCCGGCCAGCAGTGTGGTCCAGCGGGCATGCAGTCCGTCGAGCAGGTCGAGCGACCAGACCACCGGTGCCGAGCGCGCATCACTCAGCTCGGCCCAGGCCTTTTCGTCGTAGGGGCGGACCGCCGGACGCGGCTCGGTCAGCGCCAGCCGCACCCGGATGTAGGCATTGAGATGGGAGTCGGCGAGGTGGTGAACCACCTGGCGCACGGTCCAGCCACCGTCCCGGTATCGGGTGTCGAGTTGGGAATCGTTGAGATCCTCAACCACCCGCCGCAACACTGTGGGGAATTGGCGCAGTTCGTCGACATGCAGCGCCGACTCGGTCGGACTGTACTGGTCGGGAGGATCGAAGCGACCAACCGGATAGCGGAGAGTCTCGGTCACGCTGTCACCTGGAAGCGATGGTATCGAAGCTGACGATCGGTCCTGCAACCGGCTCGCGGCCTTGGAGCCTACGTCGAAATCGGCTGGCCGACAACCTCTTGCCAGTGGATCGGATCGGTGGCCCCCTCGGTCGACCAGACCAGGACCCGGCTGCTGGCACCCACTCCCAGATGGCGGGCGACCGGCGCCAGGGCGGCTTCGTCGGTCAGGGCGAGCAGGCCGGCCAGACCGGCGGCGCCCGACTCGCCGGCCACCACGCGGGGATCGCCCCGCTTGGGCATGGCCAGGCGCCGCATCGCAGTGCGGGCCCAGCGGTCATCAATCGTGAAGAAGGCATCGACCGACTGGTGCAGCATGGCCAGCGCGGTGGTACTGGCCAGGGCACAGTCGAGTCCCGCCATGATGGTGCGGCGCGAGGCATCGATCGGCACCGGTCGGCCACTGACGGCGCCCGCCAGCAAGCAGGCCGCCGTCACCGGCTCGACCACCGCGAGTCGGGGTCGGGCAGCGCCGTAGCGGTGCCAGTAGTAGGCGGCGATTCCCGCCGCCCAGGTCCCCACACCGGCATGCAGCACCACCAGATCGACGGCGGGACGCCCGGGCGGGTGCAGCGTGGTTTCGATCTCCCGGGCATGGGTCCAGTACCCGGCGGCGATCCAGTCAGGGATGTCCTCGTACCCGGGCGTGGCGGTGTCCTGAATCACGGCCCAGCCGTGGGCGCGCGCCGCCTGATGGGCCGCCTGAACCGCTGCATCGTACCCCTCAGGGACCAGGATCACTTCGGCGCCTTCGGCCACGATCGCATCGATCCGCGCCGGCGCGGCGTGGGCGGGGATGAAGACCACGGCTTCGGCGCCGAGCCGTCGGGCGCTCCACGCCACCGCTCGGCCGTGGTTGCCGTCGGTCGCGGTGACAAAGACCACCTGCTGCCGATCGGGATGGTTGCTCAGCCAGCGTTGGGCCGCGAACGACGCTCCCAGCGCCTTGAAGGCGCCGAGCCCGAATCGGGGCGACTCGTCCTTGAGGTGCAGCGCGGCCAGTCCCAGATCGGCGGCCAGGCCGGGCAGGTCATGGAGCGGGGTGGCTCGGTACTCGGCGAGGGTCTGATGGAAATCGTAGGCTTCGCCGGCCAGGTGGGCGACCGTGGCCATCCGCGGCGGTGCCGTCGGGGCACTCACCAGATGAAAGCGCGGGGTGCTCAGAAGGCCTCGCGACCGAAGTCGATCACAGGGTGACCTGGACGCCCGAGGTGAAGAGGCGATCGGTGGTCATGAAGCCGGTCTGGGGCAGCCCATCGTAGCGCACCACATACGAGAGTTTGATACCGATCCGGGCGGTGAGCGGAGCCGAGACGGCGCTCTCGGTGTTGATCCGCAGGTCCTCAGACTCGCGGAAATTGGGCAGCACTTCGATCACCTGGATGAACGATGTCCGTCCGTTGAAGGTGTGGGTGTAGGTGCTGGCCGCGCGCCCGCCCAGGAAATCCGAGTCCTTGCCGCTGGTGCCGGTCCCCCGCTGCCGATTGAGCGACAGACCGCCCTCCAGCAGGATCCGATGATGCTCGCTGGCCAGCACGATGGCGGTCAGTCCGGCCGATCCGGCGATGCGCGACGCCAGACCGGCAAAGGTGTTGCGCTCGTAGTTGAGCAGGCCGTAGGCGGTAAACGGCGATGACTTGAGCCCCTTATCGAGCCGCAGCGAGGCACGGGTCAACGAGGTGGTGGTTTCCCCTTCGCTTTCGCCATACACCCGGGCAAAGGTCTGGGCGAAGGTCAAATCGTCGACGCTGACCGAGAACTTGTCGCCGATGTTGAGCGTCTCGACCGACTGGTTGCCACCGGTGGCGACATAGCCGATATCACCGGTGAACTTGATCACCGCCGGCGCCCGGGTGGTATCGGCGGGCAACAACACGGCGAGGAGCCCCAGCAGCGGCACCATCGTCAGAACGTCACTTGCAGACCGGTGGTCAGAATCCGATCGGTCTTGTCGAATCCCGGCTCGGGCAGGCCGTCGTGACGAATGACGTAACTGGCCTTCATCGCGATGCCCGACGCAATCGGAGCGGTGAGTGCGGTTTCGGAGTTGATCCGCAGGTCGTCGCCGACCTTGAAATTGGGCAGAAACTCCAGCAACTGACTGATGCTGGCCTTCTCCCCCAGAGTGCGGGCGTACTTGAGCGCCAGCCGCCCGGCACTGAACTCCTGATCCACTCCTTCGGGGGTGGCGTTCTGCCAGACGTAGCCGGCACCGACTTCGGCGTCGAGTTTATCGCGTTCGCCATCGACCAGCTTGACGGCCAGACCGACCGACTCGCCGTAGCGCGAGCTGAGTCCGGCGTAGACGTTGCGCTCGAACTCACTCAGGAGATACACCCCCACCCGGGAAGAGATGCTGCGGTCGCCCCGCAGCGCCCCGCGCCAGAGCGAGGTCGAGGTTTCGCCGTCACTGGTGCCATAGATCACATCGAAGCTCTGCACCATGGCCCAGCCACCGGTGGCCACCGTGAGCTTGTCGCCGACGTTGAGGGTCGTCAACTCGGTGTTGCCGCTGGTGTTGACGAAGCCCACGTCGCCGGTGAAGGTGACGGTGTCCACCGGAGCGGCAACAGCCAAGGTGGCGAGCAGAAGCAGCATGAAGACTCCCGAAATGAATGGGTCGATCGCTGGTCGATTCCCGATTTCTCAAGAATCGGTCATTGCTCCCCAAACTAATCCCCCCCCACCACGACGGCCCCGGGAATCAGTGGCGGCTGAGCTGGGCCACTGCCTGATCGAGCGCGGCACCGTCGGCCAGGCGTCCCTGCGCCACGCGGGGCGACCCGCCGCCCCGGCCACCCAGGGGATCGAGCGCACCGGCAAGCCATGCTGCGGCATCAACGCCGGTGTCGGCGGCGGCGGCCACGATGAGACTGGCCGGATCGGCACAGGTGGCGATGAACAAGGTGCCGGGAATGGCGACGGCAGCGGCGGCCCACTGGCGCAGGGTCGCCATGGGCTGATCACCGGGGTGGAGCACCAGCCGCCGCCAACCGGTCGGCTCGGGTTGGACTGCCGCGACCAGCCCGGCGACGGTGTGCCCGGCCAGCTCCCGTTCGGCGATGCCGAGCCGCCGCTCGGCCTCACCCAGCGCGGTGAGCCGGGCGGCGACCACTGCCGCGAGGTCGGCCCGCGATGCCCCGGTGAGTTCGCTCAGACGTGTCAGTTCGGCGTCGGCCTCGCGACAGTGAGCCAACACCCGGTCACCGGCCAGATATCCGACCCGGATCCGACCGCGAATGCGCTCGACCCCGGTCAGCAGCAGGGAGCCGATTTCGGCAGTGGTCGTCAGATGGGTTCCGCCACAGGCGCTGCGATCGAAGCCGACAATGGTGACAATCCGAATCAGACCGCGCCGCTCGACCGGTTTGCGCAGTGCTCCGACCGTTTCGGCCGACTCATAGCTGACCCGGACCGGCACCGCCGATCGAATGGCCTGATTGGCAGCAGCCTCCAGCTCACCCAGTTGGTCAGGCGAGGCCTCGGTCGCATCGAACTCGACGGTGCAGTGCTGCGGACCGAAGTGGACGCTTTCCGTCCGCCAGCCGAGCCGGTCCTCGGCCAGAGCCGAGACGAGGTGCTGGGCGGTGTGCTGAATGGTGTAGTCCTGACGCCGCCGCGCGTCGACAGCGCCGTGGACCGACCCCAGTCGGAGCGGCGCGGCAAGGACATGGACAATCTGGTCGCCCTGATCGATCACATCGACGACGGCGATCCCCGCCAGGGTGCCGGTGTCGTGCGGCTGGCCCCCCGAGGTGGGGTAGAAGGCTGTGCGATCGAGAATCGCCCGGGTCGCGTCGCCGTCATGGCCGATCACCTGGCCGGTAAAGGTGAGTTCGGCCGAGTCGTAGTAGAGTCGTTCGGTCATCAGCTTCTCACTCCGCACCACGCGATGCGGCCGGGTCGGGTGACGATTCGCTCAGACAGGGATCGCCCACAGCCAGCGTGCCGGGCGCCCGGTGCACCAGGTTCTGTCCGAAGATGGCACCCCGGCCGGGCAGAGTCCGAAATGTCGCCAAGGTCCGCAGCGGCTCCTGATCGGGGTGGCGGATACCGCTCGACTGATCGGTAGTGGGGACGAGGCAGCGGGCGCAGGGCTTCACTGCATCGAAGACCATCGCCCCCAGCTCGAGTCGCCGCCAGGCGTCCTCCTGCCAGGGCGTGCCGCCGCGAATCACGATATTGGGCCGAAAGCGAGCCATCGGAACCGGCTCATCAAGCCGCCGGTTGAGGTCGTCGAGCGAGGCCTCACAGGTCACCAGCGCGGGATAGCCATCGACAAATGTCGCCTCAGCGTCGGGGCGCGGGCTGAATTCGGGATCGATCCGGCGCACCGACTCGGTGCCCCAGGCGACCAATCGCAGCGGCACGTCCACCACGGCGCTGAACCATCCCGCCGCCACATCGCCCTGGTCCACCGCGATGACCCGGTCGTGCCAGACCGTGACCTGACGACGCGGGCCATCACCATCGAGTTCGACAGCCAGCGGTTCGTGCCCGGTGGCCCGGAGCAACAGCATCGGGCCGTCGATCAGCGGCGCAATGGTGGCGAGCCGTGGCAGCTCCCGCTGCGAGACGAAGCGGTCATCGGCGCCGACCAGCATCAATCGCCTGTCGCCGCTGATCCCGTAGCCATCGAACTCGGCCCGGTCGAGTCGCTCGCCGCGACACCCCTTGATCGGGTAACGGTAGAGAGATCTGATCAGCATTCCCGCAAAGTAGATCCGGCGCGGCCTCGGCGCCTTAGATTATCGACTGCGCCCGACAGCGTCCCTCCAGCCCGGATCCGCCATGCGCCACCTGCACCTGCTCTGTGCCCTGCTGCTCGCCTCAGCCGCTGAACCCCTTGTCGGTCAATCGCCCGGCCCGGCCCTGATGCCGATGCCGCGTGAGGTGACGTTGACCGCTGAACGGATGCGGATCGACAGCACGCTGACCGTCGCCATCACCGGCTATCGCGATGCCCGGCTGGAACGTGGCGTCGACCGCGCCGTTCGCCGGATGGAGGGCCGCATCGCGCAGCCGCTGCCGCGCCAGTATCCGGCAGCAGCCGGCTCGGGAATCGTCATCGCGGTGGCCGGAGCGGGCTTCGCCATTCCCGACCTGGCCGAGGATGAGTCATACAGTCTCGTCATCAACCAGCGCGGCGCCACGTTGACTGCCGCCACAGTTGTGGGCGCGCTGCGCGGGCTTGAGACACTGCTGCAACTGCTCAGTGCCGATGCCGACGGGTTCTACCTGCCGGGTGCCAACATCGCCGACGCGCCGCGCTTCCCCTGGCGTGGGCTGCTGGTCGATGCCTCACGCCACTGGCAGCCACCCGCGGTGATCAAGCGGACCCTCGATGGCATGGCCGTCGCCAAGCTCAATGTGCTGCACTGGCACCTGTCTGACGACCAGGGGTTCCGGGTCGAATCGCACCGACTCCCGCGGCTGACAGCACTCGGATCGGATGGCCATTTCTATACCCAGGATCAGATTCGTGACATCGTGGCCTATGCCACTGATCGGGGCATTCGGGTGGTTCCCGAATTCGACATGCCGGGCCATACCACATCGTGGTTCGTCGGTTATCCCGCTCTCGCCAGCGCACCCGGCCCCTATCAGATCGAGCGGCGCTGGGGTGTGTTTCGGCCCACGATGGATCCCAGTCGCGACACCACATGGACCGTGTTGGCGACGTTCATCGACGAGATGGTCGAGCTGTTCCCCGATCGCTACTGGCATGTCGGCGGCGACGAGGTCGATCCGGCTCAGTGGAACGAGAGCGCCGCGCTCCAGCGCTGGATGGCGGAACACGATCTGAGCGACGCGCAGGCGCTCCAGGCCTGGTTCAACGACCGGCTGTTCGGCCTGTTGGCCCAGCATGGTCGGACCCCGGTCGGTTGGGATGAAATCCTGCATGGCCAACTGCCGCGCGGCGCGGTGATTCAGTCATGGCGCGGCATGGATGGTCTCCGCCAGGCCACAGCCCAGGGCGGCAGTGCCATTCTTTCGGCGCCCTACTACCTCGACCACATGAAGACCGCCGCCGAGATGTATCTCACTGACCCGCTGCCCGAAGGCCTCAGCCCGGAGCAGCAGCGGCTGGTGCTGGGCGGCGAGGCCTGCATGTGGGCCGAATACGTCACGATGGCGACCATCGACTCGCGGATCTGGCCGCGGATGCTGGCTCTGGCCGAGCGGTTCTGGTCGCCGGCCACGCGGCGCGACGTCCCCGACATGTATCGCCGTCTCGCTCTGGTCTCGCCGCAGCTTCAGGAGGTGGGGCTGCACCATTATCTCCACAGCGCGACGATGCTGTCGCAGTGGGTCGCCCCCCCGGCGGCGGCGGAACTGCAGCAGTTGCTGCATTACGTCCGTCCGCGGGGATTCGCCGGTCGCGGCACCAACCAGTTCTCGCCGCTCACCCGGCTGATCGATGCGGCCGAACCCGATCCGCTCACCGAGTGGGAGATGCTGGGGTTGGCTGACAGTACCGATCACCCGGCAGCGCGCGACCGGCTGGCGGCGCACTTCAGGCGGATGATCGGCTTTGACACCGCGCTCCGCGCCATGACCGCGCGGGTCCCGATCGCCCGGGACGGGCTGCCGATCGCCGCCGCGCTCGCCGAACTGGGACAGACCGGACTGGCAGCGCTCGATCGGATCGCCCGCCACGCACCACCCGATGCGGCCTGGCGTCGCGCCGCTGACAGCGTGATTGCCCGCACCGAGGGCAAGACCTTCGGTTTGCTGCGGCCGGTGGGGGTGGCGGCGGTCAAGGCGCTGGTGGCCCACGTTCCGAGCGCCGAGCAGTGATCGGCTGCGGCATCGGTGTGCAAGGGGACTCAGCGCCTGGGCGTCACGGCACGCCGTGGACCAAGGGGCTATCCCACTGCGAGCCACTCTGACCGCTCATCGCCAGCCACAGTAGGTCGACGCAGAGCCACCGCTGGCTGGCGTCGGCATCGATGCATGCCGCCATGCGGTTCACCGCCGGCGCGAACTGCACCACGGGAATGGGGACGGCGATCTCGACAGGATTGGGGGCGAGGGTGAGATCCAAAGTGGGGTAGAGATCGCCCCACCACACGGCGTTGCCGGCTCCATCGCTCGCAATTCCCACGTTGTCGGCGCTGGCCAGCCGAGAGCCACCCGGAATGCGTGCCAGCGTCGGCACCGCCACATTCTCCCCCAGCGTGGATCCGAAACCGTTGCCCCAGCAGTACCAGATGCCGCCGGCCGTCACCGCGCAGGTAGCATCGTCGGCGATCACAACGATCGACACGAAGCGCAGCGGCGTCGCAACCGCCGTAGGACTCAGCGACTTGCCAGTGGTCGTGCCGGTACCCGTCGCACCGGAGCCATTGGCACCCCAACACCACGCCGCACCCGCGTAATCGATGCCGCAGGCGTGCGACCCGCCAAGCGCCAGTTGGCGGAAGCGGGTCTCAGTCGCGAGCGGCGCGGGCGTGGACTGCGGCGTCGTGGTGCCATTACCGAGTTGGCCCTGAGCGTTTGCGCCCCAACACCAACCCGCCCCATCGGCGGTAAGCGCGCAGAAGAATGCAGTTGTTGATTGCTGGTTGGCGATTACCTGCGTGAATGGAGGATGTGTCCCACCGATGTCGGCGAGGGACGCCAACCCCTCACGGTGGTTGAAGCATTCCACGCCGCCGTCGGTGCGGACCGCACACGCCGAGATCGGCGTGAGGTAGGCATCGTCGCCAATGGCCACATCGACGAATCGGTCCGAACCGGCGGCAAAGGTCATCGTGGGTGCCTCGGCCAGAATTTCGGGGAAGATCACCTGCGCCAGTGGCCGCCAGCATCCAAGCTGCCCGTCGAGGGTAACAGCACAGTAACCATCCAATCCTCCGGCGATGGCGCGCACCGGGCGGGAGCCACCCATCGAGTGGACGGTGAGTGGTTCGACAGTACTGTTATCCGCCACCGACACCGTCACCGTTTCGCCGTCGACCGAGGCGCCACGCTGCCAGCGGAACGACACCTGACCCATCGCGTCGGTGACCCAGTCGTCAGCACTTACCCGCGCGAGCGGCGCCGACGTGGTGACGCGCAGCGTCGCATTCGCCAGCGGGGCGCCCTGGGCGTCGCTGACGCGAACGACGATCGGATCCCGAAGCGGATACCCCGCCACCCCCTGCTGATCGGCACCGGAGACGACGGTGAGGCCCGCCGGCGACGAAGTGCCGACGGGCGAGGAACTACACGCGACGAGCAGCGACAGGCAGAGAAGCGCGATGGGTCGCATCTGTTCTCCCAGTAGTGATGAGATGCCCGCGGGACCCCCGCACACCACGAGACGTCACATCCCGTCGGGAATCTCCGGTTCGACCAGGTGCGCCAACTGCGCCAGCGACTCCTGCCAGCCGAGGTAGCAGAACTCGACCGGGACCTGGGGCGGCAGATTGGACTGCACCACGTGCAGCTCGGTGCCACAGCTCACCGGCGTCAGTCTGATGGTGACCTGCATCACCTCCGGCATGGCTGAGCTGTCGAACTGATCGGTGTACCGGATCAGGGTCGGCTCCACCAATTCGACATAGCGGGCCCGGAACGAGTGACTGTGGCCGGTCCCGAAGTTGGTGAATGACATGTGGCAGCTTCCGCCGACCCGGATGTCGGCCTCGAGAATCTTGCCGAGAAATCCGTAAGGCGGCAGCCAGCGGCACATCGCGTCGGGATCGAGAAAGGCGCGGTACACCCGCTCGGCGGGCGCCCGCAGCACCCGGTGCAGCCTGACGGTGTGCGGATCGGTGGGGGGCAGGGTCGTGGTCGTGTCAGTCATGGGTCCTTCTCCAATGCGGTGAGGAAGCGGGGTCGGGGTGATGGCTCACTGACCCAGCGCGGCGGGATCCATCCAGAAGGCTTCCCAGACATGGCCGTCGGGATCGCGGAAGCTGACGTTGTACATGAAGCCCATGTCCAGCGGCTCACCGGCTGCCGATCCGCCGGCGGCGATCGCGCGCGCCACGAGCTGATCGGCGGCCTCACGGCTGTCGACGGCAAAGGCGAATATCGCCGCCGTCGTCGCCTGGCGATCGTTCACCGGCCGCTTGCTGAAGCCGACAAATCGCTCCTCGGTGAGCAGCATCATGTAGGCATCTTCCCCCACCAGCATGCAGGTCGCAGTCGCATCGGTGAACTGGGGATTGAAGCTGAACCCCAGCGCCTCGAAGAAGCTGATGCTGCGCTGCAGGTCGCTCACCGGAATGTTGACGAACAGCTTGCGAGGGGGCTCGGCAACAACGCCGGGTCGGCTGATGGTGGGGACCGGGGCATTACTCATGGTGTTCTCCTGGCTGGTCAGAGTCAGAGGCATCGACGCGGCCACCGCGGCCCCGCCGAGCGAGCTTGTATCTGTTGGACTCCGCCGCGGCCCGAAACTCATCGGTCGGCCGTGACCTTACACGCAAGCTATTGGGACACCATTACTTACGACGTAAGCGTCAGGGGCAGGCCAAAGCGGGGGAAGAGCGTTTCGACGTCGAGATAGGAGGTCATCGCCGTGATGCGCGAGTCATCGAGTTCCAGCAGGATGATGGCCCAGGCCTGGGCGCCCTGTTGGCGATACTGGGCGAAGGCGGGGGTTCCACCGGCCGCCTCCACCGGAATCAGGCGCGAGCCACGGCAGCCGATGCCGTGGCCGAGGAACCAGTCGGCCACCGACCGATGACCGCGCAGCCACAGGTCGAAGGGCGGCATCGAGAGGGTGACCTCGGCGTGCATCAGCGCGGTCAGGGCCCCCACGTCGTAATCGAGGAATGCCGCCACGTAGCGGTCCAGCAACTCGCGGTGCTCGGCGCTCAGTTCGCGGGGCGTCACCCGGGGATTGCGGGCCGCCAGCGTGGCGCGACCGCGCTGCAAGGCGCCGTTGACCGCGGCGACCGACATGTTGAGCGAATCGGCGGCTTCGGCAGCCGACCAGTTGAGCACCTGGGTCAGCAGCAGCACCGCGCGCTGGCGCGGGGGCAGGTACTGGAGCGCCGCAACGAAGGCCAGTCTGACGCTCTCGCGCAGGACTGCGTACTCCTCCGGATCGACAGCCTGCGCCGGCGGCAGCACCAGCGCGTCGGGGGCCGGCTCGACCCACTGATCGTGAGGCAACTGCTCAAGTGTCATATCGTCGCTGACCGGTTCCGGAGTCGCGCGGTGGTCGACCGGGCGGATCCGGCGGCGCGAGCGCGCGAGGCTGTCGAGACAGACATTCGTCGCGATTCGGTAGAGCCAGGTGCGGGGTGAGGCCTCGCCCCGAAAGCTGTCGCGACTGCGCCACGCCTTGAGAAAGGCCTCCTGCACGGCGTCTTCGGCCTCCACGATCGAGCCAAGCATCCGGTAGCAGTGGCCGGTCAGAGCGGTCCGATGCTCTTCGAGGTTGAGGGCGGCGACTGACATCATAGAAGTATACCCGTTCCGGGCGGTCCCCCCTTCCGTCCATCGATCGATCACCGTACCCTTGTGTCTTCACCCGATTCTTCCCATGCCAAGGCAGATCCGAATGTCTCGACGCGTATCCTGCGTCGCCACGCTGGTCGTCCTGGGGATCGCTGGATGCGCCGGCAACGGCGCGGTCGCCGCGCCCGCCGCTGCCCCCAACCAGCTCACCGCTCAGGAGCGGCGAACCGGCTGGCAACTGCTGTTCGACGGGGTCTCCACCGCCGGATGGCACCTCTATGCCGAACCGGGGCGGAGCGAGGGCTGGATCGCCCGGGACGGCGCGCTGATCGGCGACGGTGCCAGCCGCGATCTGATGACCGATCGCCAGTTCGACTCATTCGAACTTGAGCTGGAGTGGAAGGTCGCCCGCCACGCCAACAGCGGTGTGTTCTTCTGGGCTCATGAGGCCAGCGCCGAAGCCTATCAGAATGCCCCCGAGATCCAGATCATCGACAATGTCAGTTACCCCGATCTCACACCGCTCAACGCCAGCGGGGCGATCTATGACCTCTATCCCGCCGACCCCGCGCTGGTCAAACCCACTGGCGAGTGGAACCGACTGTTCATCAGCACCGATCGCGGCCGGGTTCAGGTCTGGCTCAACGATGTCAAGATCCACGATGTCGACTTTGACAGCGACCGAACCCGCGAGCTGATCGCGGCGAGCAAGTTCAAGGAATGGGTAACGTTTGGTCGCACCCGACGGGGCTACATCGGGCTGCAATCCCACGGCGACAGCGTCTGGTACCGTAACATCAAGATCCGGGAGCGATGATGAGCGCACGACTGCGTCTGCAGGTGATGATGTTTCTGCAGTACTTCATCTGGGGGAGCTGGGCCGTCACGCTGGGGACCTACCTCGGCCAGCACCTGGGATTCGACGGCGCCCAGATCGGGCTGATTTACGGCACCAGTGCCGTGGCCGCGATTGTCTCACCCTTCTTCGTCGGCATGGTGGCCGACCGATTCTTTCCCACCGAGAAGATCCTGGCGCTGCTCCATCTGCTCGGCGCCGCCCTGCTGTGGTACGTCTCGACCCTCGACTCGTTCAGTGCGATGTACCTCGGCATGCTGGCCTACTCGCTCTGCTTCATGCCGACGCTGGCGCTGACCAATTCGATCTCGATGAGCAATCTGAGCGACCCGACCGGACAGTTCGGCGGCGTGCGGGTGCTGGGCACGATCGGCTGGATCGTGGTGGGTCTGGTGATCGGCGCCTGGCTCGACGAGGCGACGGTGATGCCGATTCTGATCGCCGCGGCCGCCTCGCTGGTGCTGGCGGGATATGCACTGCTGATGCTGCCTCACACCCCGCCGCCGGCGCGCGGACGGGCCTTCTCAGCGCGGGATGCCCTGGGACTCGACGCCCTGGCGCTGCTGCGTGATCCCTCGTTCGTGGTGTTCATTCTGGGCTCGTTCCTGCTCTGTATTCCGCTGCAGTTCTACTACGCCTTCGCCAATCCGTTTCTCAACGAAATCGGTGTGGCCAATGCGGCGGCCCGGATGACCCTCGGCCAGATGAGCGAGGTGTTTTTCATGCTGTTGGTGGGCGTGGCCCTGCGCAAGCTGGGCATCAAGATCATTCTGCTGGTGGCCATGCTGGCCTGGGCAGCCCGGTACTTCCTCTTCGGCTCCGGGGACGCGACCGATGGCATCTGGATGATCTACATCGGCCTGCTGCTGCACGGCGTGTGCTATGACTTCTTCTTTGTGAGCGGCCAGCTCTATGTCGATCAGCAGGCCGGCCCCCGGATTCGCGCCGCGGCGCAGGGATTCATCGCCCTGGTCACCCTTGGGGTTGGCAATTTTGTCGGCGCGTGGCTGAGCGGCCGGATCGTCGACGCCCACGTGTTGGCCGACGGTCGACATGATTGGGCCGCGATCTGGCGAATCCCGGCGGCCGGAGCGCTGGCCATCTTCGTCCTGTTTGCGCTGCTGTTCCGCCCCGGCAGCGGCACAGCGTCGTCACCACAGGCGCCCGCCGTTCCCGGATGAGTGCCGATTCGTCCCGTCGTTCCCCCCGGAATCCATGAGGAGTGCTCATGTCCAACCGACGTCATTTTGTGAAATCCGCCACGGCGCTGGGCGCCGCCTTTCACATCGTGCCGCGCCACGTGCTGGGGCGGGGCTTCACGCCGCCCAGCGATATGGTGCGCTACGCCGCCATCGGCATCGGCGGCAAGGGTGACAGCGATGTTCAGGGCATTGCCAAGGCCGGGGCGTCGGTCGCGGCGCTTGTCGATGTCGACTGGCGCTCGGGTCGCCGGAACTTTGGCCGATTCCCCGACGCCAAACGCTACAAGGACTACCGCGAGATGTTCGCCGAGATGGGCGATCAGATCGATGCTGTAAGCATCTCGATCCCGGATCACTCCCACGCTGCCGCCACCGTGATGGCGCTCCGGGCGGGCAAGGCGGTGTTCTGCCAGAAGCCGCTCACCCGCGCCCTGGGTGAGGTGCGGGTGGTCATGGACGAGGCCCGCCGCGCCGGCGTGGCAACCCAGATGGGCAACCAGGGACATGCCGGCGAAGGCACCCGGATCATTCGGGAGTGGTATGAGGCGGGCGCGATCGGTGAGATCCGCGAGATCCACTACTGGAGCAATCGCCCGATCTGGCCGCAGGGCATGGATCGACCCACCGAGGCCCACAACCCGCTGCCGACCTTCGACTGGAATCTCTGGCAGGGTCCCGCGCCGGAGCGGCCGTACAATCCCGCCTACGCGCCCTTCCGCTGGCGCGGCTGGTGGGACTACGGCACCGGCGCTCTGGGCGATATCGCCTGTCACGCCATGGACGCGGCCTTCTGGACCTTCGATCTGCGCCATCCCCGCCGGATCACGCCGGAGAGCACTCAGCTCTTCGAGGAAACGGCGCCCAAGCAGTCACGGATCGAGTACGAATTCCCGGCCCGCGGCTCACGCCCTGCCGTCAAGGTGGTCTGGCGCGATGGCTCGCTCTGGCCGCCCAAGCCGCCCGAGCTGGGACCGTACGACGATTGGCCGGTGGGCGAGGTCGGCGGACAGATGTGGGTCGGCACCGAAGGTGCGATGATCGCCGACGCCTACGGCGACGGCTGCCGGATTCTCAATCCGACCCGCCACGCCCAGTTCGTCAAGTCACCACCGAAGATCGTGTATCCCCGCTCGCCGGGGGTGTACGCCGAGTGGATCAACGCGATCAGCGGCAAGGGACCGGCGCCGAAGAGCAACTTCGCCGAGCATTCGGGGCCGCTCACCGAGATGGTCCTCTATGGCTGCATTGCGGTCCGGGCCGGCCAGGCGATCGACCTAGCCGACGACGGCAAGCTGATCACCACAGTCCCCGACGAGTGGCTGCATCCGACCTATCGCAGCGGCTGGTCGCTCTAGCAGGTGGTCTCCGCTGGCGCGGGCGAGTCGATCGGCTCGCCCGCGCCGACTGGATCACCCGATCTGATGCTGCGATATTGCGGCATGCCCCGCACGATTCTGATCGAAGCCTGTGTCGAGGATCTCCGCAGTGCCGACGCCGCCATCGCCAGCGGCGCAGCGCGGCTGGAGCTCTGCGACAATCTGCATGTCGGCGGAACGACGCCGTCCCATGGCCTGCTCAGCTTTCTGCTCGACACTGTGGAGATCCCGGTGTGCCCGCTGATCCGCCCCCGCGGCGGCGACTACTGCTATTCGCGCGATGAGCGCCGAGTGATGGCCCGCGATGTGGACCACGCTGTGGCACTCGGCGCGACCACAGTGGTGGTGGGTGCGCTCACACCGGCGGGAGAGATCGACATCGACGCCCTGATCGAGATCGCACTGCACCGCGATGACATCGACATCGTTTTTCATCGCGCCTTCGATCAGGTGCGCGACCCCGATACGGCGCTCGATACGTTGATTGAGTACGGCTTCGATCGGATCCTGACCGCAGGGACCGATCAGGGGACGGCCTGGGATGGCCGGGCGTCGCTGGCTCGCTTGGTGACGCGAGCCGCCGGACAGATCGACATCATGGCCGGCGGAGGCGTGCGCCCCGAGATGGTCAGCGATCTGGTTACCGCGACCGGGGTCCACGCCGTCCACGCCTCACTCCGCGGTGACCCGGATCGGATCCGGCGACTGGCGGAGGCCGTCGGCTGATTCCTGAGGAGCGGGATGACTGCCGCTCCCCGGGAATCCCCCTGTTGTCAGACGCGACGACGGCGGAGCGAGACGATGCCCACCATGCCGCTGGCCAGCAGCGTCAGCGTTGCCGGCTCGGGTACTGTCGAGGCCGGCCGCCACGCCGTCACACCGAACGAGACTGTGCTGCCTTGGGCGGCAATGCCGAAGATGGTGTCACCGTATCCTGACACCCGGGTCACACTGCTGGCCACAGTGGGATTGATGGCGCCGGTGCCGTCGGTCGAAAACAGGAAGGGAAATCCCGACAGCGGCCCGATGACGTTCAGCGCCATGCCGAACCAGTAGCGTCCCGGCGCCAGCATGAGGTTGAGATCGGTGATGGCGCTGTGGTAGCCCACCACATCGTAGATCGAGCCAACATACTCCTGGCTCGCCGCGCTGGTCCCCGACAGAATCAGTGAGCCGTCGCCTGTGGATGTCACACCCTGACGAACCTCCCAGCGAGCGGTGTCCCAGGTGGTGCCGGGTGCGCCGTAATAGGTTCCGAACATCCCGCCCACGTGCCAGCCGGAGCCACCCACGTCAAACGGCACGAAGGTCATCATCTCGTAACTGCCGGTCGCCGCGCCGTAGGCTCCATCGAGCACGTTGGGGTCGCCGTTGTACGCCAGCGTCTGGGCCGAAGCGGGGAGGGCGAGAAGGCCGAGCAGCAGCAGCGATGCCGCGCCTCGGGTGAACGCTGATGACCAGCATGAATGAGTCACAGGGACGGCTCCAGGATCGTGGCTGTGCGGCGGAGAAGGACCAAAGGGAGAGTCCTATACTACGCCACGATCCGGCGACGGGCAAACCGATCGATCATCCGGCGGGAGTTGAGCCCCGCCGGACGATCGCACGGCTCAGCGACGGCGGCGGCGCGCTCCGGCCAGTGCTGCCATGCCGGTGGCCAGCAGTGTCATCGTGGCCGGTTCAGGTACTGTCGATCCCGGTGGATTGGGTCCCGGCCCCGGGCCGGGATCAGGATTGGGCCCCGACCCACCAGCATCGGCCAGCGTTCCCAAGATGCCGTACGAGTAGTCATGGCCGGAGGCGGCGTAATCCGAGGAGTAGTTGATGAACGACAACCCGGCACCATCCACCTGGCTGTTGATTCCGCCGCTGCCGTTGGTGTAGGCCAGATACGCTCCCAACACTCCCGGCGGGCTGTTGGCGACGATCGGCGCGATGCCGACCCAGTAGTCACCGGCGGCGAGGAAGGTCTCGGGCAGGGTCAGCGTGGCCCGGTAGCCGACATAGTCGGTGCCGTCGGACGAGCTGAACCCGCCCCCGTTTGCCACATGCGTGGCAGCGACCACGGCGCTCTCACCGCCCCAGAGGAGGGTGCCGGGATTGCCCGGCGACATGCCGCTGCGGATCTCCCAATAGGCCGTGGTCCACGGATCGGTTCCGACCACCTGGAAGTAGTTGCCGAACAGGCCTGTCACATTCCAGCCGTCGCCGCTGACCGTGAAGTTGTCGTACATGACGCAGCCGCCGAACAGGCTCGGCTGCTTGACGCTGCAGATGCTGCCTGCGGCGTAGTCGCCCTGGTAGATCAGCGTCTACGCCGATCTCGGCAGGGTCACCGCTGCCGCCAGGACAGCGGCGGACAGAGCGTACTTCGATTTCATGATGACTCTCCTTGCTGTGGATCCCGAACTGCCGCCGGCCGACGAATCGGTCGGAGGGCGGGGTAGGATCACACGCGCAGCGGGGCGGCAAACCGGCTCACCGAGGAGAGGGATACGAACAACCCCAGCCGCTGGAGCCTCCCAAGGAGACGGCTGGGGTTGCTGGAGTCGATCGGGGTCGTCGTGCTACAACATTCGTGCCGGAATCATCGGTCGGCCGGCTATTCGCTGACCTCGACGATCACCGCGGTGCCGTAGCAGAGCACTTCGGTCACGCCCTTCATGATGTCATTTGCGTCGTAGCGGACCCCGATGACAGCGTTTGCGCCCGCCAGATGCGCCTGATGCAGCATGGTCTCGAAGGCCTGCTGGCGGGCCCGTTCGGCCAGGCCGGTGAAGAGTGAGATGTTGCCGCCGGCCAGGGTCTGCAGGCCGGCGAATGCTGTGCCGAAGATGCTGCGCGAACGGACGACCACGCCGCGCACAACGCCCAGATGTTGCACGATGCGGTATCCGGCGAGATCGAATCCGGTGCTTGTCATTTCGTGGGGCAGCTCGCCGAGCTGCTGCTCGATCACCCGTCCCATGTGCCCCTCGCGACTGCCGGGACGAAGCTGTCGAGGCCGCGCGGCGGGAGTGTGAGAGTCTTGCCCTGCTCGGCACTCATGTAGGCCGCCATCAGCATACGCACCACCTCGACTCCGTCGTGGAAGGTCAGCAGCGGCTCCTCGTGCCCGAGGAAGACCCGGCAGAAGTGCCGATTCTCCGCTGCATAACCATAGGCTGACGCCTCGTCCGGCACCACGGGCATCAGGCCCATCTCGGCATTCTGCTTCTCGACAAGATCCTCACCGGCGGCGCCCATCACCTCGCGTGAGAAGAAGCAGTTGAGTTCCGAGTTGAGCGTATTCCAACTCATCGAATACTCCGGCCCGAGCAGTTCGCCGGAGAGTCGCAGCCCGGCGCCCACGAAGCTCCACGACGTCGATGCCTCGCCGATGACCTCCAACCCTTCGGGCGTCCGATAGGTGACGGTGACCGAGGCAAAATCTTCACTGGGACGTCGGCGGTAGTCGACAGCTCGACCATAGCGCTCACGCAACTGGCGGGCGTATTCCGGGCGACTCCACTTGAGCGATGCGATCCGGCCCGACACCGACACCGGCGTGAGGCTCTCGCGGGCGGCCCCAGGCTCGGTGAGCAGGAAGCGGATCACCTCGATCGAGTGGCACATCATGTCGTTGAGCACGCCCCCGCCCTGCTTGTCGCCCTGCCAGAACCAGGCGGCGTGGGGCCCCGAATGCTCTTCGGCTGCCCGGGAGAGATAGGGTCGGCCGGTGGTGCGCGCGCCGCGGGCCCAGATCAGTTCGCGCCCCCTGACGACACCGGGAGAGAAAAGCTGATTCTCGAGGTAGCCGGTCTTGAGGCCGGCGCGGGCGACCATCTTCTCGATCTGGCGGGCCTCGCGCACGGTGCGCGCCAACGGCTTTTCGCAGGCGATGCCGATCAGTTCACCCTTGCCGGAGCGCACCGCATCGCAGATCTCCTCGATGTTTTCGATCCGGGTGTGATTGGGGGCGCAGAGCCAGATGGCCTGGATCGCCGGGTCGGCCACCATCTCGGTGATCGACCGATAGGCCTTGGCCTCACCGGTACCGAGCGTGCGGGACAGAGCGGCGGCGCTGGCGGCGTGGTCGCGGTGAGGACTCCAGACGCCCAACACATCGCCCTCGCGCACGTTCTGCCAGGACTGGATATGGAACCGGGTATTGAAGCCGGAGCCAACGAAGCCGACACCGAGTCGAGCTGAGGAGCGGGTCATCACAGTTCTGCTGTTGAAGTCCGGAGGAGAGTTCCCGAATCCATCGGGACTCAGAAGCCCAGCCGATTGAGATTGGCGGCCGGGCAGCCGCGCCACTCCATCACCGGGGTATTGCCCTGATAGCCGATGGCCGCCACTCCGATTTCGGAGGTCCAGTAGCCGCTGGCCGCGAAATCCCGCAGGCTGTTGAACCAGCGCACACCGGCGCTATAGGCCTCCGGGGCGCGATCGGGCCAGGCGATGTCGTCGAGCATGGCCCGCCGTTCGGCGTCGGTGCAGCCGACGAAGGGCTGGCCGAAGCGTTCGCGACAGGTGTGATCGAGCCAGCCCAGCCCACCGCGATGGGCGGTGCGCATCCCGGCCTCGAGAAAGAGCATGGTATCCATGAACTCCGGCACGCCCGCGGCAGTCGCCGAGTCGGATGTGGCGTCGGCGGGGAAGATGTAATCCACCAGCATCCTCACCGTTTCCCATTCGTGGGCGGTGTAGATCCGGGGCGCGTAGCGGCCCGCCTGTCGTGCGGCGCTCGAGACCCGCATGGCTTCGGCGGCGTGGGCCGGGGTGGGGTGCAGCGCGGCACCGGCGCTGATGGTGGCCGCCCAGGCCACCAGTTCGCGCCGGGTCATTCCCTCGGGTGTGGTCTCGCTCACAGTCGTCCCGCCTTCCGTTCCGCCACAATGTGACGTGAGGTGCGCATTGACAGCGCCAGAATGGTCCAGGTCGGATTCTTGTCGGCCTGAGTCACGAACGGGCCGCCGTCGGCCACGAAGAGATTGGGGCAGTCCCATGCTCGGCAATTCGCGTCAAGCGCCGACGTCTCGGCATTGCTGCCCATGCGGACCCCGCCGACCTCGTGGATGATCGATCCGCCGGTCGAGATGCCGTAGCCCTGTTCGCGGGTCGGCATGGTCGAGCGCACTTCGGCGCCCATCTCCGCCAGCAGAGCGCGGAAGGTCTCCTGCATGTGCTTGACCTGCAGGTATTCGTGGTCGGACCATTCCCAGTGGAAGCGCAGCACCGGAATCCCGAATCGATCCACGGTAGTCGGATCAATTTCGCAGTAGGAGTTCTCATTGGGGATCATCTCGCCCCGACCGGAGAAACCGATGCTGGTGCCGTAGTACTTGCGGTACTCGTCTTTGAGGGCCGAGCCGTAGCCGCCGCCCGAATGGTTCTGAATCCCGCCCATGAAACCGTAGCCGGGCATGCCCATGCCGCCCCAGATCTCGATGTGGTAGCCGCGGGGGAAATCGAGCTTGGCGTTATCGAGCCACCAGGGCATGTAGAGATGGGCGCCGCCCACCCCGTCGCAGTTGTGGCGCGGCTGATCCATCAGTGCCGGCACAAAGCCGCTGACGTCGGTGCCGGTGGTATCGGTGATGTAGCGACCGACCACGCCGCTCGAATTGGCCAGGCCGTGGGGATGGCGACTCGAGCTGGAGTTGAGCAGCAGCCGGGCCGACTCGCAGGCGCTGGCGGCCAACACCACCACCTTGGCTGCCACTTCGCGCTCCTCGCCCGTGGCGGTGTCGATATAGATCACGCTGCGGGCCCGGCCGTCACTGCCGGTGGTCACCTCGCGCGCCATCGCGCCGGTCACCAGCGTCAGCAGGCCGGTTCGCAGGGCCGGCGCGATCAGCACATTGGTCGAGGAGAAGTTGGCATTCACCGCGCAGCCGCGACCGCACTGACCGCAGTAATGGCAACTGGGGCGGCCGTTGTGCGGGCGGGTGATGATCGACAGCCGGGACGGAATGCATGTCACGTTCTGACGATCGGCCGCCCGCTTGACGATGTGTTCCCAGCAGCGGGGCTCGGGCGGCGGCAGGAAAATGCCGTCGGGATGATTGCGGAGGCCCTCATTGCTGCCGAAGATCCCGACCAGGCGATCGACATCATCGTAGAACGGCTTGATATCGTCGTAGCTGATCGGCCAGTCATCGCCCAGGCCGTCGATTGACTTGTGCTGGAAGTCGTCAGGCCCGAAGCGGAGCGAGATCCGGCCCCAGTGATTGGTGCGTCCGCCCACCATGCGGGCCCGCCACCAGTTGAAGCGGGTCCCGGGAGCCGTGGTGAATGGCTCGCCGTCGATGTTCCAGCCGCCGATGCAGGCATCGTGTTCGCCGAACGGCTTCTCGCGGGTGCTCCCGCCGCGGCGATCGGTTTCCCAGGGCCACATCAGCATGGCGGAGTCGCGGGTGTTGTCCCAGGGGACTCCGGCCTCGAGCAGGCAGACCCGGGCACCGGCCTGGGTCAGTTCGTAGGCGGCCATGCCGCCGCCGGCACCGGAACCGACGATCACTACATCGTATTCGTCACGCCGGGGAAAGAGCTGAAACATGGGCGACATCCGAATTGTAGGAGGAGACAGCTAAGTATAGAACGATCGTCAGCGATGGGGGAGAGCGCGGGGCCCGCGGAGGCCCGCGGGAGCCCGCGGGTAAACCCGCGGCTCGGCTAAGGCGTCGGTGGCCCGCGGGTGAACCCGCGGCTCGGCGAAGGCGTCGGTGGCCCGCGGGTAAACCCGCGGCTCGGCGAAGGCGTCGGCTGAAGCCGACAAGCAC
>CBFGTB010000015.1:0-27920 GCA_965651715.1 uncultured Gemmatimonadales bacterium
CCGCGAAGGGCCGCGAATGGTTCCGCTCATTTCGCGGTCAGTGGCGTGTGGTCTGGTTCCGTTCCGCTTTTGTCGGGTGATCCGCGAATGGACGCGAAGGGCCGCGAATGGTTCCGCTCACTTCGCGGTCAGTGGCGTGTGGTCGTGGTTCCGCTCCTGTCTGTGGGGGGAACCGCGAAGGGCTCCGCGAGGCCCTGAGGCAATGCGGGCCGGCTCCCCCGGGGGAACCGGCCCGCTCGTGTCGGTGGTGGCGTGACGATCAGGTTGTCGTGCGCCGCCGCCGTGTTGCCGCCAATCCGGCCAGTCCTGTGGCCAGCAATGTCATAGTCGCCGGTTCGGGGACGGTGCTGGTGCTGGGATCCGTCGCACCGTTGAAGCGGAAGTTGTCGAAGACGAACTGACTGCCCAGGTTGCCGTCGCCGCTCGCGAACTCGATCCGGTCGATTCCGTCCCAGGTCACCGACAACTCCTGAGGCGTCGACGTGTTGAGGATCATCGCCGTCTGAAAGACCTGATTCGATCCGGAAAAGGCGGTGATGTCGAGCGTGAGGTCCTCATAGAACGCGGCGGTGAAGAAGCCGCCGTTGAAGGTGAACGGCGTGGCCGACGTGATGGAGGCATCCCCGCCATAGCCGTTCAAAGCCACGCACGGCGCGGAGACAACGCCGTTGGCGTATCCCGGAGCAAGCACGAAGAAGTCGGAGGCGGCGGCGCCGTCGACGGTGTAGAAGTTGTCCCACGAGAAGCCGGCATAGCCGTCAGCGATCGCGACGCTGCCGGTGAAGGGGCCAGAGACGCAGTCGAAACCGGCGAACTGCGCGCTCACCGCTTCGGTCGCGCCCGAGAGAAGGATACCGGCTGCGGCGAAAATGCTACGAATGGATTTCATCGAGACTCCGAGTGTTGGAGGGGTGAACCAGGTAGCGATCGGTGTGTCTCGCATGAGGCAGCGTCTGTGCCACAGACTGTTGCGTGGAAAGGTAGAGTGAATACAACAGATCTTCCCGTTTGACGCGAGACCCCAAGTCGATTGACGCCACAGTCATGTGACGTCATTACATCACTTGTTGTGGCAGCGCAACAGAAATGGCGTGCCAACCGTCAGTTGTTGGGGAGTTACTGCCGCAGCAGGTCGGGAACCCGGGATTCGCTGCGTGGCTGGGCGGTGAAGATCCGGAGTCGCCGGGCGCTGCGGTACAGTTCATCGGCGACCCGCGGCAGGCCCAGTTGGCCGGTGCGCCCCTGGTCGGTGAGTCGCTCGATGGTGCCCGCTCGGGTCAGCAGCGGGAGGTCGACGCCGAGCATCGAACTGCGGGATGGGAAGTCGATCAAGACCTCACCGGGTGCGAGGCCCATGTCGCTCGCCACGGCGTCTTCTGCCGCTTCGAGCCGGTCGGGATCGTCGGCCAGCCAGTCGGGCAGCTCGCCCACCTCGGTGGCCGGCAGATCCAGCGCCCGCTTATAGAGCCGTCGTTCCCGGAGGGCGCGGGCCAAGCCGGTCGTGTCGGCCCGCATCAGGATGGCCTGCAGGGTGTCGTCGGTGGCGTCGGCCAGCGCGGCGGCATCGGTGACTCCCGCCCTGACGGCCTGCCGCACTGCCCGTTTGAACATGCAGGTGGCGCTCCGAACCGCGTGGTGCCAGTAGACATTGCGGTACATCTGATACTTGGCGAACAGCATGCTCTCCAGCGCGCTGACTCCCTTTTCGTGGACCCCGACCTCGCGCTGGTCGGGCGGCCCGACCAGCGTCAACGACGCCAGCAGCCGATCGACATCCAGCGTGCCGTAGGGGACGCCGCAGTTGCGGGCGTCGCGGGAGAGGTAGTCGATCTTGTCGAGGTCGAGCGAGCCCGAGACCAGCCCGCCGAGGGCCGAGCCCGACCGGCCGCGGACCAGGTCGGCGATGGCGTGGATCAGTTGCTCGCCGCCGGCGGCGCGCAACAGCTCGCCCAGTCGCCCCTGTGACAGCCGGGCGGTGCCGAGATCTTCGTGATGCGGGAAGCCGGCCTCTTCCAGCGCGTGAGAAAAGGGGTAGTGACCGATGTCGTGCAGCAGGGCGGCGAGTCTGACGGCGAGGCGTTCTTCCTCGCTGACATCGCTCAGGTCGCCTCGCTGCTCCAGTGCCGCCAGGGCGCGCCGCGCCAGATGATAGGCGCCGAGCGCGTGTTCGAAACGGGTATGGGTCGCGCCCGGATAGACGAGGAAGGCGTGACCAAGCTGACGGACGTAGCGCATCCGCTGCACGGCCGGCGTGTCGAGGCAGGCGACCGCGATCGGTTCCAGCGGGATATTGTCCCACAGCGGGTCGCGGATGACCTCAAATGACGGTGGGATCATGGCAGGGGAAGCTAATGGCAGCGGGGTACCCCGCCTCCGGTCGGTGACCGAAGGCGGGGCGGTGAACCGGGATCAGACCCGCTCGGGCTCCAGGCTCCAATGCTCCGGGCTGCGCCACAGGGCCGAGAGAATCAACTCGCGCATGGCCATGAATTCCTGGGGCAGGCGATCATAGAGTCGCTCGAACAGTTCGCGGTGTCCCAGCAGTTCCTGCTTCCACTGTTCGCGATCGACGTCCATCAGCGCCAGGAAGCGCTCCTTGGGGAAGTCGAGGCCGTCCCAGCGCAGGTCTTCGTAGCGCGGCATCCAGCCAATCGGCGACTCGATGCCGGCGGCGCGCCCGCGAACCCGCCCGACGATCCACTCCAGCACTCGCATATTCTGCGAGTAGCCGGGCCAGATGAACTTGCCGTTGTCATCCTTGCGGAACCAGTTGACACAGAAGATCCGCGGCGGTTCGGCCAGGCCGCGCCCCATCTGGAGCCAGTGGTTGAAGTAATCGCCCATGTGATAGCCGCAGAAGGGCAGCATGGCGAAGGGATCGCGCCGGACGACTCCGGTGGCTCCGGCGGCGGCGGCTGTGGTCTCCGAGCCGATGGTGGCGCCGAGGTAAACGCCGAAGCTCCAGTTGAAGGCCTGATGCACCAGCGGAACCGTGCTGGCGCGGCGGCCGCCGAAGATGAAGGCGCTGATCGGCACGCCGGCGGGATCTTCCCAGGCCGGGTCGATCGAGGGGCATTGCGACGCCGGGCCGGTGAAGCGGGCGTTGGGATGCGCGGCCGGGGTGGTCGACTCCGGGGTCCAGGAGTTGCCGCGCCAGTCGGTCAGGTGAGCGGGCGGTTCCTTGGTCATCCCCTCCCACCAGACGTCGCCGTCATCGGTGAGGGCGACATTGGTGAAGATGGTGTTCGACTCGATGGTGCGCATCGCGTTGGGGTTTGTCTCATACGATGTCCCCGGCGCGACGCCGAAATAGCCCGCCTCGGGGTTGATCGCGTAGAGGCGCCCATCGGGACCGGGCCGAACCCAGGCGATGTCGTCGCCGACGGTGGTGACCTTCCAGCCCTGGTACCCCTCGGGCGGAATCAGCATGGCGAAGTTGGTCTTGCCGCAGGCACTGGGGAAGCCGGCCGCGACGTAGGTCTTCTGCCCCTTCGGATCCTCGACGCCGAGAATCAGGGTATGCTCGGCCATCCAGCCCTCGTCGCGGCCCATGACCGAGGCAATCCGCAGGGCAAAGCACTTCTTGCCGAGCAGGGCGTTGCCGCCGTACCCCGAGCCGTAGGACCAGATCTCACGATCCTCGGGGAAATGCACGATGTACTTGTTGTCGGCGTTACAGGGCCAGGAGACATCGGCCTGGCCCGGCGCCAGCGGGGCGCCCACCGAATGCATGCAGGGGACAAACTCGCCGTCGCCCAGTGCGTCGAGAACATGGCGTCCCATCCGGGTCATGATCCGCATGTTGACAGCCACATAGGGTGAATCGGTCAGCTCAACACCGATATAGGAGAGCGGCGAGCCCACCGGCCCCATTGAGAACGGGATGACGTACATCGTGCGCCCGGCCATGCAGCCATCGAACAATCCCTGGAGCGTGGCGCGCATCTCGCGCGGATCGACCCAGTTGTTGGTCGGGCCGGCGTCCTGCTTCCGCTTGCTGCAGATGAAGGTGCGGCCTTCGACCCGGGCCACGTCGGCCGGATCGGAGAGCGCCAGATAGGAATTGGGACGCTTTGTCTCGTTCAGCTTGATCAGGGTGCCGCTCTCGACCATCGCAGCGCAGAGGGCATCATATTCGGCTTGGGAGCCGTCGCACCAGTGAATTGCGGCTGGGCGGGTCAGCGCAGCCATGTCGGCAACCCACTGAATCAAACCGTCGTGGTGAACCCAATCGGGGGCGGGGGGCAGGGCAGTAGAACTCGCGCTCATCATGTCTCCGGCAATGAGGAACCGGCGACGGGACCAGACCGCCGCTCGGCAGTCCCGCAAAATGGGGCGATCCCCGCGCCGGGGCAAATCGGTGACGGTTTACCGGGTCAACGGCGACGCCATCCGGTAGAGACTGATGCCGTCGGCCACGATCAGCGCCCCGTCCGCCGGCGAGATCCAGGCCAGCGCATTGGCGGGAAGCGGGACGCTGGTCAGCGGTGTGGCGGGCCCGCCGGCAGGATCGAGTCGCCAGTAGCGAGTCGTCTCGTCGGTGCCATCCCGGCTGAGGGCGAGGCAGGTGGCGCCGACACAGCCGACCGCGACCAGCTCACGATCAGCTTCCGGCGGCACGGCACTGTGCCAGAGAACATGACCATCGCTCCGGTCAACGGCGCGGACCAGAAGATCGGTGTCGCTCACCAGAAACGTCCCGACCGGACCGGGTCCGAGTCGCGGGGCGGTCAGGTCAAGAGCAAGTGGCGCGATGATCGCGGAGTCCGTCAAAATCATGCCGCGCACCACCGCGACATACTCCCGCCGAGGCGTGGAAGCCGTCGACGGTCGCATGTAGTTGCCGATCGCAGCGAAGGTGGTCGGGCCGGTCCAGAGGATATTGACAAGATCATTGACGGTACCGGCCGGAACGACCGGGTGGCCAATGCTGTCGCGATAGAGCGCAAGAAGATGGTGCCGGGCACCGGGCGACGAGACATCGGCGAGTTGGAGATCCCAATGCTCGCGCACCGGTGTATTGGTGTCGACCGGTCCGGTGGCTGTCACATAGAGTAATGCCCCGGTCTGGCTGACAGCGGCGCTCACGATATTGTTGAGTGAATCGGACTGTCCCGGCGCTTCGTCACAATATTCGAATACGCCGCTTCCTCCGGTTGCCGGAAGCATCCGAAGGCAGACGTCGAGCGTGTCCCGGTAGGATGACGCCTGATTGGGACCGTTGATATGATGGCGGATCGGCTGCCGGTAGAGTACCCGCGTGCCGTCCTCACTCAGCCCCAGCGGGATGACGCCGTTACGGGTGAGCCGGGTGAGCGTCGTCGTGCTCCAGGGTCCGGTCCAGCGATCGATCACCGGATCACCGACCGGGCTGTGCTCACATGCGGTGAGCAGCATCAGGCCGAGCGCGATCCGGCGATTCACCTACCGGACCAGGCGGAGGGTGCTCGGCAGATGGTAGGCCGCCTCGATGGTGGCGCGGTCGCGCGGCGACAAATCCCGCCGCGACGGGCTGACATACATCACGTCGTCGCCGTAGGGCGAGTGCGCGAAGATGCCCAGCGCATGACCGATCTCGTGCAGCACAGTGGCCTCGAAGCAGTCGGCAAGGGCCGGATTGCCCGGGCTGGTCAGCGACCAGACCCGGACCCGAAAGGGCGCCCTGAGCGTGCCGGCTGCCGGATCGGCGTCAAAGTCGGTCTGACCGAGACAGCCGTCGAATCGCCCGGCGAGGTGCCAGCTACTTGCGGCCGGTTTGGTGGCGACGTCGTTGCTGACGATGATGTCGGCAGTGGTCGAGTCGGCGGTGGTCTCGAAACGCACTTCACCGTAGACGAAGGTGCCCTGCCAGACATCCAGCGCGTGGCGCACCGCCGGACGCAGCGGGTTGTCGTCGGCCACATAGACGGTGATCGGCAGCGATTCCCGGGGCCAGTGGAACGACATGGTCGCGCCGCCCGGGCCGTCGGGGATGCGGTACTCATAGGGATCCACGCCCGGGGGAGGGAGCAGGTCGCTGCAACCGACGAGGGCGAGGAGCAGGGGCGCAGTGCGCAGCAATGATGGCATCAGAAGCCTCGCTCCAGCGACAGGGTCACGCCGCCGCGGCGGACGCCCTGCGAGCTGGAATAGCCCGCCCGTGTGAGCCGCTCGGTGGTGAATGAATGGAAGTCGAACCGACCACCGACCACCAGGGCCAGGTCGGTGCCGAGCCGATGAGTCCAGGTCAAGCCGCCGCCCAGCAGCAGCGGCGCGGGCGAGCCATCGCGGAACGGGCCGATGGCCTGATCGGGTTGATAGCGCAGCATGCCCACAGTCACTTCCCAGCGCAATGCGCCGCGGATCGGTCCATCGGCCAGCAGGCCCAGTTCAAGTGTTGTCAGGTCGGTGAGGTTGTCGTCGCCGGCGCTGCCCTCGTCGTGCACCTCGAGGGTTCCCGTGGCATAGCGCGCCTCGACGCCGACGCGGTAGCCGCTCGGCAGACGCCAGCCGATCAATGCTGCGCCGGTGGCGGCCAGCGACGGTCTCAGCGCGATCGGGTTCTGGATCACTTCACCCACCAATCGACTGCTGGCCGTGACGCCGCCGCCGAGTCGCACAAAGGCCTGAGCCGACAGCGCGACCGGCAGACAGATCAAACCGGCGATGAGCGCGACGCGGCCGAAACCATGATGAGTCTTCATGCGCCGTGCGCCCCGCGGTTGGGCTGAGGCAAGGCCCGACGATGGCTGCTGATCATGTCGTCTCCCGTGGGTGCCACATGGGGTTGTCGATGGGTTGCGATCGCGCCCGGTAGGATGCACCGCGCCCGCTGCACGCAGTGCAGACCTGACGGACCCGAGCGCCGTCACCTGCCGGATCATAATCAGCAACAGCTTCGGATTGTTCAGCAGCGCGCCACCGGGGCCGCTTCGGCCTCCCCCGGCTGGCAGAACGCCCCATTTCATTGTGAAACGTCACCCGCTGGCCCTTGCGGGCCGGGATCGCGCGGGCCGGACGGCTCGGGTACGAATCGTGCGAGATGGTGAGGGGGACAAGGTGTTGCATCCGCGCGTCACGGCAGGTGGTGACGCGGGATTGCACTCGTGAGACTCCCTGAAACGAGGGCACGTGACGGATCTGGTGAACTACTCTCCCCCACCTGGTGCCGCACTGCGCCAGGCTTACAGTGGCAGCAGCCAGCGTCCGGTGGTGGTACTGATCGGGGCGATCGACGCCCGTCCTGATGGTTTGGAGCGCGAACTGTTGCGCTACGGCTTTCAGGTGGTTGAGGCCGATGACATCGATGAGATTCAGGGACGACCGGCGCTGGTGGTGGTGACCTGCGGCGAGTTGTCGGCCGACTGCACCGATCTCCTGTACGCCGTGGCGTCGGCGCGTCCCAGCGGGGCGCAGGTGGTGGCGCTGATCAACGGTGGCACACCGGAGGATCTGGTGCGGGCGGCAGAAACCGGCGCCGATGAGGCCGTGTTGCTGCCGGGCGAGGCGTCGCTGCTCGCGGCACGCCTCTGGGCCCGGGTGGTGTCGCCGCGGGTCAGCTCCCACGGGGCCGCGGGACATGATCTGCGATTGTTTTCCATTTTGCAGCAGGTGGCGGGCGAGTTGTACCGCGACGACATGCTGCACGCTCTGGTGCGCGGACTTGCATCGGCGCTGGAGCTGCGTTCAGTGACCTGTCTGCTGCATCAGCTCGGCGCCGAGCGAGGGAGGTTGGTGGCGGCCAGCGACATCCCCAAGCTGCGCGACGCGGCGACACCGCTGTCGTGGTGGCCCGAGGCGGTGGCGGCGCTGGAGCAGCGAGCGACTGTCTACTTCCGCACCGGCGAGTGTCCCCAGCTTGCGGGGCCCGCTCCCGATCCCGGCACCGAGGATTCCCAACGTGCTGTCGATGCCGTCGCGGCGATCGTCCTGGCACCGCAGGAGCGACCGATCGGCACGCTGGTGCTGCGCACCCACGTGGGTGAACGACCGCTTCAGCCGGGACACGTGGCCTTCGCCGAGCGGGCGGTTGCGGCGGTCAGCGGGTTGCTGGAGACCGAAGAGCGCCGCGCCGCAGTGGCACGGCGTCAGGCCAGCGCGGCGGAGATCGATCAGTTGACCGGCTGCGGTACTCTCGATGCCCTGGATCGCCGACTTCGCGATGAATTTGAGCGGGCGCGGCGCTACCACGCCGGTTTTGCGCTGGTATTGATTGATGTTGATGCGATGCGGGTCATCAATGATCGGCTGGGGCGCGATGGCGGGCACAAGGTCCTCGCAGACTTGGGTCGACTGTTCCAGCGTGAGCTGCGGTCGCCCGACTATGTGGCGCGCTATGGTGGCGAGGAGTTTGTGCTGCTGCTGCCCCAGACCGATGCCGAGGGAGCCCGCGGCACGGTGCAGCGAATTCGCGGGCACATGAGTGCTGCCGGATTGGGCGAACTGCATCCGGGAGTGCGCTGTCGTCTGTCGGCCGGGATTGTGACATTCCCGCACCCCGATGTTCATCAGCCCGAGGATCTCTTCGGTCTGGTTGAGGCGGCGCTGGGGCGCGGCAAGATGCAGGATGGTGAGCGGATCGGGATCGCCGCCTAGCGGCTGCCGCGGCGCAGCCAGGTCATCGGGTCGAGAGCGATCTGATTCTCCCCCCGGATCTCGAAATACAGATGGGGGCCTTCGTCGGAGCCGTTGCCGCCCACGGTACCGATGGTCTGGCCCTTGGTGATCCGATCGCCTGCGGTAACGGCGGCGGTATTCAGTTGTCCGTAGAGCGAGTAGTAGCCGTTGCCGTGCTCGAGAATGATGGTCAGGCCGTAGGTGCCCAGGCGCTGGACCAGCGAGACCGTCGCATCCTCGACCGCCTTGACCGGCGTGCCCACGGCGGCACCGATGGCGATCCCGTTCCAGCGAATCACTCCGCCGGCATCGAGTTGCTGCCGCCCGAACTGATGGATGATGGTGCCCTCGACCGGCCAATCCAGTCGGCCGAGATCGGCCGTGGTGAGGGCGCCCGGGGCATTGGCAGCTCCCGCCGGGGCATTGCTGCGGCGGGCACGCTCCAGGCGGGCCAGCACCTCGGTGACGCGGGCCTCATCCCGCTCCAGTGCCGTGAGACGGCTGGCGGTCTGGCTGCGGCTGCGCTGGAGTGAGCGCAGTGTCGACTGCTGTTCCGACGCGAGTCGGCCGTAGCGCTCCAGTTCCGCCTCGCGTTCCAGGCGGCGATTGTCGAGTTCGTTCTGGATGCCCAGCAGTTCCTCGCGGCGGGCCGTGACGCGTTCGTTCAGCCGCTCGACCTCCAGCATCAGGTCGCGATCCTGGCGCGAGGTCACGTGGAGATACTTGTAGCGGGCCAGCAGGTCGCCAAAGGACTCGGCCGCCAGCAGGACCTGGACGGTATGCAGCGGGCCGCGCTTGTAAATGTCGGCCAGCCGTCGCTGCAGCACGGCGCGGCGTTCGAGCAGATTGTCCTGCGCCAGCGCCAGTTCGGCGGCACTCTGATCCAGTTGTGATCCCAGACCACTGATCTGCTTTTCGATTTCGAGCACCAGGTCGCCGGTGTTCTCGCGCTGACGCTGGATGTTGCGCAGTTGGGCATTGACGTCAGTCACCCGTCCCTGCAACTGCTGCTGCTGAGTCTGAAGCTTTTCCCGCTCGCGCCGGATCTGCTCCAGCCGCTGGCGGGACTGTTGCAACTCGGCCGCCGTCTGGGCGCAGAGCGGCGGGGGCGAGCCCACCAGCAGCAGGCCGCCGAGCAGCAGGAGGGGGCCGACGCGGTGGATCACACCTTCCTCAGTTGCCGGCCGACACTGACCAGCGATCCGAACAGGCCCAGCAGTATTCCGAAGACGACAAACCCGAGCAGATGGATCGGCTGGAAGAATTCAATCCGGATGCCCAGTCCCAGTCGAGGCGACGTCACGCCGGCATAGGCGGCAAAGCACAGCAGATAGGCCAGCAGCCCGCCGAGACAGCCCTTGAGCGCGCCTTCGAGCAGGAAGGGGCCGCGGATGAACCAGTCGGTGGCTCCCACCAGCCGCATGATATGAATCTCGCGGGCGCGCTGCAGCACCGTGATGCGAATGGTGACGCCGATGATGACCACCGACACCAGCGCGAAGGCCAGCCCGATCGCTCCGCCCACGACGGCGGCGATGGTCCGGAGCCGATCGAGCTTCTCGACCCATTCCTGGCCGAAGCGGACGTCGTCGACAAAGGGATATCCGCGCAGCCGTTCGGCGACGGTGCTGACATGAGCCGCATCGCGGAAGCCCGGCTTGAGCCGCACCTCAATTGACGGCGGCAGCGGATTGATTTCTACTGCCTCGTAGGCGTCGCGGAACTCGACCAACTCCTGCTTGGCCTGCTCCAGGGCTTCATCTTCGGTGACGTAGCGGACTGTGAGCACCTCGGGGAAGGCGGCGATATCGTCCATCGCCACGGCCAGCCCCTGCGAGGGTGTTCCCCGCAACACGAACGCGATGATCTCGACCCGCTCCTCGATCTGCCCCAGCGCGGCGCGCAGATTGAGCGCCACAAGTGCGAACAGGCCGGTGACGAACAGGGCGAAGGCGATGGTCGTGACCGACAGCACCGAGAGACTGCGGGTCCGGGAAAAGCTCAGCAGGGCCTCGCGCCAGAGCAGTCTCATGACGCCACCTCCTGATCGGCGGCGGAATCGAACACCAGGCTGCCGTCGCGGAGTTCGAGGATCCGCTTTCCGGCGGCGCGGACCAGCTCGAGGTTGTGGGTCGCCATCACGACCACCGTGCCGGCGTCGTTGATATCCCGCAGCAGTTGATAGACGCCGCGGGTCGCCCGTTCATCGAGATTGCCGGTGGGTTCGTCGGCGAGCAGCACGGCCGGATCGTTGACAAGCGCGCGCGCGATGGCCACCCGTTGCTGTTCGCCGCCCGACAATTCGCGCGGCAGCGCATCGCCCTTGTGGGCCAGGCCCACCTGGTCGAGAACCCGCGCCACCCGCTGCGGGATCACGTCGGGGCGTGCCCCGGTGACCTCGAGCGCAAACGCCACATTCTCCGCCGCGGTGCGGTCGGTCAGCAGCCGGAAATCCTGAAAGACAATGCCCAGGCGTCGCCGGAGCCGGGGAATCTCATCGGGACGAATGGCGGGAATCTGAAAGCCGAGCGCCCGCACGTCACCACTCGTCGGGCGTTCGTCGGCCTGGATCAGTTTCAGAATCGTCGACTTGCCCGCACCGGAGTGGCCGGTCAGAAAGACGAAATCGTGGCGGCGGATGTGGAATGAGACCCGCGCCAGAGCCACTCCCGCTCCGGCGTCGTACTGTTTGACCACATCGGTAAATCGGATCATCGGGTCCTTCCGGCGGGGAGGCGGAGCTCAGAGCGCATTGGCGAGGTCGTCGATCAGATCCTCCGCATTCTCGCAGCCGCAGGAGAGCCGCACGAAGCCATCGGGAATGCCGACGGCGGCTCGCTCGGCGGCGCTGAGCGCCTTGTGCGAGGTCAGCCGCGGTTCACTGATCAGCGATTCGACGCCGGCCAGCGACGGGGCATGCATGATCACATTCAGGCGCGAGAGGAAGCGGGCGGCGGCGGCGCTGCCGCCACGGTGGACCAGACCCACCATGCCGCCGTAGCCGTCGAGCAGCGTGGTGGCCAGCGCGTGGTCGGGGTGATGGGGCAGGCCGGGCCAGTGGACGGCAAGGAATTCCTCACGCTGCATCGCCCAGGTGGCGATGGCCCGGGCATTGGCCGTGGCGCGCTCGACCCGGAGATCGAGAGTCTTCATGCCGCGTTCGATCAACCAGGCGGCGTGCGGATCGATGGCCGCGCCCCACAGCCGCATCAAGCGGGTCACCTCATCGATCACGGCGGCGCTGCCGGCCACCGCGCCGGCGATGACGTCGCTGTGGCCGCCGAGGTACTTGGTGGCACTGGTGATCACCACGTCGGCGCCAACCTCGAGCGGGCGGAGTGCCACCGGTGAGGCGAAAGTCGCATCGACCAGCAGGGCCAGGCCGCGGTCGTGGGTCACCTTGGCGATGGCGGGGATGTCGATCACCCGCATCAACGGATTGGTAATCGCCTCGACGAAGATCGCCCGGGTGGTCTTGCGGACCGCTTTGCGCCATTCCCGCGGCTGATCGGGATCGACATAGGTCACGGCGATGCCGAGTCGATCGAACTCGGTGTCGAACAGGGCGCGGGTGCCGCCGTAGATCCAGCGCGATGACACCAGATGATCGCCGGGGCCGAGCACCGCGAGGTGGGCCAGTGAGGTGGCGGCCATGCCGCTGGCGAGGAACACCGCCCGTTCGGCGCCTTCGAGGGCGGCATAGCGGCGGGCCAGCTCGACCTGGTTGGGATTGTTGCCGTAGCGGGTGTAGAGCACATCCTCGTCGGACCCCACCGGATTGACGAAGGTGGTGCTCTGATAGATCGGTGTGGTGGACGGCGTTCCCACCGGGCGCGGGTGAGGCGGCCCGTGAATGGCGAGGGTGGAGCGTCCGGGACGGCGGCTCATGTCAGGGCACCCAGTTCGTAGCAATCATTGTCGCAGCCGATGACGCAGTGGCAGCTCGCCAGGCCTTCGAGTGCCTGGTGGGCTCGCCCCACCGGCCAGCCATAGTGGGCGGCGATGCCGGCTGCATCGTGCCGGGCGTCGGCCAGCAGCAGCCGAGCGAAGGCGTCGCGCCAATCATCGGGCACCTCGCCCAGCAGGCGGGGGGCGCCGCTGTCGCCGTCGATGGCCAGCACCGTCAGGCCGTGGCGACCGAGCGCCTGATCGATCGCATCGGCGTGGTCGGCCCGCACCCCGGTCAGCACCACCCGGGTGATCGGCAGGCTGTGAATTGCCTGGAGCAGCTTGGCCACCACCTCGTCGGCGCAACTGAAATCGAGAAGACCGATCCGGGAGAAGTCGAGCAGGGCCTGCATCCGGGGATGGTCGCGCAGGACGTGGAACACCCGGTTGCGGACCGCCACGCCGGTGGGCCGGGTGACCAGGTGGCGGTAGTTGGTGTCGGTCGCCTCGCGCAGGACGCGATCGAGCGGGATCATGCCGGTCATACCGCCGTCTCCTTGCCGGGAATGACTACGGTCACCTGCGATCCGGGGAACCACGGCAGCCCCTCGGTCATCGGTGGCTCATCGTCCCATGCCGGCACGATCGCGACCCGTGCGGTGCCGCTGCGAATCGAGATCTTGCCCTGCCAGCGGGCGAGGTAGCGCTTGGTGCCGTGCAGCCCCTGGCCGCGTCCCGGATCGCGGAAGCGCGAGATGTTGTGGACCAGGGCCGATTCGATGGCCAGGCCGTCACTCCAGCGATCGCCGTAGCGCTTGGCCTGGCTGGCTTCGAGCGAGCGGCGGAACCCGATGCCGGCATCACTGACGGCGATCACCGCCGCGCGGCGGCCGATGCGACGCCGAAAGTTATAGACATGCACCGCCACCCAGCCGCCGGTACCGGCGTGCTCGACAATGTTCTGACAGACTTCGACAAGGGACTGGCCGAACCCGCCCACCACCGACGCTTCGAGGTCGAGTTCCTGGCGCAGAATCCGTGTCGCGCGATCGGTGATCTGTTCCACCACGCCATGGACATCGGCGGCTTCGCGGATCGGGGTGACCGGCAGCAGCACATCGCTCTGGGCGTCGGCTCGGCGGCGCGGGATCTTGCCGTGCAGTTCGAAGCGCGATTCGGCGTGCTGGATGAAGCCGGTGCGGCCCCAGTACGACGTCACGCTTTCGCTGGCGGGCAGCGTCAGCCGGGGAGGAGGGCCGCCGGCGTCGGCGATGGCGTCGGCCAGAGTGAGCAGCGCGGTAAAGCCGGCCGGCGAGGCCCATTCGGTGGCGTGGGCATCGATCAGAATCGGCTCGGTCGGCGGCCAGTCACCCAGCGACGCCGCCAGCGCATCGAGGCTGCGGTCATCGAGGTGGCTGGGGACGGTCAGGACCCGCATCAGCTCAGCACCAGGTCGCCGCGAAGGTGGGCAGCCAGGCCGCTGGCACCGCGGAAGGCGGCATTGCGGGCCGCCGCGTGATTGGCATGGGTGAGTGCCGTCTCAAGCGGATCGCCGGCCAGCAGCCGCGCCATGCAGGTGGCGCCGAAGACATCACCGCAGCCGGTGGGGTCGAGGGCCTCCACGGCGGGGGCCGCGACCCGGGCGGTCCGCACCGCGGCCGCCGTCGGGGAGGACTGCCGCAGGTCGCTCATCTCGGCGAAGCCGGGGCGGGCGAAGTAGGCCGCGCCGCGGGCACCCAGCGTGACATTCAGCAGCGACACGCCGGCGTCGAGGGCGCGCGCCGCGACGCCGAGCGGATCGTCACCCAGTTGGGCCATTTCGTCCTCGTTTACCTGGACCATGTCGAAACAGGAGAACCATTCGGCGCTGCGCTCCAGCGGCCCGATGGTCCGGCCGCCATCGGGAGCCAGCCCGAGGAAGAGCGAGTGGAGATCGGCATAGATCGGTCCGGCGAAGCCGCGCCGCAGCGCCGTGGCGGTGCCGAGACACATCTCAAAGCCACTGATGAAATTGAGATGAAGCGCGTCGAGATCGGCCACCATCGGACCCAGCTCGGGCCAGGTCCAGCCCGGGACACCGCCGGCCATGTGTTCACAGCGTCGCACGCCGGTCTCGTAGCGCAGTGTCACGCGATTGTTGTGGGCGGCCACCAGCACCGGGCGGGCGCCGGGCAGCAGTCGGGTGAGCGAGCCGAGAAAGTGGCCGGCTTCGGCCGCGAAATCGTGCCCCACCTTGATCAATGGCACGATCTGCCAGTCGGGCGGCAGCGCCGCATCGAGAGCGGCGAGGGCGTAGGCGATGCCGCCCCATTCCTGCAGCGGCGCTGCATGGGGATCGCGGCTGTGGATCTCGTCCCAGACCAGCGAACCGATCACACCGAGTCGTGGCATCAGTGGCTGCCCTCGTGGTGATTGAAGAACACCCGCGCCGCACCATAGACGCCGGCCAGCCCATTGAGCGCGCCGGGGACGATGCGACAGGCATCCACGGCCGGCTTGAACGCCCGTTGGGCGACCGCGCGTCGCAGCGGGTCAAAGAGTCGATCGCCGGCCTGGGTCACTCCCCCGGCGATCACGACAGTGTCGGGATTAAAGATATTGAGGAGGTTGGCAATTCCCGCCCCGAGGTACTGTGCCGTGGCGCGTACGACGTCGCCGGCCAGCTCGTCGCCCAGGGCCGCGGCCTGGTAGACGGTCTGGGCGGTGACCCGTTCGAGGTCGCCGCCCACCAGCTCGGCCAGACAACTGGGCGCACCGGAGCGGACCTGTTCGATGGCGCGCATCGCGATGGCGGGGCCCGATGCATAGGCTTCGAGGCAGCCGTAGTTGCCGCAGCCACAGCGGCGGCCGTCCATGTCGATCGTCATGTGACCGATTTCCCCGGCGCAGTCGGCGGCGCCGTGATGGATCAGGCCGTCGATGATCAGTCCGCCGCCGATGCCGGTGCCGATGGTCACGCCCAGGACCAGTCGCTGGCCCACCGCCGCACCGACCCAGGCCTCGCCCAGCACTGCACAGTTGGCGTCGTTGTCGAGCGTGGCGGGAAGGTCGAGCGCCCGGCTGAGCTGGTCGCGCAGCGGCATGTTGACCCATCCCAGATTGGGCGTGAGCAGCACGATGCCGTTGGCGGTGTCGAGCGGGCCGGGGGCTCCGACGCCGAGGCCGATCACCTGGGCACCGGGCACTTCGCGGGCGAGGATGTCACAGCTCCGCCGGCCCATGGCGGCGAGCGCGCTCACGATGGCATCGGGCCCGCGGGCCGGATCGGTGGGTTCGGACTGCTGCCCCACCAGGCGGCCATCGTCGGCCACGGCTGCGACCACCAGATTGGTTCCGCCGATGTCGATTCCGAGTGCCCAGGCCACGGTCCGCCCTTGTGCGAGAGGTCTCAGTCGAATGTCGGGAGCGCCGTCCCGGCATGTACCGCATCGTAGATCGCAATCAGGCGCTGCGCCAGCGTGCGATGATCAAACTGTGCCGCGTGCCGTCGCGCCGCGTCGCCGCGGCGAGCCGGATCGGCAAGCAACGCGACCCAGGCGGCGGCCAGCGCACCCGGATCATCGGTTGGAACGTAGCGGGCGACGTCGCCGCCGGCATCTTCGAGGTTGGCCCCGGCCGTGGCGACCACCGGAACGCCGGCGGCCAGCGCCTCCACCACCGGCATGCCGAAGCCTTCGCCGGTGGAGAGGTAACTGGCCACCGCGGCTCCCGCCACCAGGGCCGGAAGGTCGTTGCCGTCGACGTCGCTCAATATCGTCAGATGGTCGCTCACGCCGATCCGCCGGGCGTGCTGATCGAGGGCGGCGGCGCTGCCGCCATCGCGTCCCACCAGGACCAGACGCGGGGCATCGGCCGGCAGCAGCGCGCGTGCGTCGAGGGCGAGGCGCTGATTCTTGCGTGGCTCCAACGTGCCCACCACGATCAGGTAGGGGCCGCCGATGCCGAACCGCGCCGCCGTGGCCTTCCCGCGCGCGGCAAGGTCCGGTGCGGTGTAGCGGGGATCGACAGCCGGCGGCAGCACCACCACGCGGGCCGGGTCGACGGCGAAGTGCCGCACCAGATCGCGGGCGGTTCCTGTCGAAATGGCGATCAGCAGGTCGGCGTGTTCAGCGCTCCACTGATAGCGCCAGCGATAGGAACGCCGGTCGGTGGCGGAGAAGAGTTCCGGACGGGTGAGATAGAGCAGATCGGGGACACTCACCACTGAGCGAATACCGGTGCGCGGCAGGTCGCGGGGAATCTCCTGGGTCAGGCCGTGATAAATATCGATGCCGTCGCGCCGGATGTCGCGGCCCAGGCGGAAGGTTCGCCAGAGCTGGCGGGCGACCGGCCCCCGCCAGGGCGAGTCGGGCGGGTGGACCTGCCCGGCCACGGCATCGGGAATGGTGGCGTAGCGGGGATCGGCCTGACGCGGGGTGTACAGATGCAGTTCGCGCTCGGGGGCGACGTCGGCCAGTCCGCGGAGCAGCAGCCGGGCGTAATTGCCGAGGCCGGTCCGGTTGCGCAGGGCCCGCACCGCATCGAACCCCAGACGCCGGGGGCGGTCGCCGCTGCCGGGCATGGGTCAATCCACCTGCAGCACCGCGAGAAAGGCTTCCTGCGGAATCTCGACCGAGCCGATCTGCTTCATCCGCTTTTTGCCTTCCTTCTGCTTCTCCAGCAGCTTGCGCTTGCGGGTGATATCGCCGCCATAACACTTGGCCAATACATCCTTGCGCACCGCCGAGATCGATTCGCGGGCGATCACCTTGTTGCCGATCGCCGCCTGAATCGCCACGGCAAAGAGCTGGCGCGGAATCAGTTCCTTGAGCTTCTCTGCCACCTTGCGGCCCCATTCATAGGCCTTATCGCGGTGAATGATGACGCTGAAGGCGTCGATCGGATCGCCGTTGAGCAGCATGTCGAGGCGCACCAGCGGCGAGGCCCGGAAGCCGCTCATCTCGTAGTCGAGCGAGGCATAGCCGCGGGAAATCGACTTGAGGCGGTCGTAGAAATCGAGCACGATTTCGGCCAGCGGGAACTCGAAGGTGAACTCGACCCGGGCGGTGTCGATGTAGGTCATCCCCTGGTAGACGCCGCGACGTTCCTGGCCCAGGTTCATGATGCCGCCGATGTACTCCGCCGGCGCCATGATCCGCGCCCTGACGAAGGGTTCCTCGACCTGGGTGATGGTGGCGGGGTCGGGGAAGTCGCTCGGATTCTCGACATGACTCACACTGCCGTCGGCCAGATGAACGTGGTACTCCACGGTCGGGACCGTGGTGATCAGGTCGAGGCCGAACTCGCGCTCCAGACGTTCTCTGACGATCTCAAGGTGCAGCAGTCCCAGGAAGCCGCACCGGAAGCCGAACCCGAGCGCGGTGGACACCTCGGGCTGGTATTGCAGCGAGGCATCGTTGAGAATCAGGCGCTCCAGCGCATCGCGCAGGTCCTCGTACTGGTTGACGTCGGTGGGATAGACACCGGCGAAGACCATCGACTTCACCTCGCGGTAGCCGGGCAGCAGATCGGCAGCACGGCGGTCGGCGTCGAGCACCGTGTCACCGACCCGGGCGTCGCGCACATCGCGGAGCGACGCCACCAGGTAGCCGACCTCGCCGGCTTCGAGGCGCGGGGCCGGGCGCTGTCCCAGGGCGAGGTAGCCGACGTCATCCACCCGGTAGACATCGTCGGGGTGGGAGCCGAACGCGATTGACATGCCGGGCGTAAGCTGACCATCGACCACCCGGATACTGGGAATTGCGCCGCGGTATCGGTCGTAGTAGGAATCGAAGATCAGCGCCCGGAGCGGCGCCTCCCGGTCGCCGCGCGGCGGCGGGATGCGCTGCACGATCGCCTCGAGCAGGGCCGGCACCCCGGTGCCGTCCTTGGCGGAGACCGACAGGATCTCGTCGCGCCGGGCGCCGATCAGATCGATGATCTCCTGAGCCCGCTTCTCGGGCTCGGCGCCGGGCAGGTCGATCTTGTTGAGCACCGGGATGATTTCCAGGCCCGCATCGAGGGCCAGAAACAGATTGGACAGCGTCTGGGCCTGGATGCCCTGCGAGGCATCGACCACCAACAGCGCGCCTTCACAGGCGTTGAGCGAGCGGGAAACCTCGTAGGTGAAGTCGACGTGGCCGGGGGTGTCGATCAGATTGAGGGCATAGTCGATCCCATCGGCGGCCCGGTAGGCCATCCGGACGGCATTCAGCTTGATGGTGATGCCGCGCTCCCGCTCCAGATCCATGGTGTCGGTGAGTTGCGAGCGCATTTCGCGCTTGCTGACGGTGGCGGTCAGCTCAATCAGCCGATCGGCCAGGGTCGACTTGCCGTGATCGATATGGGCAACGATGCAGAAATTCCGCAGCAGGCTCTGGGACATAGGGGCGGAAATATAGGCGACAGCGACGGCGTCACTGGCCCCGCCGCCGGTCTCCGGCTTACTTCCCCGCGCCATGACGACCTCGCCCGCCTCCGCTCCCCGAATTTCCGCCACCATGGGGATGATGCTGGTGACGCTGTTCTGGGGCGGCAACTTCACGGCCACCAAGATCGCCTTCACCGAACTGGGGCCGCTGGCGTTCACGGCCGTTCGCTTCGCGGTGGCCTCACTGGTGCTGATGGCGGTGGTCCGCCGGGTGGAGGGCCGCATCCGACCGCCGGCCGGCAGCGGCATGAAGCTGCTGCTGCTGGGGCTGTTCGGGAATACCGCCTATCAGATCTGCTTCGTCGAGGGGCTGGCCCGGACCTCCGCCACCAAGAGTGCCCTGATTCTCGCGGTGCTGCCGGTGGCTGTCACCCTCTCGGCGGTGGTGCTGCGGATCGAAACCGTCAGTCGCCGCCAGCGGGTGGCGGTGGCCGTCGCCACGGTGGGTGTCGCGCTGGTGCTGCTCGCCAAGGGCGGGTCGATCGGCGGTCCGCTGGGCCTGGGCGATCTGCTGTTGCTGTTGGGCGTGGTGGCCTGGACCATCTATACCCTGATGCTCAAGCGGTGGGCCGTGCCGATGTCGGCCCTGGCCCTCACCGCCTGGACCGTGGTCACCGGGACACCCGGGCTGGTGCTGGCCGGCCTGCCCCAGATGCTCGCGACCGACTGGAGCGCGGTGTCGCTGGCCGGCTGGGGGGGACTGGGCTACTCCACCCTGCTGTCGCTGGTGGTGGCCTACATTTTCTGGAACCGCGGGGTGATCGAACTGGGGGCCTCGCGGGCCGCAACCTATAACACTGTGGTGCCGTTCGTGGCGACGCTGATCGCCATCGTGGCCCTGGGCGAACGGCCCGGGCTCCTGCATCTGGTCGGCGGGATGCTGATCGTGGCGGGGGTGCTGCTGACGATTCGTCCATCGCAGAGGGAACCAGGATGAGCGAGACACTCGACGAGTTTCAGTCCTTTCGGACCCGGATGAACGACCTGATTCTCGGCGCCGGGAATCTCACGATCAACCGCTTTTTTGCGCTCGACAGTCGGGCCTACGACGAGGGCGCTCTGGGCGCCAAGACCAAAGAGATGCTCGGCCTCGTCGCGTCGATGGTGCTGCGCTGCGACGACTGCATTACCTACCATATTGAGCAGTGCCACGCTGCCGGGGTGACCCGGGAGGAGTTCCTCGAAGTGTTCGCGGTGGGCCTGGTGGTGGGAGGCAGCATCGTGATTCCGCACCTGCGGCGGGCGATGGACCGGCTCGAGGAACTGGCGCGCCGAGAGGGCCAGGCCGACCGCGCGAGGTGACAGGGGGGGCCGGCGGTGCGTCCCGTGCGGTGCCCAATGGCTCGGCTCGTGAGTCATGAGCGGCAGCAGCCACCCCGAACGGTACCTCACGTCTCCGAACGGAGTTGATCCATGCGATCCCCATGCGTAGTGTGGTTCCGCCGTGCACCGGCACCCGGAATAAAGCAACTGGTCGCCGGCCTCGCATTCCTCACAGTTCTATCGTGCGGCTCGCCGAAGGGGGGCGCTGCTCCGATTGAAACCGCCCTCGACTGGGGGGCATTTGCCGATTCGCTGCCAACGCTCGTTACCGTTCTCGAGGCCGAGTCACCAGCTCCGGTGAACGTCCAGCCGAGGAGCTACCTGGCCATCGATACCGCTGGTACGGTGCTCGCTCCCACTGACCGATCCGGCCACCATGTGCTCGCGGCGATCGACACCAGCGGCAGGGTGATTCTGACCTTCGGGAGCGCGGGGCCTGGACCCGGAGAAATGAAGTGGAGTACACCGATCGGCTTCGATGCGGGCGGTTTTGCTGCCTACGATATGGCCCAGATGAAAATGGTGCTCTTTGACTCGACCGGTGCTCATCGCGAGGATGTTCGCCCCCACGACGCCGGGCTTGTGGTCGCGAGGAGCCTTCTCGACGACAGCACTGCCCTTGTCGTCGTCCCTGATCCGCAGGGTGGATCTCTCCCGGGCGCGATGAGTTTGGTCAGTGGAGAAATCGCCACGCTGATTCCGGCCGCAGATTCGTTTATCGCAACCTTCCGGGGCACCCCGGACCAGCAGATGAAGTTCACGCCGGGCAGGTGGCTTGGCGGAATCGTCGTGGCGAACGCGATGACCTACGATCTTGCCTTCTACAATTGGCAAGGAGAGCTCCTGCGAGTGGTCAACCACCAGGCCACACGACCTCGGTTGACGGCTCGCGAGGCAGACAAGACTCTCGCGAGCCTGAGCAGTGCGCCTGGCAGGCGGCCGCTCACGGGAGCCGACCTTGAGCGAGCACGTGACCGCCTGATGAACGAGACGCGACCGTTCTTCTCCCACCTCGCGACGCCCACCATCGATGACCAGGGCCGGTTGTGGATACTGGGCGAAGCGGGGGACTCGGGTTACGCCGACGTCTTCGGGCGCGATGGCTTCCTCGGGCGGGTGGCACTTTCGTGCAACGGCTTCAAAAGCACCTGGGCACTGACCGGCCACTGGTTAGCGCTCACCTGCGCGCCCCGCGATTCCGCATCGACCGCAGCAGGTGTCCTCAAGATCCTGCGGATTGAGGGCTAGCAGCCGTTCGACTCGCCGGTCACGAACGGAACTGATGCTGCGCACAGCAAAAGCTCGCGTCGCGAGGGCGGGGCGGCTTCAGTTCAGCGCCGACTCACCGACCGCCGGTGCCTTCGACGATCTCCTTGTAGCTCTCCGGCACCCATGCCGGACGCGCTGTGGTGTTGGCGATCTCGGCCCCGAGATAAAAGCCGAGCTGGGCCACCCGACTCAGCTTGCTGGTGTCGATCAACGACACGTGATCATCGGCGCGGTGATACTGCGGATGCACCCCGTTGAAGAAGAACAGGATCGGCACCCCCTTGCGGGCGAAGTTGTAGTGGTCGCTCCGGAAGTAGAACCGCTCCTCCGGCCAGATATCGTCGGCCGCCGTCAGATGCAGTTCGGGGTGACGGGCGCTGACCCGCGCCAGGGTGGTGCCCATGTCCGAGTGTTCCTTGCCGATCACGACGATCGAGTCGGGGTTGTTGCGCCCGATCATGTCGTTGTTGATGTCGGCCACCACCTTGTCGAGCGGGACGGTGGGATGCTCAGCAAACCAGGCCGATCCCAGCAGGCCCTTTTCCTCGCCCGAGACGTGGAGGAAGATGATCGAGCGACGCGGCTTCACCTTGAGCTGCGAATAGGCGTGCGCGATCATCAGCACACCGGTGCTGCCCGAGCCGTCGTCGTCGGCGCCGTTGCAGATGCTGTCGGCCGGCGTGGTGGCCGTGGCGGGAATCGCTCGGCAGCCGCCCACGCCGTCGCCGGCGGTTCCGACGTGATCCATGTGAGCCGAGTAAATCACATACTCATTCTTGAGCAGCGGATCGCTGCCTTCGATCATGCCGAGTACGTTGGGCGCCGAGGCGCTGTCGGCGATGGTGTCGGCGGCGAAGAAGCTGAACTGAATCTCCGGGGGAAGCACCTGGACCACCGGCGCGGTCTGGCCGCGGATCACGTCCCAATCGGGTTGATTTGCGACGTTGGCATCCTGCTTCAGCAGCGCATCATTGACGGTGAAGACGGGAGTCCCCTCGCCGTTGTCGAAGGCCACCTGCATGCGGGGGGAGAGCGCCGCGGCGCGCATCCGGGCGAAGCGCTCGGGCGAGCTGTTGTCGATCACCACCACCGCCGCCGGATGGGCGGCCATCACCGCGCGCTGAACCGTGCGCCAGGTGCGCGCGTCGGCGGTGTCGGTCACCAGGGCGACCACCCGGCCGTCGATCTGCGTCGCCGCGCCGGCCACCACCTCGGGGGTCAGCTTGCCGCCCATGACCATGCCCGGGGCCGTGACAGGATTCGCCACCCAACCGCCACTGGCGAAGGCCAGGTCGCCCATCGGGATATTGGTCCCGCCGCCGGGCTGCTGCACATTGAGGTAGGCATCACTCTGGCGAATGCCACGGGCCACCAGCGGATAGCGTTGGAAATAGGTACCGTTCTCGCCGGCGGGGCGAATCCCCCATTCGGCGTAGCGGGCCGCGAAGTAGCGGGCGGTCTTGTCGAGGCCGATGCTGGGCGTGTTGCGCCCGCCCATCGAGTCATCGGCAATGACGCTGAGGTTGCTCAGCGCCGCCTCGGGTGAAATGACCTGCGCGGCGCGGCTCAGTTCCGCCTCGTAGCGGGCGGCGCCCGGCGCGGGGATCAACGGGGCACCGGCACAGCCGATCAGGCCCAGGGCCGGGACCAGCAGCGCGGAGCGAAGCGGACGAGTGAAGGCAGATGACATCAGATCTCCACGGCGAGGTGAATCCGGGTGAGTAGCAGGGCGGAACCGCCCGATCGGCGGTCACGACGTGGACAGGATCCTAGCCCACCGGCGCGTCATTCGGAACGGGTCGATCTGCTCGCGCCCGCCGACGTGGCGCGACTGGGAGGCCTGGAACTGACCACGGCCGGGGTTGTGGACGGCTTCCTGGCCGGTCTCCACCGCTCGCCGCGACGCGGCTTCGCTGTGGAATTTGCCGAGCATCGCCAATACCAGCCGGGCGACGAGCCGCGCCACATCGACTGGAAGCTGCTGGCGCGCACCGATCGATTGCATGTCAAGCAGTTTGAGGAGGACACCAATCTCCGGGCCATGCTGGTGGTTGACGCCAGCGCCTCGATGGGATGGCGCGGCGCCAGCGATCGCCTCACCAAGCTCGACTACGCCACCCGGCTGACCGCCGCGTTGGCCCTGGTGCTGCTGCGGCAGCGGGACGCCACCGGGTTGATCACCTTCGATGCCGCGGTGCGCGATGTGATTCCGCCGCGGGCGCGGCGCGGGCACTGGCACCTGCTGGCGGCGACGTTGCAGCGCCTCACTGTCGGCAGCACCACGGCGCCTTCGGGAGCGCTGCAGCAGGTGGTGGCGGCCCTGCGTCACCGCGGTCTTGTGATCTTCTGCTCCGATTTGCTGGTGGACCCGGAGCTGACGCTCAAGGCGTTGCGCTTTCTGCGCTACCGCGGCCATCAGGTGGTGGTGCTGCATCTGGCCGATCCGGCCGAGCTGGAGCTTGATCCCGGCGACGAGATGCGCTTTCACGACCCCGAGTCGGGACATGTCGTGACCGTCGCGCCCAGCGACTGGGCGGGTGCCTATCGGGCAGCGGTCCGTCGCGCCGTGAGCGAGTGGGGGACGGCCTGCCGCGCGGCCGGGATGCAGTACGCCATGGTGCCCACCACCACTCCCTTCGGCGTGGCGCTGGGGCAGGCACTGCGGCCGCGATGACCATTCTGCATCCCTGGGCCCTGCTGGGGTTGCTGGCCGCCGCTGTGCCGCTGCTGCTGCACCTGATCGCTCGGCACCAGCCACCGGAGCGGAGTTTCCCGGCGGTGCGGTATCTCGAGGATGCCACCCGCGACCAGCGGCGTCGCCTCCGGCTGCGGGATCTGCTGCTGCTGATTCTCCGGACCGTGCTGATTGTGGCGGTTGTCCTGGCGGCCGCCGGGGTGCGATTGACGGGGCGGGTGCCGTTCGGCTCCCATCCGCCGATGGCGGCGGTCGTGATTCTCGACAATTCGGCGAGCAGCGCGGTGATTGTCGACGGCGTGCCGCTGCTCGACCGGCTGGTGGCCACTGCCGGTCGTGTGATTGAACGCGCCACCGCCGACGACCAGCTCTGGCTGATCCTCGCCGACGGAATCATTCGCCCCGGCAGCCGCGCCGAACAGCTCGCGCTTCTGGCGGAGGTGGAGGTCGATCCCCGGCGGCTGGATCTGACAGCGGCGCGGCGTCAGGCCGACGCGCTGATCGCCGCCAGCGGGCGGACCGGCGAGATCGTGGTGGTGAGCGACGGGCAGCGGTCGGCCCTGTCGACCGGGACGGGTGAGGCGCCGGTGGTGGTGCTGCGCCCCGAGGGCCCGGCTCCGCTCAACCGCGCCATCACCCGATTGGCAGCCAGTGAGCAGCCGTGGCGCCCGCCGGGCGGCGAGGTGATGCTGAGCGTTGTGGCGGCACCGGGCGATTCGAGCGGTGTGCCGCTGCGGCTGGGCGAACCGAACGGCACGGGCGACAATCAGCTGGTTGTGCCGGGGCAGCTCAGTGTGACGCCGATCGCTCTGGCCTCACCGGGATGGCATCTGATCGAGGCGGCACTGCCGGCCGATGAGTTTCGGATCGACGATCAGCGGCTGATCGCCGTCCGGGTTGCGCCGGCGCCGGTGGTGAGTTGGGACGACGGCGACTCATTCGTCGCTGCGGCGCTGGAGGTGTTGCAGGCCGATGGTCGGGTGCAGCGGGGGCCGGGGATCGCCGTCGGGCGGCTCGCCCCGGCGGCGTCGCTGCTGTGGCCCCCCGACGATCCGGCGCTGCTGGGGCGGCTCAACCGCGCCCTGGCGGCCCGGGGAGCGACCTGGCGTTTTGGTGGCGTGGTCAGTGGCACGGCACGGGCCGACAGCGGACGGTGGCTGAGCGAACCGGTCGCCGTCACACGCCGCGTCAGCCTGGAGCCGGAGGGCGGTGCCCGGCCTACCGAGGTGATCGCCACCGTCAACGGCGAGCCGTGGATCGTCGCCAGTGGCGATCTGATCCTGATCGGGTCGCGCCCCGAGCCGGCCTGGACCGATTTGCCGGTCCGGGCGGCCTGGCTGCCGCTGCTCGACGGCCTGATCACCCGAGTGGTCGAGGGAGCGGCGCCGCTGGAGCCGGCGGTAGTCGGTATGCCGTTCGATCTGCCCGCGGCGGCGAGCCGGTTGATCGGTCCGGGCGGCGAGATCGTGCCGGGTGACGGTCCGTGGCAGCCGCCGCGCCCGGGGGTGTACTGGGTGATGGCGGGGGCCGATACCCTGGCGGCGTTCACCGCCAGCATCGATCAGCGCGAATCGGCGCTCGTCCGGGCCGACGACGCCACCTGGCGGTCGAGTTGGCCGGGTGTCACCCTCGCCGAGCTGACGGATGGGGCGGAGCAGACATTTCTCCGGGGTGGTCGGGGTGATCTCCGCGTGCCGCTGCTGATCCTGGCCCTGCTCGCTGCGGTGGCCGAAGCCGCGGTGGCCGGCCGAATCACCCGACTGCGTTGACCCGATCTGATGACTCTCCTACGTTCCCGCCCGCTCGTTCCTTGATTCCCCTATGGTTCCGCTCGCCGTGATGCGCTCGGAACCCGGGCCGCTTTGGTGTGATTGACGCAGGCGCAATCCCTGAGACTCCCCGCCGTGACGACAGCGATCCACTCGCTGTCGTGCGGCAGGCCTTTGCCCGCTGTGCCAGTGTCAGGGAGTGCGTCGGCCTCCTGCCGGTTCGCGGCGAGATCTTCAGCGTCGGCGGCTTGCCGGGGTCGAGCGGCGCCGTGCTGGCCGCCTGGCTGGCCGATCCCGCTGCGATGGCGCGGCTGGTGGTCGTGGTGGCAGGCACCCCGGGGGACGCCGAGCGATGGTTGGCCGATCTGCGCCAACTGGCGGGCGAGGCGGTGGCGCTCTATCCCCAGCGCGAGGGAAGTGGCGATTCCTCGGCCCACCTTGAGGTGTCGGGTGAGCGGGTCGAGACGCTCGCCGCGCTGCTCCGCGGTCAACTCCGGATTCTGGTCACCACGGCGCGGGCCACCGCCGAGGTCACAGCCATTCCTACCGCGCTGGAGGCGTTGCGGCTGGAACTGCGTCCCGGCGATGACGCTCCGCTGAGCCGGGTCACCGCGCGGCTTGAGGAGATGGGCTATCAGCGGGTCACGACGGTCACCGATGTGGCGGAGTATTCGGTGCGCGGCGGCATCGTCGATGTCTACGGCTTCGGCATGGCCCAGCCGGCCCGACTCGAATGGTGGGGCGATGACGTCGCCTCGCTGCGCAGCTTTGATCTCACCAGTCAGCGCAGTGGTGGCGAACTCGATGCCGTGACCATTCTGCCGATCGGCGTCGGTGCGCCGACCGCCGTGGCGGCGGTGGGCGAGGCGCGCCGTCCGGTGCTTGAGCTGATTCCGGCCGACGCGATTCTGATCCAGGAACGGCCCGGCGCCGATCGCGAGGAGATCGAGCGGGCGTGGCGTGAGGCGGAGCATCACCGCGAGGCCGCCCGCCGGATCGGTGAAGTGCTGCCGCCGCGGGAGGAGTTGCTGCTCGACCCGACGCTCTGGGGCGAGCGGATTGTGGCCTTCGCCCGGATCAGCGTGCGCGACGACGCTGTCGATCACCAGTTCGGGTTTTTTCCTCCCGAGCGGATCGATCGCGATGTGAAGCGACTGCGGGCCTCGCTCGGTCAGGGCGTGCCCAGCGTGATCCTGTGCGACAATGCCGGCCAGCGCGAGCGACTCGAGGAACTGTTGGAGGACCGCGGGGCGTGGCCGGCCGACACCAGTCTGATTGTGGGAGCGCTCGACGGCGGCTTCATCATGCCGACGCTGCGGGTGCTGACCGACCACGAAATCTTTCGCCGGGCCCGCCGCCTGCGCCGGTCGCGCCGCTACCGCCAGGCCGCTCCGCAGACCGTCACCGGCACGCTCGCCGTCGGCGACTACGTTGTGCATCTCGAACACGGCATCGGGGTGTACCGCGGCATTCAGACGCTCGAGGTGCTGGGCGGCGAAATCGACGTCGCGATGGTGGAGTACGAGGGAGGCGATCGTCTCAATGTGCCGCTCTATCGCCTGGATCATCTCGAGCGGTACCGCGCGGCGGGGGATGATGGCGATCAACCGCCGCCCCGGATCCACCGGCTGGGCGGCGCGACCTGGTCGAAGGTGCGCGACAAGACCCGGGCCGCCATTCAGGCCATGGCGGCTGAACTGCTCGACCTGTATGCCCGACGGCGGGTGAGTGCCGGCTTCGCCTTCCCCGGCGACACCCGCTGGCAGCGCGAACTTGAGTCATCGTTCCTCTACGAAGACACCCCCGATCAGCGCAGCGCCACTGCCGCGATCAAGCAGGATATGGAACAGCCGCGTCCGATGGATCGGCTGCTGGTGGGCGATGTCGGCTACGGCAAGACCGAAGTCGCGGTGCGGGCGGCCTTCAAGGCGGTGCAGGGCGGCAAGCAGGTGGCGGTGCTGGTGCCGACCAC
>CBFGTB010000016.1:0-26767 GCA_965651715.1 uncultured Gemmatimonadales bacterium
ATTCGCGTTCATTCGCGTTCATTCGTGGATCAATCACTCTCGGGAGTGAATCCGCGAATGGCCGCTAATGGACGCGAATGGGGCGTCCGGCCGAAATCAGGTGCGATGATGCGGGCGAATGCTCGTCAGGCGGAGGTGTCTCGCCGCTGGTGCGGCGCTGACCTTAGTCGCGGGTGGCGGCGAGAGCGTCGTCGGGCAGCCCGGGATCGAGTTGATCCTGGGGTTCAATGACCACGCCGTCGGCGCCGAGGGTCCGGAAGAGCTGCCACTGTTGCTGGCGGGCTGGTGTGAGGCGGCTGCCGCTGTACATCATCGCGACCAGCAGCATTCCGTCAGGCCGCCCCAGGTATCCCACCAGGGTCACCGCATTGCCGAGTGTGCCGGTCTTGGCGCGCACCACGCCTTTCTCGGGCAGCCCGGTGGCGAGCGACTTGAGCGTGCCGGCGCCGTTGGCGGGGAGCAGCAGTGGGAAATCCCGTCCGGCGGTCGTGGACGGAAAGTTGGCCAGATAGGTGGTGAACACCACGGGTGCGATCCGGTCATTGTCGGAGAGACCGCTGCCGTCGACAAGATGAATGCCGCTGGTCAGCCCGGTGATGTCGCGGACATGGTGTTCCAACTGTTGGGCGGCATTCCGCGGCCCGGCGGCCCAGGCCAGCATCAGCTCGGCGCCGATGTTGACCGAGCGGGTATTGATCTCGTGGGCAATCGAGTCGAACGGCGGCGAGGCGATCTCGGCCAGGACCCGCTGGGGCTGATCGGCAGCGTCGATGGGATGTTGGGTCACATCCCAGTCGATGCCGGCGGTCCACAGTGCCCGCGACCAGACGGCACCCACCACCGCAGCCGGATCATGGGCGACGAAGGTCCAGCCCTTGGGTGCGCCGCGACTGCCGATGGTGCCGGTGACCACCCAGCCGCGGCCGCTGCGCCGCGCGGCAAGACGGGTGCGCGAGCCCGCCACCGTCTTGGCCTCGATGGTCACCAGGCCGGCGATGCCGGTGGGGACGTCGGTAGTGATCACGGCCGGCGACCCGGGGCGGGTGCCGGGACCCACCACGAAGCCGACCACATTCTCATTGAGGGTTACCATCCCGACCGGCGGGGCGAAGTAGCGGCCCCGGTGACGAGGTGACCAGACGCTGGGATAACGGGCCGTGGCCTCGCCCACCTGGCTGGTGAGCGTGAGCGGGCCGGACAGCTTGCGGACTCCGATGGCCCGCAATTGGGCGGCAAGTGAACTGAGTGACGGCCCCGCCACCTGGGGGCGTTCGAGAGTCGGGTCGCCGTTGAGTTCGAGGGCCCAGGTGCCGAGCCATTCACCGCTGTCGGTATTGAGGTGTCCATGTCCCAGGACGCGGGTACTGCGGCGGGCGTCGCCACCGACCTTGGTCCGGGCGAAACCGGTGGTGAGCAGTTTGACGGTCGAGGCCGGCACCATCGGCTCGGTGGCGTTGACCGACCAGAGCACCTTGCCGGATGAATCGGCCACGACCACTCCCCACTCGCCGGGGGAGACCCGCCGGGCGTGGGCGTACCACTGCTCGAGCACGTCGCTGACTCCGGTATCCTGCCCGACAACCGGGGCGGGATGCAGGACGGCCGAGGCCTGCAGGGCGAGGATCAGGGCGAGGCGACGCATGGTCCAGGAATGATAGGCAAGTATTGTGCGCGGCGGGGGATCCGCGCGATGATCCCCGGGTCGGGGATCGGTGAAGGGGGAGTGCGTCGCCCGGCGGGGCCGCCGGGCGACGCGATGACGGGCGGCGCTTAAAAAAGCAGGGCCTTGGCAAAGGTCTGTCGCTGCATGTTGCTGGTGCCCTCGTAGATCACGCCGATCTTGGCGTCGCGGTAGAACTTCTCCACCGGGTATTCGCGCGAGTAGCCGTAGCCGCCGAACAATTCGACAGCCTGACCGGTGATCCGGTTGGCCGCCTCGGAGGCGAAGAGCTTGGCCATGGCCGCCTCGTGGGTAAACGACAGGCCGGCGTCCTTGAGCCGGGCGGCGTTGTAGACCATGAGCCGGGCGGCTTCGAGCTGGGTCGCCATGTCGGCGAGTTGGAACTGGACGCCCTGGAACTCGCCGATCGGCTTCCCGAACTGCTGCCGTTCCTTGACGTAACGGAGCGTGGCGTCGAGCGCGCCCTGTGCCACCCCGATCATCTGGGCGCCGATGCCGATGCGACCCTCGTTGAGGGTCTCGATCGAGATCTTGTAGCCCTGGCCCACCGGTCCGAGCACGTTGGCGGCGGGCACGCGACAGTTTTCGAGGATCAGCTCGACGGTGCTGGAGGCGCGGATGCCGAGCTTCTTCTCCCGCTTGCCGACGGTGAAGCCGGGGAAGTCACGCTCGACGATGAAGCCGGTGATGCCCTTGTACCCCTTGCTGGGGTCGGCGTTGGCGAAGACGACGAACAATCCGGCTTCGGCGCCTGAGGTGATCCAGAACTTGCGGCCGGTGAGCAGCCAATCGTCGCCGTCCTGGATGGCGCGGGTTTCGAGCGCGAAGGCGTCGGAGCCACTGGCGGGTTCGGACAGCGCGAAGGCGCCCAACAGTGACTCGGCCATCCGGGGCAGGTAGCGGGCCTTCTGTTCGTCGTTGCCCCAGCGGAGCAGGCAGTTGTTGACAAGGGTGTTGTGGACATCGACGTAGATGGCGGTCGAGGCATCGACGCGGGCCAATTCCTCGATCGCCAGCGTCGCGAGGAAGAAGGAGCCGTCGGCGCCACCCAACGCGTCGGGAATTTCGATCCCCATCAGGCCCAGCTCGAAGCAGGAACTGATCAGTTCGGGGCGCATCTCCGCCGCCTCGTCCATGGCCGACACGTGGGGGGCAACGGTGGTTTCAGCGAACTCGCGCACCGTGGCGCGGAAGAGCTGTTCTTCTTCGGAAAGTGCAGTCAGTGGGGTGATGGTCGTCATCCTCAAAAGTCCGGTTCAGGTTCGGCGGAAAGGTAATCCGGGGTTGTCGGGCACGGCGGGAGGTCCCCGAGCCACTGCGCGCCGCGTTCGCGAATCTCGATCCGCTGCCGACCAGCTATCCGGTTGTCGACCAGATTCTGCTTGCGAATGACGGCACGGTCTGGACTCGCGACGGGGTGCCGTCAAATGATCACCGGGTGTGGTGGCGTCATATACCGGGGCGTCGGACGGTCGATCGTGTCACACTGCCCGCCGACCTGACGGTGTTGGCCGCCCGGGCCGACCGTCTCTGGGCCAGCCGCCTCACGGCGGATGGTCATCAGGAAATTGTCGCGATTACGCTCGGGGGCGTCGAATAGCGGGATCGGGCTATGCCCGGATTACCTCGATCGCCACATCCACCCGCCCGTTCGGAGCGGCAACCTGAATTCCCGCCACCCGGCCGCGGATGGCGGCGGCCATTTCGGATGCGATCGCGACTCCTTCTCCGAGCGCGGCGTCGCGGCCCGACGCCCCAGCCCGGCGCATCCGCTCGATCACCGCTGGCGGAACGCTCACCCCGGGCACTTCGTTGGCCAGAAACTCGGCGTTCCTGAGCGACAGCAGCGGCCACACACCGACAATGATCGGCACGCCGAAGGGAGCCAGCCGGTCGAGTCCACGGTCGAGCTGATCGAGGTCGAACACCGGCTGCGTCATCGCAAAGGTGGCCCCGGCCTCCGCCTTCCAGCGGAACCGCGCCAGCTCCCGGTCCAGGTCGGGCGCGGCCGGGTTGACTCCCACACCGTGAACAAAGGCGGTCGGAGTGCCGATGGCGTTGCCTCCAGGATCGAGACCGCGGTTGAGCCCGGCGACCAGGTTGGTCAAGCCGATGGCGTCGATGTCGAAGACGGCTGTGGCGTCGGGATAGGGTCCCATCTTGGGCGGGTCGCCGGTAATGATGAGCAGGTTGCGGAGGCCCGACGCCGCGGCGCCCAGGAGATCGGAGAGCATGCCGAGCAGGTTGCGATCGCGGCAGGCATAGTGGGGAATGGCTTCGATGTCGCTGTGGCGCTGAATCAGCAGCGCGGCGAGCAGGGCTGACATCCGGCTCTGGGCTCGAGGGCCGTCAGGAAGGTTGACGGCGTCGATGCCGGCGGCCGCCAGGGCGCGGGCCTGCTCCAGCATGGCAGCGGGATCGACCCCGCGCGGGGGGACCAGTTCCACCGACGTGACGAAGTCCCCGGTAGCCAGCTTCGCGCCGAGCCGCGAGCGGTCGCCAAGCGGCATGGGGGCCACTGCTGCATCGGGCGGCGCGGGAGGCGGGGTCGCGCGCGCCGTCACCGACCGGTGCCGGGTCGTGCTGCGGACGAAGCGGGCAATGGATGAGATGTGTTCTGGCGTGGTGCCGCAGCAGCCGCCCACCAGGACCGCACCGGCCTCAACCATCCGCCGGGCGTACTCGCCGACGTACTCAGGACTCGCCACATAGAGCTTGCGGTCACCCATGTCTCGCGGCAGGCCGGCATTGGGTTGGGCACTGAGGGGTAGCACGGTGACGGCGCGCAGTCGCTCAATGGCCTCAAGCACAGCACCGGGTCCGGTCGAACAGTTCACGCCGATGGCGTCGGCCCCGGCGGCCTCAAGCGCGGGGCCGAACCGTTCGGGGGTGGTGCCGTAGGCGGTCTGGCCGTCGAGGCCCAGCGTCATCTGCGCGACGATGGCCAGGTCGGTGCGCTGCCGGACAGCCGTAATGGCGGCGATGAGTTCGGGCAGATCGGAAAAGGTTTCGAGCACGAAGCCGTCAACTCCGCCGGCCAACAGGCCGTCGACCTGACGGCCGAAGGCGGCGATGGCTTCGTCGCGGCCCAGTTCGCCGAAGGGTTCGAGGCGAGCGCCCAGGGGACCAATGGCGCCCAGCACGGCGACATCAGTTCCGGCAGCAATCCGGGCGACCCGCGCGGCGGCGGCGGCGAGATCCTCGGTCTGATCGGCCAGCCCCCATTCCGCCAGCTTGATGGGGTTCGCTCCGAAGCTGTTGGTTTCGATGGCTTCGGCGCCAGCGGTGACATACGCCGCGTGGGCGGCGCGCACCACGTCGGGTCGCCGAAGCGCCAGTTCATCGAAACAGACCGAGGTCGCTACACCGCGGTGATGCAACAGGGTCCCCATGGCGCCATCGAGAACATGGACCCGTCCGTCGCGGAGCAGCTCGTGCAGCGTGGGCATCAGTTGCCCCGTCGGTAGCCAAGGTTGGCACCGAGCCAGCGCTCGGCGGTGGCGATGTCCCAGCCACGCCGGGCGGCGTAGTCGGCCACCTGGTCGCGGTCGATCCGGCCCACGCCGAAATAGCGCGCCTCAGGACGCCAGAAATACCAGCCGCTCACCGCGGCACCGGGCAGCATGGCAAAGTGATCGGTGAGTACGATGCCGGCGTGCTTCTCGGCATCGAGCAGATCAAACAGGATGCGCTTGACGCTGTGATCAGGACAGGCGGGGTAGCCCGGTGCGGGACGAATGCCCTGATACCGCTCGTGAATCAGGTCATCATTTGTCAGTCCGGTCTCGTCGCTGTACCCCCAGAACTCGGTACGCACCTTCTCGTGCATCAGCTCGGCGAACGCTTCGGCGAGACGGTCGGCCATTGCCGCGAGCATGATGGCGCGGTAGTCGTCGTGCGCCGCCTTGGCCGCCGCGATCAACGGGTCAATGCCGTGTCCGGCAGTGACGGCGAAGCCGCCGAGCCAGTCGGCTACCCCACTGTCGTGCGGTGCGATAAAGTCGGCAAGCGCCAGTGCGGCGCGGTCGGCGTGGCGCCGCGCCTGCTGCCGTACCGTGGGGATGATGGCGCGGGGGGCCGTCCGACTCTCATCGGTGTAGAGCACGATGTCGTCGTCGACCGCGTTGGCGGGCCAGAACCCGATCACGGCGCGTGGCGTGAAGTCGGGGTGAGCCGCCAACTCGTCCAACACCGCGTTGGCGTCGCGGAAGAGGTCGCGGGCGACCGGCCCCTGATCGGGGTGCTCGAGGATGCCGGGATAGCTTCCCTGCAACTCCCAGGTCCTGAAGAATGGCGTCCAATCGATGCGGAGCCGCAGCTCGGCCACCGGCCAGGTCGCAAAACTCCGGATTCCGGTGAACTGCGGTGGGGTCGCCGCGACCGACAGGTCGATGGTGGCCCGTTGGGCCCGGGCGTCGGCCAGCGAAATCAGTGAGGCCACGTGCTCGCCGTCGCGCTCGCTCCGGATTCGGGCATACTCCGCCGCCGTCTCGGCGTGCAGCGCAGCCCGCCGGGCGGGGTCGCGAAGCGCCGCCGCGATGGGCACGGCGCGCGACGCGTCGAGCACGTGGACCACCGGCGCCGAGTAGTTGGGTTCAATTCGCAGCGCAGTGTGGGCCTTGGAGGTGGTCGCACCGCCGATCAGCAGCGGCAGATCAAACCCCTCCCGGTTCAACTCGGCGGCGACGAAACTCATCTCGTCGAGCGACGGAGTGATCAAGCCCGACAGCCCGATCAGGTCGACAGCTTCGCGGCGGGCGGTCTCCAGGATGGTTGCTGTCGGCACCATCACCCCCAGGTCGATCACCTCCCACTCGTTACACTGGAGGACCACGCCGACGATGTTCTTGCCGATGTCGTGAACGTCGCCCTTGACGGTCGCGAGCAGAATCCGACCGCGGGGCGGTGCCACAGTGCCGCCGCGTTCGGCGGTCAGGAACGGCAGCAGATGCGCCACCGCGCGCTTCATCACCCGGGCGCTCTTCACCACCTGCGGCAGAAACATCTTCCCCGCCGCGAAGCGATCCCCCACCTCGTTCATGCCGGCCATCAAGGGGCCTTCGATCACGTCGAGGGCGCTGCGGCTCTCCTGGCGCGCCTCTTCGGCGTCGGCTTCGGCGTAGTCGGCAATCCCGTGCACCAGGGCGTGAGCCAGCCGCTCGGCGATCGGCAGTGTCCGCCAGGTGAGGTCGGCGCCGGCCGCCACTGTGCCGCGGGCGCGGTCGGCCAGCGCGAGCAGCCGCTCGGTGGCGTCGTCGCGTCGATTCCAGAGCACGTCGGCGACCGCCTCGCGCAGTTCCGGGTCGAGGTCATCGACCAGCGGCAGCGTGCCGGCGTTGACGATCCCCATGTCGAGGCCGGCGGCGATGACCCGTTCCAGGAACACAGCGTGCATGGCTTCGCGGATGCCGTCGTGGCCACGGAAGGCGAACGACACATTGCTGATGCCGCCGCTGGTGAGCGCACCGGGGCAGGCTGCCTTGACCGCGGCCACCGCCGCGACGAAGGCGTTGCCATACTCGGCGTGTTCGGCGATGCCGGTGCCCACCGCGAAGACATTGGGATCAAGGATCACGTCCTCGGCAGCGAAGCCCACCTGGTCGACCAGCAACCGGAATGCCCGGGTGAGTATCGCGACCTTGCGCGCCACAGTCTCGGCCTGACCCTCCTCGTCGAACGCCATCACCACCACCGCGGCGCCGTAGCGCTGGACCAGTCGGGCCTGAGCGAGGAAGGCCGTCTCGCCCTCCTTGAGCGAGAGGGAGTTGACCACAGCCTTGCCCTGCACCACACGGAGCCCGGCTTCGAGGATCTCAAACCGCGACGAGTCGATCATCACCGGCACCCGGGCGATGTCGGGATCGACGGCGATCAGGTTGAGGAAGCTGGTCATCGCGGCGGGCCCGTCGAGCAGCGCGTCGTCGAAGTTGATGTCGAGCATCTGGGCGCCGGCGTCGACCTGCTGGCGCGCCACGCTGAGGGCGGCGTCGAATTCGCGAGCCTGGATCAGGCGTTGGAAGCGACGCGATCCTGTCACATTTGTGCGTTCACCGACATTCACGAACAGTGAGTCGGGACCGATCACAGAGCGCTCGAGTCCCGCCAAGCGGGTGCGAGGCGGCAGGGTGGGAATCGAGCGCGGCGCCACGTCGGCGACCGCGTCAGCAATCGCTGCGATATGGTCGGGAGTGGTGCCGCAGCAGCCGCCGACGATGTTGATGATGCCTTCGCGGGCCCAGCCGCCCAGGGCCTCGGCCATGGTCTCGGGGCCCAGGTCGTAGCCCCCCATCGCGTTGGGGAGGCCGGCGTTGGGGTGAGCCGAGACGAACACCTCGGCGCCGCGTGACAGGTCCTGGATGTGCGGGTGAAGCAGATCGGGCCCGAGGGCGCAGTTGAGCCCGATGCTCAAGGGGCGGCTGTGGGCCACCGATGTCCAGAACGCATCGGCCGTCTGTCCCGACAGCGTGCGGCCACTCCGGTCGGTGATGGTGCCCGAGATCATCACCGGGACCCGCCAGCCCCAGGTGTCGAACAGGTCCGAGATCGCGAACAGGGCAGCCTTGGCATTCAGGGTATCGAACACCGTCTCGACCAGCAGCAGATCGGCGCCGCCGGCGACCAATGCCTCGGCCGCCTCGCGGTAACTCGCCGCAAGCTGGTCGAACGTCACATTGCGAAAGCCGGGGTCGTCGACCGACGGCGACAGCGACGCGGTGCGCGCGGTGGGTCCCAGCACCCCGGCGACGTAGCGGGGTCGGTCGGCGGTCTCGTGGCGATCCGCGGCGCGGCGTGCCAGGGCCGCGGCGGCGCGGTTCAGCTCGGTGCTCAGGTGCGCGGTGTGATACTCGGCCTGGCCGATGGCGGTGGCGGTGAAGCTGTTGGTCTCGACGATGTCGGCGCCGGCGGCGAGGTAGGCCTCGTGGACGTCCTCGATCACGTCGGGGCGAGTCAGCGACAGCAGGTCGTGGTTGCCGCGCAGGTCGGTGGGGTGGTCGGCGAAGCGGGGGCCGCGGTAGTCGGCGTCGGTGAGTCCAGCCCGCTGCAGCATGGTGCCCATGGCACCATCGAGCAGCAGAATACGCTGATGCAGCAGGCCGGGCAGGCGGTCGAGGCGCGCGCGGCGCGCGGAATCGGGGTCGGACACATCGGCTCCTTAGCGGTTTGTTTAGCGTGGCCGCAAGTTGCGGAAATCGCCACGATCGTGAGTCCAAGCCTAATATAGCGGGGAAGGAGGGTGGTCGCCCACGTCAGCGGATCCAGTCCCGCCGGACACCCCTTCGCGTCCATTGGCGTCCATTCGCGGATTCACTCCCGAAGTGGTTGATCCACGAATGAACGCGAATGAACGCGAATAAGAGCCTGAGGGGTCGGTTGCCCGTGTTGTTGGAGGGGAGCGTTCGCCCGCATCATCGCGCCTGACTCTGGCCGGACACCCCCTTCGCGTCCATTGGCGTCCATTCGCGGATTCACTCCCGAGAGTGGTTGATCCACGAATGAACGCGAATGAACGCGAATGAAAACCTGAGGGGTCGGTTACCCAGGTTGTTGGAGGGGAGCGTTCGCCCGCATCATCGCACCTGATTTTGGCCGGACGCCCCATTCGCGTCCATTAGCGGCCATTCGCGGCTCCGTTCCCAGAGTGGTTGATCCACGAATGAACGCGAATGAACGCGAATGAAGCCTGAGGGGGCCGGTTACTCAAGTCGTTAGGCTCGGGGTGGCCGCCCACGTCATCGGATTGAGATGGTCCCGATTTGACGACCACCGCCTGCAATAGTCGGGGGACCTTCAATCTCAATCAATTGACAAAATCGGTGGACATGGGATACGACGGAGCGAACTCTCGTCGCTCTGGATGAGACTCGCTCCTCAATCCCCTCTCCAAGGAGTGCGGTTTATGAAGTTTCCTCGAAGGGCAGGTGCTGTTGTCCTTACCCTGGCTGGAATCGCGACCCTCGCTGCCCCGGTTTCTGCTGCCGATGGAGAGTATGGTGGGAACGGAAACTGCTATTACAACGACGCGGGTGGGGCCTGCAGCGACCTCAACGGTAATGGCTACTGGACTGAGTGCGAGTCGGGGTTTGGGTCCGGGACGAAGTCTGAACAGTGGGCAGCCGGCCACTGCGGAGGTGGCTGGCATAGCGGCGCCTGAGACAACCCAATGTGAGGGCCGGGTTGTTCCCCGGCCCCCGCTCGGGCGTCACTGGATCTCGAATAGCTTCACTACGGCATCAACAGTCGCATTTGAGTCGTCCGGCGTACAGACGACCGCGAGCCAATCGCCATTCAGATCCCAAAATGGCCCTATGTCGAGACAAGGCAATGCCAGGTGTCCGACAAAGCTGGTCCCTGAATAGACGTCAGCGTAGGCACTATCGTTCGATTCTCCGACAAGCCATGTTCTGCCGGATTCGTCGGTTCGCATCCGGCGTGAGAACCAAGGTTGTGGCTCACGCGCCAGGGCCGCTTTGGCAGCGGGCGATAGTGGTCGCCCCGCAAGTTCACGTTCTCGCACGATCCGTTGGAGGGCATCCGGTCCAGGCTGATTGAGACCTCGTCCCTCATCCCAGACTTGGATACGCGATCCATTCCAGTCATAAAAGGCGAGCGAGTAGCTCATCCGATCCCCGACAAGGATTCCCCCACTCCATCTGCCTAAGGCCGGTGGGTTCTGAGCTGCGAGCCTGGGATTCCCCCAATGCGCCTGGACGAACGAGTCATGGGCCAGACTGATCTCAGAGAGCGTGCCGGTAGTGCCATCGAGAATGGCGACTCTCACACGGTCACGAATTGCTCCTGGCAGTAGCCACCGGTTTCCTCCGATGGGAACCACCTCAGGAGATATCGGAATGTCCAGCTTGACTTCATTGAGAAGCGTCCCGTCAAATGACCAGGATGAAAGTCGAAGATTTGAGCGGTCCAAAATGACAACGGAAGAATCATCCACTAGGTACCCGAGGGGATCGCGAATCTCTCCAGGGCCATCTCCGAGTGGACCGAAGGTGACAAAATGTCCGGACCTGAATCGTAAGGTCAGTACCCTGGCATCTCGGGGTGAACTGAAGAGCAATTGTCCAGCGGGTCCCACTAAGACAGGGGAGTACCGAGTAAGATCTTCTGAAATGGGCTTGTTCACCTCCGCTTCGAACCTTAAGGTCGGCAGAGTTGTAGCGACGACCATGGCGCGACCTACCGAGGGTAACCGGTCGTCAGAATCGGAGGGGGCACAGCCGAAAGCAACCGACCAGAATATGGCGAGGGGCCAGTACCAAGACAGAGCATGGCGTGGACGATCGCGATGAGTGGGCACACCGGCACTGAAATTCCCGATCGCTGAATTCACCTCAGCTTGGCCTTCTCTTGACTGTGTAGGCAGGCGCGCGCTCACGCTGCCCGTCGGTGCTGTCGCACAGTACCTTGGCGTGCACGCCCCAACAATACCAGTCTCGCCGGGTGCCCACAAAGCCGGAGGAGATCGAGTCCCAGTCGGTCATAGGCATCGTCGACCTGCATGCTCAGGAACGGATACTGGATGGTCCGCCGCCGAGCAGGTCGAACCCGTCAGCGACCCCGTTCGCTCCGGAGGGCCGCACGCGCAGCTCAGAGCCCGTTCAGAATCACCGACCGCAGCAGCGACAGTGCCAACCAGGCGATCAGCGGCGAAAAATCGAACATGCCCAGCGGTGGCATCAGCCGTCGGATCGGTTCGACCAGCCAATCGGTGAGACGCCAGGCCAGTCCCAGCGGACCCGAGTAGCGGGTCAGGCCAAACCATGACGCAAAGACTCTGATGATCAGCGCCAGCATCAGCACCGAGAACGTCAGGCTGATCGCCACGTAGAGCAGGCCGCGCGGACCGGCCTGAATCGCGTAGCTGAGCTGCACCACCACGCCGATCAGCCATTGCAGCAGCGAAATCGCGACCAACCCGCCGATTGCGGTGAGTCCCATCAGCCACCACGGCGCATGCTGGGGGTTGCCGCCGGCCTGACGGAGTCGTCGCTCGATCGGCGCCAGCAGCCGATCGCTGCCGCGGCGGACCGCCCGCGCCCAGCCGCCGAATGGTTGCAGTCGGCCGCGGCGAATCATCGCATGGGTGATGGCGACGACGGCGCTCAGCAAAAATGCGACGCCCACCGCGACGCGCAGCAGCCGGACCAGTTCGGCGAGCAGCAGCGCGAGCGTCACCCGCTATTCCAGCGCAAACTCGCGCGCAAACGCGACATCAAAGGCGAAGGTCTTGGCCCGCGACCGGGTCTCCATCAGATCCGCCACCCGGGTGAGTCGCGCCGGGATGGCCAGGATCTTTTCCTGCGCCTTGCGCCCCAACTCATCAAGACCGGACAGCGCCTCAAGCTTCCAATGGGCGATCGCGTCCTGCACGATCTTGAGGTAATCGCGCGGACCGTAGATCCCGGCCCGCCTGATCACATCGGCGAAGTCCTTGAAGCCCGGAATGGTGATGCCCGGCATGTCGATCGCCGGCATCACGAACGCGGCACTGATCAGCGCCTGGTTGGGATCGCGCTTCAGAATCTCGGCGAAGATCCGCCGGTAGAAATTGAAATGGCGCGCTTCCTCGGTCGCGATCCGGCGCAGGATGCTGCCCAGCACCGGTTCATACTCGCCCACCACCCGACCGGTCCCGGCATGCGACATCTGGGTGGCCCGCTCCTGCAGGGTGGTGTACACAAACACCCGGTAGGGATCGCGGTCCCAGGCCGGCTGCCAGCCCGACTTGATGTACTCGAACTTGAGCCGCTCCATCTCGCGCTGATTGACACAGCCGGTATCGCGCATGTAATCGCTCAGGACCGCGCCGTGACGATCCTCTTCGGCCGTCCAGAGATTGTTCCAGACCGACCAGTGCGACTCCTCGCCCAGATGGGTCGCCAGCAGCCGGTGGAAATGCGGCAGCCCCTCCTCGGTCAGCGTGTTGAGCGCCAGCGCCGCGCGGCAGGCATCGGGGAAACCCCGCACCCGATCGATCATGGTGACCCGGTGCTCCTCCGGGTCTTCTCCCGGCTCGGGCGCCAGCAGCTCGGCCGGGAACCACAGCTCGCGCTTGGCCTCGTGGTCGGTCATCATCTGCTTGACGATCGGTTCGAGATCCTCAAGAACCTCAACCTTCAGCGCCATCGTTCGTTCTGCGTCGGTCAGTGCCATGATGCGATGTCCCATCCGAACCGGTGCCAGTTGAGAACAATTCTCAACAAATTCTTCCTAAGGGAATCTCGCCCCGTTGACCCGCTGGGCCAAGGGCTCGGCTCAATTGCCGCTGCAGCTCACGCTGGTCGGCGGGCGCGATTCGCAGGCGATGGCATCGTTCATCCCGCTGGTGAGCGGGCCACAGGCCGTGGTCTGGGCCGAGCGGGTGGCTTCCTCCCGGGTACTGTGGGAGGCGATGGCGCAGTTGCGGCCGCCCTTGTAGGTCACGCAGACCTCACACTGGACCTTCTGGGCCGAGAGGGTACTCCAGGTCAGGAAGGCGACGAAGCCGACAAGGACGGCGAGCCAGGCGAGCGACCGGGGTTTCATGCTTACTGGGGCAGGCCCGGTGTCTCGTCGCCGCTCTTGCCGTCGGTGAGCGGGGTGACCATGGTGGTCCACTTGCTGGCGAAGGTGACCACCAGCCGGTGGCCCAGCGAATCGGCCTCGATGTGGGTCACCGCGGGGAACTTGCGGGAATACTCAATCGCCTTGGCGGCGTCATCGTCGGCGAACTCGCGCCCGATGGCGACAGCGATCGCCTGCTCCGGGCCGTACTTGGCCCACTCATCGGCCGCCATCAGGCCGTCGTCGGATGAGACATAGGGCAGGCGGTCGTAGGTCGGGCAGGCGGCGAGGCCGGCGATCAGGGCGAGTGGAACGAGACGACGCATGACGGTGTTCTCCGTGCAGGAAATGGGACGCGCTGAAGATAATGCCGCCGCCCCGCTCGGGGGTGTGCCGGCAATTCGGTGATGGCTTGTCCCGCCCGGCCGCCGCTTCTACCCTTGGGCTGTCGTTACTCCGGACTCTTCTTTCAAGGACCGCTCTGATGAGTGCCATCGGCAATATTCCTCGCCCCGACAACGAACCGATCAAGAGCTACGCCCCTGGGACGCCTGAACGCGCCGAACTGACGGCGTGCATCAGTGACCTGGCGGCGGGGGTGAGCGAGATCCCCACCGTGGTCAATGGCGTCCGGCATCATCGTCACGATCCGGCGGGAGTGTTTTCTCCCCAGCAGCATCGCCACCGGCTGGCGGATCTTCATGGTGCCGATCGCGGCCTGCTGGACACTGCCATCAGCGGCGCGGTGGCGGCGCAGCGCGACTGGGCGGCCTGGCGCTTTGAAGACCGCGCGGCTGTCTTTCTCAAGGCCGCCGAGCTGCTGGCCGGCCCGTGGCGCCAGCGGCTCAACGCGGCGACGCTGCTGGGGCAGGGCAAGACGCCCCACCAGGCGGAGATCGATGCCGCCTGCGAGTTGATCGACTTCCTGCGCTTCAACGTCCACTATGGCGAGCGGCTGATGCATGAGCAGCCCTACTCGAGCCGAAATTCATGGAATCGACTCGACCATCGGCCGCTGGAGGGGTTCGTCTACGCTGTGACGCCGTTCAACTTCACGGCCATCGGCGGCAATCTGCCGACCGCTCCGGCGTTGCTGGGCAACGTGGTGCTGTGGAAGCCGTCGCATACCGCGTCGCTGTCGAACTGGTTGTTCTATGAATTGCTGCTCGAAGCCGGGCTGCCGCCGGGCGTGATTCAGTTCGTGCCGGGCGACGCCGCCACGGTGACCGATGTGGCGCTGGCGTCGCGCGACTTCGCCGGCCTGCACTTCACCGGCTCGACTGCGGTGTTCCGGTCGCTCTGGCGGACGATGGGCGAGCGGCTCGACGGCTATCGCAGCTATCCGCGGATTGTGGGCGAGACGGGCGGCAAGGACTTCATCGTGGCGCATCCCAGCGCCGACGTCGATGCCTTTACCACCGCGCTGCTGCGGGGCGCCTACGAGTACCAGGGCCAGAAGTGCTCGGCGGCGTCGCGCTGCTACGTGCCGCGCTCGCTCTGGCCGGCGGTGAAGGAGCGGATGGCGGCGGAGATCGCGGCCATGAAGGTGGGCGATCCGGCCGACTTCGGCGTGTTCGTCGGCGCGGTGATCGACGAGCGGGCCTGGACCCGGCTCGATCGGGTTCTGGAAGCGGCCCGCAGCGATGCGGGAGTGGAGATCATCGCCGGTGGCAACGCCGACCGGAGCGAGGGATGGTTCGTGTCGCCGACCTTTGTTCGGGTCGACGATCCGCGCCATCGGATGATGTCCGAGGAGTTCTTCGGGCCGATTCTGAGCGCCTACGTCTACGAGGATGATCAGTGGTCCGACGTGCTGGCGCTGATCGACGAGACTGCCGACTACGCTCTGACGGGGGCCATCTTCGCCCAGGATCGTCGCGCGGTGGTGGAGGCTGATCAGGCGCTGCGCCACGCTGCCGGCAACTACTACGTCAATGACAAGTGTACCGGCGCTGTGGTGGGGCAGCAGCCCTTTGGGGGAGGCCGGGCGTCGGGTACCAACGACAAGGCCGGCAGCATCCTCAACCTCTACCGCTGGATCTCGCCCCGGACCATCAAGGAAGTCGGCGATCCGCCGACCGATTGGCGCTACCCCTACCTGGGGTAGCGCCGGGCGACCGGATCATGACGACGTGGTGATGGCCACGTCGACCGACATGCCCGGTCGGAGCGGGTGGTCCGGGTCGCGGGGCGAGTCGACAGCGATCCGGACCGGGACATTCTGCACCACCTTTGTGAAGTTGCCGGTGGCATTGTCGGGGGGCAGCAGCGCGAATCGGGCGCCGGTGGCCGGCGCCACGCTGACCACCCGGCCGGTGAATGTGAGATCGCCGTAGCCATCGACTGTGAACTCGACCTGATTGCCGACGGCGACCCGGGCAAGTGAGGTCTCCTTGATATTGGCGGTGACCCAGACGTCCTCGTCGGGCACCACCATCATGGCGGTCTGACCCGGCTGGAGCAGGCCTCCCGGCTCAATCGACCGGTGGCTGATGATTCCGGCCACCGGCGCGGTGAGCACCGCCCACGAGCGGCGCAGTCGCGCGGCATCGAGCGCGGCCCGATGGGCGGCGATGTCGGCAGCACCCCCCGCCAGGGCGGCTCCGGCCACCCCCACCTCGGCTTCGGCTGCCGTCTGCCGCCGCCGGGCGGCATCGAGTTCAGCCGCCGCGGCCAGCCGGGCCGCACGGGCGGCGTCGAGTTGCTGGGCCGGGACGATCTTCTTCGCCGCCAGACCCGTGATGCGCTCCAGATCGGCTGCGGCGCGCTGATCCGCCGCTTCGGCCCGGGTGACAGCGGCCGCTGCCGCGGCGGCAGTGGCGCGGGCCGCCGCGAGCTGCGAACCGAGCTGCCCGCCGGCCGGTCCGCCGCTGCGGGCGACGGCTTCGGCCAGAGCGGCTTCGGCGCCGGCGACGGCGGCATCGAGGTCGGCGGTCTCCATCACCACCAGGGTGTCGCCGGCATTGACCCGACTGTTGTCGTCGACCCGGACCTCGGCGACGTAGCCCTGCTGGCGCGGTGCGATTGCCACCAACCGACCGTCGACCTGGGCATTGTCGGTGCTGACGTGATGGCGGCCGAACAACCAGGCACGAACGCCGGCCGCGACCGCGACGATCGCGACCAGGGCGGCGACGGCCATCATGATACGACGCTTCATTGAGACATCTCCCCGGTCGAAGCCGGTGCGCTGCTGAGGGTGTCGAACAGCCCGAGCGCGCCGGCAGCGGCAAGCTGCGCCGCGCCGAGCGACATGTGGGCCTGGATCAGGGCGTCGCGCGCTTCGGCGACGCCGGCTTGGGCCGTGGTGGTTTCGACGCTGCCGGCGACACCGGCGGCGAGTCGTTCTTCGGCCTCGTGAAGTTCCTCGCTGGCCAGCGCGAGCCGCTCGGTGGCGATGGCCACCTGATCGCGAGCCGAGGTCAGATCAATCGCCGCCCGGCGAGCCTGGGCCGCGATGGTGGCGTCGAGGTCGGCCAGCCGGGTCCGGGCCAGATCGACCCGGATCCGGTCCGCCTCGATGTCGCGCTGGCGGCGGAAACCATCGAAGGGCGTCCAGGAGAGACCCAGCGCCAGATTCCAACTGCCGTTCAGCGCGTCGGCCCGGGGACCGCTCTGCTGCACGAAGCCGCTCGCCACCAACCGGGGCCACCAACTCAGGCTGGCGGCGCGGACCCGTTGTTCCGCCACATTCAGCCGCAGCTCGGCGGCGTGGCGATCGCGGCGATGCTGCCGAGCGATCACCACTGCCGAGTCGCCGACCACCGGCAGACGGAGGCTGAGTTCTGCCTCACCGGCACTCTCCAACGGGGCATCGGGCAGCAGATTCATGGCCCGGGCCAGATCGATCCGGGCCCGGGCGACATCGTGACGGGCCTCATTGAGCGCGGCGCGATTGACCGCGGCACGCGTGCGACTGCGCGCCTCCTCGATCTGCGCCGCCGTGCCGGCGGCCACCTGTTGCGCGGCAATGGCCAGCAGCTCGGCGGCCGTGACCGAGTCGGCGAGCCGAGCCCGAACCCGCTCTTCGGCGCCGGCCAGCCGGAGCCAGGCCACCCCGGCGTCGATGGCTGTGAGTTCGCCGATCCGATCGGCATCGGCACCGGCGGCGAGCAGCGAATCGCGCGCCGCCGCGAGCCCGGCCCAGGCGCTCCGGTCGAACAGCACCTGGCGCACCGTGGCCCGGGCCCGCACCACAGTGAACGGATCGGTGATGCCACTCACGCCGGGGAACCCGAACTCGTCGAGATTCATGGTCTGTCGATCGACCGAGGCATCACCGGTGAGTGTGGGGTAGAGCAGGGCGCGATCGGCAGCGGCAGTGGTGGTCGCCAGCCGGGCATCGAGCCGGGCCAGCACCGCGTGACTGCCCTGTTGATAGCCAGCGTCGAGCGCCTGCTCAAGCGTCACCGGTTGAGCCGCCTGGGCGGCCAACGGCGGCGCCAGCAACAGCGATGCGGCGATCGCCCCACGGCGAAGTGTCGAAGTCATGATCATGAGGAGCGGCGGCTGAGACCGTCAAAGAGGGCGTCGAGCGTGAGATCGACCATCAGATCCGGCGCGGGTGCGTCGGGATCGAGGTCGCCGAAGAGAAAACGAATCTGGCCCTGATGGAGCAGCATCGACGGAATCGCCCGCGGAATCACGATCCGCGCCGACTCGTGAAATTCGCCGGCGGCAATGCCGCGCTCCACGATGCTGCCGAGCAGACGCCGATTGCGGAGAATGACATGCTCCCACCAGAAGGCGCGCACCTCGGGGAACTGGGTCATTTCGGCGTGGGCCAGCCGGGCCAGCCGGACCATGTCGCTGCGATGCATCGCGGTCTGCATCCGGTGGATCACCTGACGGAGCAGATCGGTGGCGCTGCCCTCATGCGAGGCCAACAGTGCCTCACCCTCCTCCAGCAGCACCACGATCTTGCGCTCGACCACCGCCCGGAACAGCGCATCCTTGGAGGCGAAGTAGAGGTAGACCGTCCCCTTGGACACGCCGGCCCGCTGGGCCACTTCGTCCAGCGAGGCCGCGCGGAATCCCCGCTCGGCAAAGACGGTGAGGGCGGCGGTGAGCAATTCGTCGGGTCGCTCCGCCGGTCGGCGCCGCGACCGGGTGACCGGTGACACGTGCATCTCCTAAATGACTGTCCAGTCAGTAAGAATGGCGGGGCGGCGGGCGCAGGTCAAGGGGGCGGCCTTGCTCTGGCCCGGCTCCCTGTCGACATTCAGGCAGTCCTTCCGGGAGGTTCATGCACCATGACGGAGCCCTTCCGCAGCTCCGATGAGTACGATGAGCAGGCCCACCGATGGTACGACGAAGGGCGCTACGACGAAGCTCTCCAGCTATTGCGCGAAGGTCTCCAGCTTCACCCCACCTGCGTCGATCTGCACGTCGGCGTGGGCTACGCCCAGTTGGCGCTTGAGCAGTACGCCTGGGCCCGTCAGGCGTTCGCCTTCGCGCTGGTGCTGGATCCTGAGCATGAGGATGCCCTGGCCGGTCTGGGCGAGGCGGCGCTGGTCATCGGCCAGTTGGAGGTGGCTCTCGGCGCCTTCCACAAGCTGATCGCCCTGGGCTACGACGACGACCACGAGCTGATGTTGCAGGTGGGTCGGGCGCTGTTCCGCGAGGGCTTTTTTGTCGAGGCGCGGCGCTTTTTCGATCTGGCACGGGTCCATCACGGCGAGTCGAGTGAACTGGCGGCGGCGCTGGGGTACACCGCCCACCGGCTCGGGCTCGAGGCCGATGCGTTCTACTGGCTGCGGCGGGCGATCGCGCTCGATCCGCGCTACGGCGAGCCGCGGATTTATCTGGCCAACATTCTCTACGACCGGGGCGAGAACGGCGCGGCGCTGCACCATTTCGGCCGGCTCGAGCCCGAGGACCACTTCGACGATCTGGGCATCTGGCGGACGATTGAGCTGCTCAAGTCGGCCCGGGGACTCGATGACGACCATCCCGATCTGGCGCCCTGGCTGGCCCGGCTGGCGGAGCTGGGCAGCGACTTGTCAGCCGACGAGATGCTGCTGGGCGAGATCGAGAGTCTGCTGCCCGATGGCACCCGGCTCGATCCCCACCAACTGGAACTCTTCGGCACGCTGATGCGCGGGGTGCCCGAATTGCAGAAGCGCGCCGGCAGCGAGTCCAGTCACCATGTAATTGAGACGCTCGACGGGTTGTCGCTCCGGGGCACCTGGGAGGATCTGCTGTTGCAGTTGCAGGCGGTCGAGGGCGCCTGGCCCGATGGCACCATTACCGAGTTCATGCGGAGCTTTGCCCAGCGCGGCCAGGTGGAGACCGGAGTGCGGATCCCGATGACCGGAGCCGAGGCCTTCCTGCGTGGTGCCGCCGACGCCGGTGTGATCCGGATCATCGAATGATCAGCTTCGAGGGCGCCGGAAAAACCTATGTCTCGCTGCTGACCCGCCGCCGGGTGAGTGCGCTGAGCGATGTGTCGCTCACGGTGCAGCCGGGTGAAGTGTTCGGCATCGCCGGACCGAACGGCGCGGGCAAGTCGACCCTGATCTCGCTGCTGCTGGGGTTCTTGTCGCCCAGCGCCGGCCGGGTGACCATCGCAGGACTGGCGCCCCGGCGCTACGTCGAGCGCCAGGGCGTCGGCTACCTGACCGAACTTGTCAATCTGCCGCCGACCTGGCGGCTGCCCGACGCGCTCGATCGCATGGCCATCCTGGCCGGAGTGCCCGCCGCCGAGCGGCGTCAGCGGATCGACGATGCGATTGTCCGACTGGGTTTGTCTGACCATATCACCAAGCGGGTCAAGCAACTCTCCAAGGGCAACCTGCAACGGCTCGGACTGGCGCAGGCGTTGATCGGCGACGCCGATGTGGTAGTGCTCGACGAACCGACCCACGGCTTGGATCCGGTCTGGACTCAGCGCTTTCGTGAGGTGGTGACCGAGCTGCGCCGCCCCGATCGCGCAATTCTTATCGCCTCGCACAACCTCGATGAACTTGAGTCGCTCAGCGATCGGGTGGCGATTCTCGATCGCGGCCGGTTGCAGCGGATCGTGGATCATGGCAGCGATACCAGTGTGACCGAGCTGGCGTGGCGGCTGGTGTTCGAAGGCGAGGTCGCAGTGACTGCGGTGTTGCCGGCTGCCACGCCGGTGGTCGGTCGCGCCGGGACCTGGCGGGTGATTGCCAGCCGCGAAGTGGTAAGTCGCGCTCTCGCTGCCCTGCTGGGCGGCGGGGCGGTGTTGGTGGAATGCAGCCCTGAGCAGGGGCGGCTGGCGTCGGCCTTCAGTCAGGCGGTGGGCCAGTGATGCCTCACGGCGGACCACTGCGCTATTGCGGTCGTCTCGCGCGCGACGTGGCGCGCACGCAGGGGCTGCTCTTTGCTGTGGCCGCGTTCGCTCTGGCGTTGGTGAGTCGCCGACTGGCGGGCGGGGATGCCAGTCCGGTCCGCAGCGGCGATCTGCTCATCGCGCTGGTGAGCGGCACGCTGTTGGTCGCCGTGCTGATGGTCAGCGGCGGTGTGGCAGGCAACGACATCAAGCAGGGCTACTACCGTGCCCTGTTCAGCAAGCCGATGGCGCCGTGGTGGTACTATCTGCAGCGCTGGCTGGTCGGCGCGGTGGCGGTGTTGAGTATTCCGCTCTGGCTGGCGCTGGCCTTTCAGCTTGTCTTCGGTGCTGCCGGCGGCCTGAGCTGGTCGCTGTTCGGGACCGTCGCCCTGGGATATCTGCTGATCGGTGGCGCTGTGTTGTTGCTCTCCACCGTGACGGCGCGCGACTGGTTGGTGGTATTCCTGATCTACTTTCTGCAGGGGCGCCTGCGCGACGTCCAGCAGATGCTGACTCGGATGGGTGAGCAGGTCCCCCGACTTGTCGATACCGTCCTGGTGCTGCTGCCGCCATTCGACAAGGTCTCGGTCCAGGCGGGGCTGCCCCACGGCGGCGACCTGCTCCACGTGCTGGGCTATGGAACGGCAATGGTGGGCGTCGCCCTGCTGATCTTCGCCTTCCGCCCGCTCGGCAGCGGCGGGCGCGCGTAGCAGGGCATCGTGTCCGGTCGCCGATTCTCCGCCGCCGACCTGCTCTCGACTGTGCGGCTGCCGCTGGCGATTCTGTTCGTGGTCGTTCCCCGGGTTGAGCTGCGGCTGGTGGTGCTCGGTCTGGCGGCCATCAGTGACTTCGGCGACGGATGGGTAGCGCGGCGGTTCGGCGGATCCCGGATCGGCGGGATCCTCGATCCGATCGCCGACAAGTTGTTCATGCTGGCGGCCTTTGCGGTGGTGGTCGCCTCGGGGCGACTCACCTGGTACGAGGGCCTGGCGGTGCTGCTCCGCGACCTCATTGCCTCGGTGGCAGTGCTTGCCAGCCTGGTGCTGCGGCGCCCCACTGCCGTGCCGGCCCGGATCGGCGGTAAGCTGGTGACCCTGTTGCAATTGCTGACACTGCTGGCCTTCCTGCTGGAGGTCCCGTACCTGCGCCAGCTTGCCTGGCTCACCGGGGCGGTGGCGCTGTATGCCCTGTGGGACTATCAGCGCCACTTTTTTGCCGACCGGGCCCGGCCGACGGGCTAGGCGCCGCGCCGGTCCGCGTTGCCGCACGCGCCGTGACCCGGTATCATGGCTCTCTGTTCGTCATCCTGAAGCCGCTGACCCTCAATGAAGGACGCCCCGCCATGACCGACGATCTGACCCATCTGCGCTTTGCCGAGGTGGAATGGAACGGAGGCCTCGCGTTCCGGGGCGGTGCACCAGGCGACAGTCACCAGATCACCATCGACGGCGACAGCGCCGCCGGACCGTCGCCGATGGTCACTCTGCTGCTGGCCGCCGCCGGCTGCGCCGGTGCTGACATTGTCAGCATCCTCGAAAAGAAGCGCGTCGTACTTCAGCGCTGCCACATGGCGGTGACCGGACAGCGGGCTCCCGACTATCCGCGGCGCTATGTCGCGCTGACGCTGCGGATCACCCTGGCGGGTGAGGGACTCACTCGCGCCCACGCCGAGCGGGCCGTCGAGCTGAGTGTCACCAAGTATTGCTCGGTCCTGCTGTCGCTCAATCCCGACATTCCGATCTCCACCGAAATTGTGATCGCCTGATCCATGAACTGACCGGGCGGATCGCTGCGATCCGTCGTCACTCGACCGCTCTGCACCGGGCGATCGAGCGGGCGGGATGTGGTCCCGTCGTCATCCTGATTCACCACTGAGTTCCCGGGGACCATGACCACTTCGAAACGACGGATCGGCCTGACCGGCTGGATCTTCATCTGCATGGGCCTGGGCGCCCTGACCGGCTGGCTGGCGCCGGAGATCGGCGCCGGACTGAAGCCCTTCTCCAATGTGTTCCTCAGGATGATCAAGATGATCGTGGTCCCGATCCTGGCGGGCACATTGATCGTCGGTATTGCGGGGCACGGCGACGACATGAAGCGGATCGGACGCCTGGCGCTCAAGTCGCTGATCTACTTCACCACCATGACGCTCGTCGCTCTGGTGATCGGCTTGCTGGCGGGCAACATCACCCGACCGGGTGACGGGGTGGTGCTGCCACCGCCCGATCCCAACGCCGCCATACCCCAGGCGGCGCCGACCACACTGAATGGATTCCTCGAGCATGTGGTGCCGACCTCCTTTTTCGAAGCGGCGGCGACCAACACCATTCTCCAGGTGGTGTTCTTTGCTGTGATGTTTGCGATTGCGCTGTCGCAGGTCCCGGCCGGACGGCCCAAGGACACGGTGTTGCAGTTCTGCGAAGGCTTCACCGAAGCGATATTCCGCCTTGTCAACATCATCATGAAGTTCGCGCCGATCGGCATCGGCGCGGCGATGGCCGTCACGGTGTCGCACAGCGGAATCGGAGTGATTCTCAACCTGGCCAAGCTGGTGGGCACGCTCTATGTGGCGTTGATTCTGTTCACCCTGCTGGCGCTGATTCCGTCGATGATGATCGCCCGGGTACCGGTGGCGAAGTTCTTCAGCACGGTGAAGGGGCCGGCCATCATCGCCTTCTCGACCACCTCCTCCGATGCCGCGCTGCCGTTGGCCATGCAGCAGATGAACCGGTTCGGCGTGCCGCAGCGGATCGTCGCATTCGTGATGCCTACCGGCTACTCGTTCAACCTCGACGGTTCGACGCTCTACCTCGGCGTGGCGTCGCTCTTCGTGGCGCAGGCCGCGGGTGTGGAGCTGAGCATCGGGCAGCAACTGCTGATGATGTTCACGCTGCTGATCACCTCCAAGGGCATTGCGGCGGTGCCGCGGGCATCGCTGGTGGTCCTGGCCGGCACGCTGTCGTCGTTCGGGCTGCCGCTGGCCGGCGTGGCAGTGATTCTCGGGGTGGATGAACTGATGGACATGGCCCGCACCACGGTGAACCTGGTGGGCAACTGCCTGGCCACGGCGGTGGTGGCGCGCTGGGAGGGCGAAGCCGCCTGGGACGACCTCGCCCCGGGCGAGATTTACGAAGGCTGAGCGCTAGCGGTCGGCATTGCGCTCCCACGAGCCATACATCGGGTTGGGCAGCACGAACCAGGTGCTGCCCACCGCCTCGAGGCCGGTCGAGGCGTCGCGCAGCGCCTGGGACCCGCCGGGAAAGTCCTGAATGTTGTCGCCCACCCAGGCGACGATGGTGAGTGGCCCGAACTGATCGGTGGCCCGACCGGTGCGAATCGCCTCGAAACGCGGATTCTTGTCGCCGGTTTCGGGCGGCTTGCAGAGCACCAGGTCGGCGTGAACATCGAGCGCCTCAAGATTGGCGCGGGTGTCATCACAGAGCGCCTCGTCACGATTGGTGACGATGGCGACCCGGCCCCCTGCCTGCTGCACCTCATGAATGAAGGCCACCGATCCCGGGACCGCTGTGGCCGCCCGTTCGTGGACCCACTCGGCCCAGATCGCCGGGCTGAAGCTCCGTCCCAGCATCAGATCGCGCCGCTCCTCCTCGGAGTTGTCGAGCACCGTCTCGTCGGCGTCGAGGATGACCACCCAGGAATGCCGGGGCAGCTCCGCCGCACGCTCCAGCACCACCCGGGTGGCGGTCCGATAGGTCTGCAGCGCGATGGCCCGGTACTCGGCCGAGGTCCTGAGCCACTTCAACTCATCGGGCAAGCCGGCTGGCGCCGCGGCAGTGGCGGGGACCGGAGCGGGGTGGGAGCCTGGGGCGACCCGACCGGCGCAGCCGGCCAGCAGGGCCACCAGCGGAATCCAGCTCATGCGGGCCGACATGGCCACCTCACATGCTGAAGGGGAGGGTCTCAACGACAACGGCCAGCCCGAACCGGGCCGGCCGTCATCAGATCGGCAGTGACGTCTGACCGGGAGCGGTCAGGCCGTCGCGTCGGCCGTCACGGCCTCGTCGACATCGGCGCTGTCGCTCGCCACGGTGGCGCTGGCCGCGGTGTGCTTGACCACCGGCTGGCAGAACCGCTCGCCCAGCACCCGGACCTGCGCCAGTTCATCGGCGGAGAGGTCGGGATACCGATCGGCGAGATACTGCATTGTGTCGTCCATCCATTCCTTCTGGTGCTCGGGGGCCGCCTCAAGGACGCCGCACCGGAGCACATGACTGAACAGCTCGTCCCGGGCCTGATCGAGTGCCGTGGGCATCGACGAGGTACGGGGGGCCTTCTTTTCCTTCTTGGACATTGACCATCCTTCGTAGGTACTGGGGCGGACCATCCACCCCGGCTGTGTCGCATTGCGATCGCCCCAATATAGGGAATTGGTTCACCTGAGAGCAAATCCGGGGTAGATTTTCCGGCTGTCCGATCCGGGCCGATGGCCGGGTCGCGAGCGCGGGGACACGAGCTGAATCCGCGCCCTCCGTGGCGATCTCCACCGGGGATCCCGCGCTCGCGGAGGGCGCCCAAGAGGTCGCATGGCGAGCCAGAAATCGTTCAACGTGGCGCTCGGAGTGGTGGCAGTGGTGGGCATTGGCTGGCTGCTGATGCGGACATTGGGAGCGCCCTCGCTGCCGGTCACGGCGGCGGCGGGTACGCCCGACACCACCGGTTTTACCGGCTATGTCATCGGGTCCGACAGCGCCCCGGTCGAGATTGTCGAGTACGCCGATTTTCAGTGCCCGGCCTGCGCCAATTTCGATCAGGTCCAGTGGCCCGACGTCAAGGCGCGCCTGATCGACACCGGCAAGCTGCGGCTGCGCTACCGCGACTATCCGCTCGATGAGATCCATCCCCAGGCCCGACTCGCCGCTCACGCGGCGGCCTGCGCCGACGATCAGGGTCGCTTCTGGCAGATGAAGAACCAGCTCTATTCCCGGCAGAATGACTGGGCCTTTGCCCGCGGCAGTACTCCCTACGACGCGATGAGCGAGATGGTCGGCGCGATCGGCGGCGATGTGGCAGCCTGGCAGGCCTGTATGGAGGCCGGCAGCCATGCCGCCCGGATCGAGGCCTCGCACGCCGAAGCGCTGCGGGTCGGCGCGCCGTCGACACCGACCTTCCTGATCGGCGGACGACTCTATCCCGGCATGAATTCCGACGATATGGTGCGTCTCGTCGACTCACTCGCCGCCCTCGCCCCGGCAGCGTCCGAGTGAACCCGGCTCGGCAGAAGGCGTCGCTCGCCGCGCTCGCCTTCGCCGCGCTGGGAGTAGTGTACGGCGACATCGGCACCTCGCCGCTGTACGCCATGAAGGAGTGTTTCAACGGCCCCTATGCCGTGCCGGTGACCCGGGAAAACATTCTCGGCGTGTTGTCGCTGATCTTCTGGTCGCTCAACTTCGTGGTCTCCTTCAAGTACATCGGCATGGTGATGCGGGCCGACAACCGGGGCGAGGGGGGCATCCTCGCCCTGCTGGCGCTGGCGCGACCGGGCGGTCGGCCGCGCGGCCGCGGGATGCTGCTGCTGTTCGGTCTGTTCGGCGCCGCACTGCTCTATGGCGACGGCGTGATCACGCCGGCCATTTCGGTGCTGGGTGCCATTGAGGGGTTGGCCTTCAAGACTGCGGCGTTCGATCCCTGGGTGGTGCCGCTGGCCGTGGTCATCATCTCGGCCCTGTTCTATGTCCAGCGTTTCGGAACGGCCGGCGTGGGACGGATCTTCGCGCCGGTGACCTCGGTCTGGTTTCTCTGTCTCGCCCTGCTCGGTATTGTCGGCATCCTCCACAACCCGCACGTCCTCGCGGCAGTGAATCCCTGGCATGCCATTGCCTTCTTCGGTCGCGAAGGGATGATGGGCGTCAAGGTGTTCGCCGCCGTGGTGCTGGTGATCACCGGCGGTGAGGCCCTCTATGCCGACATGGGACACTTCGGCTCGCGCCCGATCCGCCTGGCCTGGTTCGGCGCGGTGCTGCCGGCGCTGGTGTTGAACTATTTCGGTCAGGGAGCGTGGCTGCTGGCGCATCCCGAGATGATCGGCACACCGGGATTCAATCCGTTCTACGCTCTGGTGCCGGCATGGGCGCTCTATCCGATGATCGTGGTAGCCACCTGCGCGGCAGTGGTGGCATCGCAGGCGCTGATCTCGGGGGCGTTCTCGCTGACCCAACAGGCGATACAGTTGGGCTTCGCGCCGCGGATGCGGATCATTCACACCTCGCACAGCG
>CBFGTB010000017.1:0-26530 GCA_965651715.1 uncultured Gemmatimonadales bacterium
ACCCGGGTGCCCGGTGGGATGCTGCTGCGGACCATCGCGATGGATATTACCGCCGCGCATGAGTTGGATCATGCCCATCAGGAGGCCCAGCGGCGTGAGGCGATGGGCCGCCTCGCCACCGGGATTGCGCACAGCTTCAACAACATGCTGGCCGTGATCCTCCCCAATCTGGAACTGCTCCAATCGGTGGTCCCGGCCGAGGCGGCGCCACTGGCCACCGACGCCCATCAGGCCGCCGTCACCGCGGCGGAGTTAGTGCGTCAGGTGGCTGCCCTCGCCAGCCGCGAGGGTCCACCCTTCGAAGATCTCTTCGATGTGACAGATGTCGTCGCCGAGCTGCTCCGGATCTGCCGCAACACCTTCGATCCCGCCATCACCATCGAGGCAGAGCCGATGTCCGGACCGATCTGGGTCCTGGGGCGTCGCAGCGAACTGGTGCAGGTTCTGCTCAATCTGGCTCTCAATGCCCGCGATGCGCTGACCCACACCGCTGATCCGCGCGTGACGATCGAGCTGCTCGATCGGCCCGGTCACGTGGTGATCGCCGTTATCGATAACGGCGAGGGCATGTCGGAGGACATCCAGCGCCACATCGCCGAGCCGTTTTTCAGCACCCGCGCACCGCGACACAGTGCCGGGCTGGGGATTCCGACAAATCTGAGCATGTTGCGCACCATGGGAGGGACACTGACGTGGACCTCCACCGAGGGCGCCGGAAGTCGCTTTGAAGTGCGGTTGCCCACCCAGGAGGTCTCACCGGCGCTTCGGATCGTCCGCAATGACATCCGCCCCACCGTCGGGGTGCCGATTCTGGTCATTGAAGATGAACCGTTGGTGCGGCTCGCCATTCGGCGCCAATTGGAACGGCTCGGACACACGGTGCTCGATGCGGGGATGGGCGCCGCCGGCCTGGAGCTGCTCGCCGCGCATCCGGAGATCCGGCTGGTGATTGTCGATCTCCGGATGCCGCGCATGTCGGGCCAGGAGGTCGTTCGGCGTATCCGGACCGATCAACCCGAGCTGCCGATCGTGGTGATGTCGGGGTTCATTCCCGATGAATTCGCTCCGGGACCACACACCCGGGTGCTGTTCAAGCCCTTCCTGCTCGATGAGCTGCGTGAGGTACTGGCAACGCTGCTGCGCTAGCTCACCTCATTGGCAGAGGCCGATCACCAGTGCCGTCGGATCGCCGACGACCTCGGTGGTCAGCACGCGCCGCCCGGCCCGTCGCAAGGCCTGGGCATCCCCCAGCGCCTGGGCATGCTTGAGCGTGTCGAAGCTCATGCTGGCCTCGGCGCCGCCCGCCCGATCCGGAATGCCGATGTCCTGACGTGCCTGCGAGACGATCTGAATGAAATGTCCATGCCCCGCATCTCCCTTGTGCAACTGCCCGGTGGAGTGCAGGAAGCGGGGGCCGTAGCCGGCAGTGGTGGCGATCCGGTGGCGATCACGGATCTGACCGCGGAGGCGGCTGAGGGCATCGTCGAGCGGCACTGTCGGTTCGGCATAGACCTGCAGTCCGACATAATCGCCAGGTCGCGCATCGGCCAGGAACCGCTGCAGCGTCAGGGAGTCGAGCGACACGGCGTCGGATGGCGGCAGCGTTCCCGCCTGGCGATACTGCTCCACCATGTCGCGCGCCAGCACCTTGGCGGACTCCACATTGGGCTGATCAAAGGGATTGATGCCGAGCAGGGCTCCGGCCATGGCCGTCGCAAATGACCAGGTCATGGTCTGCCCCCCGATATCGGAGCGATCGGCCAACAACAGCGTGATGACAGGATGTCCGGCGGCATGCAGCGCCGCCAACTCGGCCTGACGCGTATCGTCGTCGCCCAGCCGCAGATCGACGAACAGCCGGTCGTCCCCATAGCTCTCGGGCGTACCGATCGGTTCCCCCACCACCGGCACAATGCCCCGGCCCTGCTTGCCGGTGCTTTCGGCAATGAGTTGTTCGATCCAGTCGAGAAATGGTGAAACACCACGACTGGCACTCAGCGTCAATTTGTCGCGGCCCGCCAGCGCCAGTCCCCCCAGGGCCGCCGCCAGCGTCACAGCATCGGCGGGATCCTCGAGCGCCGCTTCGCCCTTGAGCAACAGGGTCGCAACGTCGATGTCCAGCAGTTCGGCCGGTACGATCCCGAAATGCGACAAGGCCGAATAGCGGCCCCCAATCTCCGGGTCGTTAAGAAACAGGTGGCGGAAGCCGTAGGCTTCGGCCAGCCGCTCCAGCGGACTGCCCGGGTCGGTGATCCCGATGAAGTGGCTGCCGGGTTCTGCGATACCGATGGATTCAAATCGATTGTACAGCCAGCGAAAGGCCGACAGCGTCTCGACGGTACTCCCCGACTTGGTCGCGACAATGCCCAGGGTGCGCGCCAGATCGAGCCGATCGGTCCGGGCATGAATGGCATCGGCGTCGGTGGTGTCGATCACCACCAGCTCGAGACCGGGCGCATCGGGGAATATCGCCGCCAACGCCTCGGGGAACAGACTCGATCCCCCCATTCCCAACAGGACCGCGTGACGGAAGCCATCGCGCCGGAGTCGATCCCGAACGGCGCGGATCGTGGTCGTGCTGCTCCGCATCGCGTGAGGCGAATCGAGCCAGCCGAGCCGGTTGGCAATCTCCTCGGGCGTCTCGCTCCATACCCGATAATCGCGGGCGCGAATCCGGTCGACCATCAGCTCATCACTGATCCGCTTCAGCGCTGCATCGACAGTCGCGCCGCTGGCACCGAAAGCCGTTTTCAGCATCATCACTCCCATGGTCACACTGGCGATCCGCCGATCCGACCGGGGCGCCCGATGAAGGGGGTATCAGGCAAGATGGGGGCATCCCCGCCCGGGCGCCACACGGTGCGCCCTGAAACCCATCCCGCCGCGACGCGTAAGGCGAGGGCCCTCGTGGACACCGGAACCGATGCTCGCTCTCGCCCTTCTGCTCAGCATGACTCTGCAACAGCCGATCGGGCCGGGCGGTGCCTATGCCGACTCCGCGACGGCGTCCCTGGTACACGCCGCCCGCGCGGCCCGCGAGCAGAATGAGCGCCGCATCAGTCACTACCGAGCCCGCGTCAGCCAGCGTCTCGGCATGGGTCTCCATACCATGGCGCGCGACCGGATGCTCTTCCGTCAGGAACTGGTCGCCGACATCGACTGGCGCCGCGATTCAACAAGCACCGTCACCGTGCGCGGGGCGCGACAAGGTGTCCCGATCGCCGTCGCGGGCGATCAGCTTCCCGACGACCTCGCCAGCGACGTGCGCGACCTGGTGATCGACCCCGCCGGCGATGAGCTGCGCGTCTTCGGCAATACCGATGATCGTCACGGCTTCATGCTGCCGCTCGCGGCCGGCGCCGAGTCGCTCTACACCTATCGGAAGGATCGCACCACCACCATCGGTCTCCCCGGCGGGCGCTCGATCGCCCTTGTGGCTCTCGCGGTAACAGCACGCCGCGCCGACTACCGCCTTGTCAACGGGACATTCTGGTTCGACTCGGCCAGCAGTCGGCTGGTACGCGCCGTGTTTCGTCCGGCCCGCCCGTTCAATATGCGGCGCGATCTCACCGACGAGGACCTGGCCGATGTACCGGCCATGCTCAACGTGTCAGCCGAGGTGCGCTACCTCACCCTTGAGTACGCCCTGCAGGATGACCGCTGGTGGCTGCCGCGCCTCGTGGCCATCGATGCCGTCGGTCGCGTGGGACGCTGGCTCGACACACCCTTCCGACTGGAGCGCCGCTATGACGACTGGCAGGTCACCGCGGCGCCCCCGCCTGCCGCGTCCGGGCACTCACCCGGCGACAGTGTGACGGTCATCGTCCCGGCCGATACCGTGGCCTTGCTGGCCACGCCGCTGCTGGGCCCGCCGATCCTGCAAATCGGCGACCTGCTCAACACTGCCGACCTGGCGCCACTCACCAGCGCCACTGCGGACCTGCCGCAGCGCCCCTGGGAACTGAGCGTGACACCGCCGGATCGCCCCGCTGCGCTGTTCTCGCATCTGCGCTATAACCGGGTCGAAGGGCTGTCGCTCGGACTCGCCGCCGATGTCGACTTCGGCAAACTCCAACTTCACACCCTGGCGCGGATCGGACTGGCCGATGGTGCGCCGGGTGCGACACTGACCCTGGAGCGCCACAGCCCAACCCGTCGGCTCACCCTGTCCGGCTTTCATCGCCTGGAAACAGCCACTCCCGACAACCATCCCTTCGGGCTGGTGAACTCGGTCATGGCCCTCGTGGCCGGTCGCGATGACGGCGAGTATTACCGGTCGACCGGTGTCGCGATCACTGTCGAGAACAGCGTGACGCATCGCTGGCGTGCTCGACTGTGGCACGCCGAAGAACGGCCCGTCACGGTTGAGACCGCGGTCAGCCTGCCCCATCTGTTCGATGGCGACCACCAGTTCCGCCCCAACCTCCCCGCCGCCCGCGCCAGCGAGACCGGTGCCCTGCTCGCCTGGCATGCCGATCGGGCGCTGAGCGGCAACCTGCACCTCGGCGCCGATGCCAGCCTCGACGCCGCCACCGGTGACTATGACTTCGGTCGCGGTGCGATCGCCCTGCGGGCCACCCTCACCCCGACCAGCCGATTCTCCGCGGCCGTCACATTGGCAGCCGGCACCAGTCGCGGACCGGTGCCGCTTCAGCATCAGTATTTTCTCGGCGGCAGCGGAACGCTGCGCGGCTATGCCGGCGCCGCAATGCGGGGAGAGAGCTACTGGCTCGGCCGACTCGATATCGGCCGCGGCAGTCCGGCATTCCGATTTATGACATTTGCCGATGTCGGCTGGGCCGGACCGCGAAGTGACTTCGGCAGCGGCGCTCCGTTGATCGGAGCCGGCGTCGGCGCCAGTATCCTCGATGGCATGGTCAGGGTCGATCTCGCCCGGGCGCTGCGCGCCCCCACCGGCTGGCGAGTGGAGTTCTACTTCGACGGTCTGCTCTAGCCGAGGTCAGCGACGCCGGCGCCGCGGTCGCGGGCCAAAGGCCGGGTGCGCCACCTCCCGCGCCAGCCGCTCGGCGAACGCTCGGGCGGTCAATGATCGCAGCAGCGCATTACCGGCCGGACTCAGTCCGGTCAGCTCCTCGGTCACGGTAATCCAGCAGGACGTGTCATCAATTGCTTCACCGGCAAACATGATAGTGCCCAGGCGCGACCCCGGGACCACCATCGCCAGGCCCAGGGCGCCCTGTTCCAGATCGTGATCCAGCACCATCCACAGGGTCTCCTCCCCCTCGAGCCGGGTGCGGAATGCCGTATCGACGCCGTCATCACTGGCACGGTGCAAGTATTCCGGCTGCCAACCGTCTCTCCACGCGCACCGTCCCTCGGCAGTGAAGAGGGACATGGCGTCAGCCAGCGGCAGTTCCACGGTCACCGTCGTCGTGTTTTCGATGTGCAGGGCACGAAAGGGCGCGGCGGATGTCATCTCGGATCCGTTCAAAGGTCGTAGCGGATGCGGCCGGGTGCCGATCGTCGTCACAATATGTACCCGCGGGGCACGCCCCCACAGCAGAACATCTCTCAGATCAGGAGCGACAGATGGGCATCTTCGATTTCCTCAAGGGATCCGGCCGGAAGGTCGAGGCTGAGGACGCCAGCAACGAGGTGCTTGACGACCTCAAGTTCGGCAACGGCATCCTCCGCGCCATCCGAGCCAATGGGCTGTATTCGGAAGGCGTAACATCCAAGTTCCACGATGGCACAGTCACCCTGGCCGGCACAGTCCCCGACCAGGCCACCCGCGAACGGATCGTGCTGCTGTCCGGCAACACCGTCGGGGTGGCCCGGGTCGACGATCAACTGGTTGTCGCCGCCCCGGCTCCCGAGTCGGTGTTCTACACTGTCAAGTCGGGCGACACCCTGTCCAAGATCGCCAAGGCTCACCTGGGTGACGCCAACAAGTATCCGATCATCTTCGACGCCAATCGCCCGATGCTCGAACATCCCGACAAGATCTATCCCGGCCAGGTGCTCCGGATCCCGACGGAGGGCTGACCTGCGGTCGCCCGATCAGGGGTGAGCGTGAAGCTCCAGCCATCGCTCCGACGCCGGATCGGAGCGATGGTGCCCCTGATGTCGAAAGCCGAGTCGCGCCAGCACCCGTCGTGAGGCATGGTTGGCCGGATCGACGATCGCCAGCACCCGGGTCAGCCCCAGCGGGCCATGGGCCCGCGCCAGGGCAAGCCGCGCGGCGGATGTGGCGTACCCCCTCCCCCGGCAGTCCGGCAGAATGGCATAGCCCAGATCGGGGTGGTCAAGGCCCTCGCGCCGCACCAGTCCGGCGATGCCCACCGGCACCGCATCGGCGGTCCGAACCGCCCACAGACCGAAACCGTGGCTGCGATAGCTGGCCAGCGGACCGGCCTCGAGGTACCGCACCGCGTCGGCGGGATTCCGCACCCCTCGGTCAGCCACAAAGCGATGAAATTCCGGATTGTCCAGCACGGATACCAGCCAGGCCGCGTCGGACAAGGTCAGATCGGTGAGCCTGAGCATGACTGCTCCGTCAGTCGCCGGCGCTGAGGCGCTGCTCCATCTGCTCCAGGACATAGGGCCACACCAGACGGGTCCGGTCACGGACCTCGGGATCGGTGAAGCCGGCATGCCGGAGCCGAAGCAGCGTCCCCGAGCGCTCAGGAATCAGACTCACAGTCACCACAGTCTCCACTCCACCGGTCCCCGCCGGCCCGGTGACCCAGGTGATCTCGACCAACCGTTCGGGCTCGAGCCGTAAGAAACGGCCGTAATGGGGGTGGCGTTCACTGGGCCGATCGTCATCGATGCTGAACTCCGTTTCAAAAAAGAACGGCGCGTTGACCTCGGGGCGCATCAGCACCGATCCCGGCGCGGCGAACCAGCTATCGAACCCGGTCGTCCATGCGGCATAGACCGTCGCCGCCGGCAGTGCCAGGTGTCGCTCCACCTCCAGGGCATGGCTGGCGGGATCGATTCGGGGAGGGCGAACGGGTTCGGTGGGCATCAGCGGCCGGCTCGGCTGGGCATGCCCCAATCTATCCGCGCCGCCGCCGGGATGGCCTCCCGGCCGGGATCGGATACCTTATGGGCACAGTCCACCACCTCCAACCCGAACCTTCGGATACCTGATGCAACACACCGTGTGGCTCCGTCACGTCTGCGCCTCTCTGGCACTGCTCACTGTCGTCGGCTGTTCGCATGCCGGCGGGGTGCAGACGGCAGCGGCTCCTTCGGGGGCTCGCGCCGACAGCGCTCAGCAGGCTCGCCGGGGCGCCAATGGATCCGGCCCCAAGGCCTACAAGGATGTGATCACCGCCAAGGCTGTGACTCGCCAAGGCCTCTTCACCACTCACCGCATTGGTGACAACCTCTACTTCGAAATCCCGCGGAGCGCCTTTGGCGCCGAGATGATGATGATCGCGCGCGCCGTGGAATCGACCCTGCAGGATCCGGGTGGATTCTTCGGTGGCGGCGCCCAGTCGCTGGTGCGCTGGGAGCGCGATGGCGATCACGTCGTGCTGCGGGAGCGTTCCTATCGGCTGCGGGCCGACACGACCGACGCCATCTACGGTCAGGTGCGTGGCTTCCAGAATGGTCCGGTGATCGGGCGGTTTGAGATCGCCGCCTGGAACCCTGACGACAGCGCCGCCGTGGTCGACGTAACCGACCTGTTCCTCACCGCCAATTCGGAGATGGGGAGCCTCCAGGGCACGACCAAGAGCAAGAGCTGGTTCGAGAACGTCGCGTCCTTCCCGCGCAACGTCGAGGTCGAAGCGACCCAGACCGGCAATGCCCGCCGTCCCGGCGCGCCGCCCTCGTCCCCGGCCACGGCCCAGACGGTGCGGATGCACTGGAGCATGCTCCGGCTGCCCGACACTGTGATGATGCCGCGCTATGAGGACGACCGGGTCGGCTTCAACAGCTCGTCCTACTACGATTTCTCCTCGCATGAACACGAGGCGGAGATCAAGCGGATCATTCACCGCTTCAAGCTGGTGCCCAGCGACATGGCGGCCTTCCGTCGCGGTGAGCTGGTGGAACCGGTGGAACCGATCGTCTACTGGATCGATGCCGCCACGCCGGACTGGATGAAGCCCTGGATGAAGTCGGGCATCGAGAAGTGGAATGCCGCGTTTGAGAAGGCCGGCTTCAAGAATGCGATCCGTGCCGAGTACGCCCCGGCCAACGATCCCGACTGGTCGATTTATGATCTGCGGCATTCGGCGGTGTATTGGCGTCCGTCCACCGTGGCCAATGCCACCGGCGGTCAGGTCGTCGACCCGCGCTCGGGCCAGATCCTCAAGGGCGAAGTGAACATGTACCACAACATCATGGATCTGCAGCGCGAGTGGTACTTCGTTCAGGTCTCGCCGCTCGACAAGCGGGCGCAGACTCTGCCGCTGCCGGATTCCCTGATGGGACGGCTGGTGGAGTACGTGGTGACCCATGAGATCGGTCATTCGATCGGGTTCCCACACAACATGAAGGCCTCGGCCATGTATCCGGCCGACTCGCTCCGCAGCCGTTCGTTCCTGGAGCGGATGGGCGGTCACGTTGCCACGTTGATGGACTATTCCCGCTTCAACTACGTCGCGCAGCCCGAAGACAGCATCCCGCCCGAGTTGCTCATTCCGCGGATCGGGCCGTACGACTACTTCGCCGTCAACTGGGGCTATCGGCCGATTCCCGATGCCACCACACCCGAGGCGGAGCTGCCGACGCTCAACCGCTGGGCGCGGGCGCAGGACACTATTCCCTGGTTCCGCTTCTCCACCCCGGATGCGCCCAACGATCCGGAGAATCAGACCGAGGCTGTCGGCGATGGCGACGCTGTCAAGTCGACCACCTACGGCCTGAAGAATCTCGCGCGCGTGATGGCGAACCTGCGTCATGCCAGCGAGAAGCCCAATCAGAGCTACGACCTGATGAACAGCCTGTACGCTGGTGCGGTGGGCCAGTGGGGTCGCTACATGCGCCACGTGGCGGCGCTGATCGGCGGGGCGATCACCCAGGAGAAGCTCGGCACCGGTCGTCGCTTCACCCCGGTGAGCGAAGAGCGCCAGCGCGAAGCGATGGCCTTCCTCGCGACCAACGCGTTCGAGGTCCCCACCATGTTCCTCGATGACGAGATCCTCTGGCGGATCGAGGCGCGGGGGGCGGTGGACCGGATTCGGACCGCTCAGACGTCACTGTTCACGACGCTGTTGCAGCCCGCCAAGCTCAATACGCTGGTGGAGTATGAGACGCTCACCAAGGGCAACACCTATACCTTGGGCGAGTACATGGACGACATGCGGCAGGCGGTCTGGCATGAACTCGATGACCGTCGCGTGACGATTGACATCTATCGTCGCAACCTGCAGCGGGCCTTCCTCGATCGGGTCAATGCTGAACTGAACCCGACCGAGAAGGAAGTCGAGCAGGACGCCGCCGCCATTCAGCGCGGCAGCCGGCCGCCGCGGTGGGGCAACGATGTCCGGGCATTGCTGCGGAGTGAACTCGGTCGGATCGATCGGATGGCTGCCCAGGCACAGGGCCGCGCCGGCGATGATATGACCCGGGTCCATCTTCAGGATGTTCGCGCCGAGATCGCTCGGATCCTCGATCCCGCGAGCTGACCTCGTCGATCGGCCCTGGTGCCGATAACAAACCGGCCTCGTCCCGATGGGACGAGGCCGGTTTGTCATGCGGTGCTGATCGGTCGTCGGTCGCCGTTCACCCGTCAGGTCAACGGCGACCGATGCACATCAGCGCGTGGCCCGTGACAGATCAGTGACCGCCCGGGACAACGTCCGGACCTTCTCCTGATCGGGCGCACTCTGGGCGTCCTGCTGCAACTGATTGGCCAGAGCGACCAACGTGGCGCGCTGTTCCTGCGCGCTGCTCCGCTCGGCCAACTGCAACTGCTCGCGGGCGCTGGTGATCCGCGCCACCGACAACCCGCCGTCGCGGGCGAGCTGATCGAGATAGGCGCGAGCCAGGGCGTAGCTGGCGGGCCAATGGAACTGCGGCTGACCCTGGGCGTTGAGATAATCGAGCTTGACCGTCTTGGCCGCATCGATCTCGTTCTGCGTCAGAGCCGGGCTCGGCAGCAGCTCGAAGATGTCGAGGCCGCGCGAGATCTCCGAGCTGACCAGCACGCCGTTGTACCAGTACACCGACCAGGTCCCACCGCTCGCCATGGTGGTCGCGTCGACCGGGCCACGATCGAAGAACCCGATCTCGACCGGATGATTCGGATCGGTCCAGTCGAACACCGAGATTCCGCCCTGATACCACGACTGCACCATCACGTCGCGACCCGGAATCGGGATCAGCGAGCCATTGTGCGCGACGCAGTTTTCCTGGCTGGTCTGCGGAGCCGGCATCTTGTAGTAGCTGTGGAAGCGCATCTTGCGATTCTCCAGCGTGAAGATCGCGTCGGCGCCCCACTCCTTCGGATCCCCGGCGCGGCACTTGGGCTGACCACCGCCACCCCATTCGTCGCTGAAGAGCACCTTGCTGCCATCGTTGTTAAACGTGGCGGAGTGCCAGTAGGAGAAGTTGGAGTCGGATGCCGCATCGATCCGCACCGGATGCGCCGGATCGCTGATGTCGAGCAGCAGGCCGTAGCCCTCACAGGCGCCGCCCGCCAGACCGATCGCCGGGTAGACCGTGATATCATGGCACTGGGTCGGACCGGGACGCGGACCCGACGGCGCCTGACGGCGCGGCCGGCCACCGAACATCCGGGCGGTCAGGGCCGGCAGGGCGCTGCGCAGCGCCGCACTGTCGGCTCCGGTCGCGGCCCCGGTGCCCCCGCGGGCCTTGACGATGCTGTCGAGCATCGGCGCCACGAAGCGCGACGGCAGTACCCGATCGGTGCCGCCAATGTTGGCCACAAATGCGCCGGCGGCGCGGGCCTTCTCGACCTCCATCGCATCGGCCGGCGATGCGCCGTGATTCGGCGGCGCGACCAGATCATTGAAAATCCGCGGCGAGCTGACGATGGCCGCCTGCTCCGGGTGGGCCAGCGGCACCTTGATGACTTCGATCCGGAACAACGCCGAATTCGGATTCTCGCTGGGGCTGCCGCCAACGCAGCCGGCCAGCTCTTCCGACGACCGCACGCCTGACGAACCCGAGATGTAGACGTAGACGTTGGCCTTGTCCTTGGGGTCGACCAGCAGCGTGTGGGTATGCGAGCCGCGGCAGGTCTGTACGTTGCCGACGTTGCGCGGTTGCGCGATATCGGAAATGTCGAAGATGCGCAGTCCGCGCAGACGGTCCTTGCTGACCGCATCCGACACGCCCTGACCGCCGCAGTCGATCCGACCGCTCAGGCCCTCACCCGAGACGAACAGCAGATTGCCATAGACCGACACGTCGCTCTGCGACGCCGGGCAGTAGTACGCGGCGGCAACGCTGGGCCGGGACGGATTGGAAATGTCCCAGATCTGCCAGCCGTTGTAGTTCCCCTGAATGGCGTACTTGCCGGTGAACGCCAGGTCCGAATTTGTCACACCTTCGAACTTGTCGGGCGACTTGGTGCTGGAGAGGAGGCGCACATTCCAGGCCGCCTCACCCGCATCGTACAGACCGGCCTTGAGACCCACCCGCGGATCGGGCGAGGGCGGCGTCAGCGACATCGCGCCGCTGGACGGCATGGCCCGGCCGCCGGTCCCCGAGGCGCAGCCGGCGAGAGCGATGAGACCAAGCGCGCAGACCGGCAGGGTGCGCGCCCGGGTCAGACCGGCTCGGCGCCGGTGGGAAAACATTGGAAGATGCATCGGGAACTCCTCGGAGGAAGCACTGCGGGTGAAGACTGCGGAAAATGGCCACGTCACTGATCGGTCTCACCGAACAGAATGTCGGCCAGGAGGCCCTGCATGCGGGCGATCTCAGTACGCTGATCGACCTGCACATCGTTGGCAAACTTGAACGTGGTCTCGTCCTGGGCAGCTCCGCCGGTTGCAAAGAGCCGCTCGACCATGTCCACCGCGCCACTGTGGTGCTGAATCATGCCGCGCAGAAACAGTTCATCGAACCGGGTTCCTCGCGCTGCATCGAGTTCCATCAACTGCTCGGCGGTGAGCATGCCAGGCATATCCATCCCGGGCATGGTCATGCCGTGTTCATCATGATGCATCATGCCGACTTTGTCGGGATCGGGCACCGGTTGCCCCCGAGCCGCCAGCCAGGTCTGCATGGTGTGAATCTCATCGGTCTGGGCGCTGATGATCCGGGCCGTCAGGCGGCGGATCACCGGACTGGCATCATGCGACTCCGCCCAGCGGGAAATCTGGATCGCCTGAGCATGATGCGCGATCATCCCGGTCATGAAGGCGATGTCGGCCTCGGTATAGGGATATCGCATGCTGTCGGCTCGCGCACGATCGATAGCAGCTTGAGAGACGACCGGGGCGGGCGAGGTCATGGCCGATTGACCCGAACTGCTGCAGGCACCGCCAACGAGAATGGACACCACGAGGAAGGCAAGACGAGGAGTACGCATCTGGTAATTGTAGGCCGGTTCCCGCCGCCAGGTAACCCCGCCCCCGCGCCGCCAACCGCCGACGGTGGCCAGTCGGGCCACTCGGACGTATCATCATGAATCCTCATCCCACCACCCGGAGGAACTCATGCCAGCGGTCCGTGTCCTGGTTGGAACCCGCAAGGGGGCATTCATCGCGGAGGCCGACGCCGGTCGCCGGAATTGGCGCATCAGCGAACCGCTGTTCCCCGGCTGGGAGGTGTACCACGTGGCCGGATCACCGGCCGACCCCGATCGACTCTACGCCTCCCAGAGCAGCGGCTGGTTCGGTCAGGTGATGCAGCGGTCTGACGACGGCGGTTCAACCTGGAACCCTGTCGGCAACGATTTCAGCTATGGCTCGGCCCCGGGAACCCATCAGTGGTACGACGGCACGCCCCATCCCTGGGAATTCAAACGGGTCTGGCATCTCGAGCCCTCCCATGCCGATCCCGATACCGTCTACGCCGGGGTGGAGGACGCGGCGCTGTTCCGCAGCCGTGACGGCGGCACCACCTGGCAGGAGGTGGTCGGCCTGCGCGAACACGGTTCGGGCGCCCACTGGATGCCGGGAGCCGGCGGGATGTGCCTGCACACCATCCTGCTCGACCCGGTTGACCCGGCACGCATGATCATCGCGATCTCGGCCGCCGGCGCGTTCCGCACCACCGACGGCGGCGCAACCTGGCAGGCGATCAACCGCGGCCTGTCCTCCCAGGGCATCCCCGATCCGGCCGCCGAGGTCGGGCACTGTGTCCACCGGATTGCGCAACATCCCGACCGCCCCGAGGTGCTGTTCATGCAGAAGCATTGGGATGTGATGCGCAGCGATGATGGCGGTGACAACTGGTATGAGGTCAGCGGCAATCTGCCGAGCGACTTCGGCTTCCCGATCGCCGTACACGCGCACCAGCCCGACACGGTCTACGTGGTCCCGATTACCAGCGACAGCCAGCACTTTCCTCCCGACGGCAAGCTGCGGGTCTATCGCAGCCGCTGTGGCGGGAATGACTGGCAGGCGTTGACTCACGGGCTGCCGCAACAGGACTGCTATGTCAATGTCCTGCGCGACGCGATGGCTGTCGATCGCCTCGATGACTGCGGCATCTACGTCGGCACCACCGGCGGGCAGCTCTACTGCTCGCCCGATGGCGGCGACCACTGGAGCGCCATCGCGCAGCACCTGCCGCCGGTGCTCTCGGTCGAAGTGCAGACCCTGCCATGATCGCGGTGGAACTCCCGGCGCCGCTGCGGGCCCTGTCCGGCGCCGCCGCCACGGTGCAGCTCGACCTCGACTCTCCGGTGACGCTCAGGCGGGTGCTCGATGTCCTCGAAACCCGGTATCCCCCGCTGCGCGGCACCCTGCGACAGCGGGACACCGGTCAGCGGCGGGCCTTCATCCGCTTCTTTGCGGCCCGGCAGGACCTGTCTCACCTCGCCCCTGACGATCCGCTGCCGGAGGCCGTGGCGGCGGGCCATGAACCACTGCTGATTGTCGGGGCGATGGCCGGCGGCTGAGAGCCTACGACGGCTCGACGGCGGCTCGGGCGATGACTGCCATGTCACGGTCGCCGTCGCCGGCTGCAATGACCTGGTCCATCCGCTCCATCAGGCCGGCCAGCATGGCAATCGGTTGGTCCGCCGCAGTTTCCAGCATCAGACGCACGTCCTTACGAGCCATGGTCAGCTCAAAGCTGGCGTCGAAGTCACCGGCGACCATCCGGGCGCCGCGTCCCTTCACGATGGCACGGGCATCGACCTGCTCGAGCCACGGCAGAATCTCCGACGGACTCACGCCACCGCCCCGGGCCACGGCCAGCACGTCGGCAATCAGGGCCACGATACCGATGTTGTAGGCATTGCCACACAGCTTGACAGTGGCCGCGCGATCGCCTTCAGGACCGAGGTAGCTGACGCGACCGGTCTGGGCCGCAAGCGCCGTCTCGACTCGGGCATACACCGCCGGATCGCCCGATACCATCATGGATCCGGTGGCCGTTCGCGCCGCCGCCGGCCCCATGAACACGGGGCAGTGAAGATAAGCGACGCCCTGGTCGGCCAGCCGGGCCATCCGCGCCGCAGTCAGATCGGGTCGGGTGGTGGTGTGATCGATGACGATCGCCTCCGGCCGCAGTGCCGCCTGACACATCGCCAGGACCGCCTCGACCGTGGCATCGTCCACCAGCCCCAGGTGCACCCGCTCGGCCTGAGCCACCGCGGCGGCCGGTGACGCGGCTGCGGTGGCCCCGCGAGCCACCAGCGGTTCCATTTTGCTGGCGGTCCGATTCCACACCGTGACCTGATCGCCCCGCTCCAGCGCGGCTTCGACAAAGGCACTGCCCAGCAGGCCGGTTCCGAGATATGCAATGGATGTCATGTCGCAAGATAGCGCGACGTTCCGCTCATCGCAGTGGCGTATCGGTGACGAAGTCGTAAAGGGTGGTTCGCCGCAGGCGATAGTAGGCCTGCCAGTAGCCCCGCAACGCCTGGACATAGGCATTGCGCGCCTGATCCTTCTCGCTCTGCGCCATGTAGAGGTTGTCGATGTCGATCCGACCGATCACATAGCGGTTATAGGCGACCTCAAAGCGCTTGCCCGCCACGGTGTCGGCCTTGGCGCTGAGTTCGAGACCGCGTCGCGCCTGAGCCAGTTGCAGCGCCGCGAACCGCGCATCCTGCCTGGTCTGTTCCAGCGTCGCCTCGCCCTCGGCGATGACCCGGTCCTGGTCGGCGCGGGCCGCGTCGACACCTTCGCCATGGGCGCCCCACTGCCAGAGCGGCACCGAGACACCGAGCGAGAACTGGCGCGCCTCAAGCAGTTGATCGTAGGCACTGGAAAAGTTCTGGCCGGTGGCGTTGTAGCCGTAGCTGGCCTGCACCGAGGCACTGAAATTGTTGCTCAACTTGGCCGTGGTCACGTTGCGCTCCGCTTGAACCCGCTGCAGTGCGACATTCTGGACCGTCGAACGATTGGCAAGCGCCTGGCGCACCGCCAGATCGGGGTCGGCATCGACCAGCGGGATGTCGGTCGGCACGGTGAGTTCAATCGGTGCATCCCCCGAGAGTCCCAATGCCAGCCGGAGCGTTGCCCGGGTCCGTTCATCATCGAGCTTGGCCGCGTCGAGGGCATTGCGGGCCCGCAGCAGCGCCAGCTCACTCTGCAGCAGATCGTTCTCGCCGATCTTGCCGACTTCGTAGCGCCCCTTGTTGATCTTGTAGAGCGTGTCGTTCACCGCCACGTTGGTGGTGGCATTCTGCAGCGCACTGTTGCTGCTGAACACGTCGAAGTAGAGTCCCGTCACGTTGACGGCGATATCCTCCATTGCCTCGACATACTGCACCTCGGCCAGATCCCCCTGCATGCCCTGGATCCGCCGATCCCACTTGTAGGTGTTGGGTCGGAACAGATCCTGCCGGACACCAATGGTGAAGGGCGTGGAACTCCAGCTCTCAAAGGCCCGATCGCCACTGACCCGAAACTGCGACAGGTTGCTCTGCACGAAGATGTCGCCGCCGGTGGGGAGTCGTTGCGAGAGGCGCAGGCCCAGGTTGGCGTTGGTCTGATCCTGCGGGCGGAACAGTGTGGTGCCGTCGGGCTGCAAGACTTCGATGATCGACCGGTTATAGGCCGGCACGGTTCCCGTGAGGGAGAGCTGGGGCAGCAGACCACTCTCGAACTGCTGCCGCCGGGCGTGAGCCGCGTCGCGGGTGGCCTCGGCGCTGCGCGCCTGGTACCCCTCGGTCTGCCCCCGACGGATCGCGTCAGCCAGCGTGAGCGGCTGCTGCGCCGCAAGAGGACCGACACTCAGGCCGGTTGCCAACACCATGGTAACGCCAGCGGACAATCGCATCGGCTACTCGTAGCGAAGAGAGGTGATCGGATCCTGCGCGGCGGCGCGACGCGCCGGGACAATCCCGAACGCAATCCCCACCGTGACCGACACACCGAAGGCCACAGCCACCGAGATGCCGGAGATGATGGTGTCAATCCCCGCAAAGCGCTGGATCCCCAGACTGAAGACCGTGCCCAGCAGAATGCCGGCGAGTCCCCCGGCCAGTGAGATGATGATGGCCTCGCTCAGAAACTGGATTTCAATGTCCCGCCGGGTCGCCCCCACCGCGCGCCGGACACCGATTTCCCGGATCCGCTCCAGCACCGAGGCCAGCATGATGTTCATGATGCCGATCCCTCCCACCACCAGCGAAATCGAGGCGATGGCACCCAGCACGATGTTGAAGATGGTGCGGGTGCGCTGCTCCTGGCGGAGCAACATCTCCGGAATGGAGACCTCAAAGTCCACGACCGCGTTGTGACGCCGCGCCAGAATGCGTTGCGACAGATCGGCCACCGCTGCCACATGGGGCGACTCCTGCACCCGCGCGATAATGCGGTCGAGCTGGTTCCGGTTGGTCCGCTCGGCTCGCTGTTCATCGGTCTCCGGTGCGCTGTCCGACGCGGCTCCCAAGATGATCACACCCTCGGCGCTCCCGGCCGCTTCGATATCCTGCTGGGTGAGCTGGCTGCGATCCCGAATGCGACGCAACATGGTGTGCACCGGGATGTAGATGTCCATGTTCGCATCGCGGATGCCGAGCCGCTGGACCGCATCGCCACTGACCCGCCGATCCGCCAGGACACCCACCACCGTCAGCCACACGCCGCCGACTTTGATCTTGCCACCAATCGGCGGATCCTTGCTGAAGAATCGGGTACGGACCCCGTTGCCGATGATCGCTACCGGCAAGCCATGCTCCACCTGCAGCATCGAGAACTGATGCCCCTGCACCAGATCAAGATTCAAGATCCGGAAGTAGGCAGTATCCACTCCGACCACCTTGCCACTGCGCTGGAGGCCGTCCCGGACAAATGAGGTATTGTAGACGATCTCGGCGGTGACGGCGTCGAGGCCGGGCACGCTGCGCCGCAGTGCCTCGGCATCGGCATAGCTCAGGCCGGGCGAAAAACGCTTGACCTCGCGCGGCGCCGTTGCGGACTCCACCGGGCCTTCATGCTGATCCACGACCGGCGTGATCACAACATTGTTCGAGCCGAGCAGTCGCATCTGCGCCAACACCTCCTGCTCGGCGCCCTTGCCGATCGCCAGCATCGCGATCACCGAGGCGACGCCGAACATGATGCCCAGCGAGGTCAGCGCGGCGCGGAGCGTGTTGTGGCGGACCGCCTCCATCGCCGTGCGCATCCCGAACATCACGTGCGCGAACAGCCGCTCCTGCCATCCCTCAGCAGCCTCAGGGGCGCCGGCCACTCAGGGCGTGACCGCGGCAGATGAGCCCGGCGTCGTGCCCACCGGCGTGTTCCGCCCGGTGTCGCCCCGCGGCGCGGGACGGCCCGCCGGTGAGTCGGGCAACCGCACCAGCGGAAGCTGATCGCCCTTCGCCGGCGGCGTGAGCAATACCACATCGCCTTCGGCCACGCCGGCCGTGATGATCACCGCGTCGTCATTCATCTCGCCGGTGACGACCTCCTGGCGACTCACCGATCCGCCGTGCTTACGATAGACAAAGGGAATGCCGTCCACGTTGTCGACTGCCTCAATCGGTACCGACAGCACACTGTCGGTCTCGAAGGTGCGAATCACATTACCCGTCGTCATGCCGGGTCGCAGGGTCGTATCGGTCTCGGTGACGGCAATCCGTACCTCGAAGACCTTGGCATCGGTGTTGGGGCGCTCATCACCGACGTTCGCCACCTTGGTCACAGTTCCGGTCAGCACCTTCCCCGGATCGGCGTCGAGGGTCAGCGTGACCGGTTGGCCGACGGCCAGCTTCCGGATATCGATCTCGTTGACGTAGGTAATCGACTCCATATGAGTGAGGTCCGGCAGCGTGGCCACCACCGGATCCCAGGCCGACACCTGGCTGCCCACACCGCGCTTCTTGCCGTTCCACTCTTTGCGGTAGATCACCATGCCGGCGGCGGGGGCATGAATCGTGAATTCCGCCATCACCGCCTGAGCCACCTCAATCTTGTTCTGCTCGCGTTCGAGATCGGCTCCCACTTCCCGCATTTTGGCCTTGGCCTGTTCGGTCCGGGTCACCAGATCCAGCCGCCCCTGGGCCAGGGCTCGCTCGGCCTTCTCAAGGTCGATTTCGGCCTGGCGCTTGACCGACGGCGCCTCGTATACCGCCTGTTCTTTGGCGATTCGGCGCTCCTCGACTGCCAGCTCCATGGTGCGCAGGTCCTCACGGGCCTTACTCAGCGTCAGCGCGGAATCGAGTTGGGCCTGTTCATAGACCGCGGCCGCCTTCTGCACCGCCAGGCCGACCTCCTGGAGCCGGGTGGCCAGCGGGGCACGATCCAGCTCGGCCACCTTATCCCCAGGCTGAACCACGGTGCCTTCGGGAACGATTTCGGCGATTTTCATCTGAAAGGCCCCGGCCTCCTGGGCCTTTTCCGGGGCGGTGATTTCCACAGCCGAGAGCGCCTGGAGTTCGCCGGATGTGGTGACTGTCACTGCGAAGTCCCCCCGGGTCACCACCGCCTCCAGGGCGGTATCGGCCGCGGCATCCTCGCCGGTGAGGATCATGATGGTGGGAACGGCAATGGCCAGCACGCCGAGGAGCCAGAGCAGGCGGCGATCAGTAGGGACACGCACAGTGACGGCACCTCTCGGCAGCAGGGATCAACAGGATATCGGTGGTGCTGAATGTACTGATGCGCCGGTCCTGCCGGTGGTCGCATCCCGATTCCGCTCCGGAACCGGGATGGCCGCAGTCAGGATCCGAACGTCGGCTCAGTCGTCAAGCAGCGTGAAGTGCCAGATCCGAGGCGGTCCGTTGCTGTGAAAGATGTATACCTCATGATCCTCGATGGCGATGACGCCGAGGATGCATGCCCGCGGCCCGGTCCCCTGACAGCTTGGGGCGGCGGCCGGACTTGCCATCTCCGCCACCACGCTCAGATCGTTGCGGTTGAGGACCATCACACCCGGTCGTGTGGCACCATCGGTCACCCGGGTGATCCCGACCACAATCCACCGGCCCGACGGGTCGAAGGCCACCGCGAAGGGGTCGCTCTCCATGGCTCGGCTCGCCACAACCGAACCATCGTCGGCCTGAATGACACTGAGTGTCGGCTCCACCCCCACGTCGCCGACGAGAACGATCTGGCTGCCATCCGCACTGAAGGCCGCGTCGGCCACCGCGGTCATTGCCGACGTAAACGCGACATCACCCGAAGCGAGATCGAAGACCGGCACTCCCAGAGGCATGGTATTCACACGCGGCACAATCCGATTGGCCGCTGTCGACAGCAGCAGGCCATAGGGGTCGTTCAGCGTCCGGTCGCCCACAACACCCGGCAGATAGCCATCACCCGACGCCTTGCGATTCCAGACGTACCAGTCGCTGCTGGTTGTGGTCAGCAATCCGCCTGACCCAAGCTCGACCACCTGGCGCGTCGCCATCGTCGCACCGGGGACACTGGCGATTCTGGCCGGCGAGGCATCAATCCCCCAACGTTCCAGTCCGGCCTTGGACCTGAGCAGCCAGACCCCCCGGTTCGGGGTCATCCCCGGCCCGCGCAGGTCGTCGGGATCGATCACATCGGGGATCACGGTCGTGGCGCCCGAGCGCAGATGCACCACCGCCAGATCGCCATCGAGGTTTCCTCCCAGAACGACCGGGCCCTCGTGATCAACAGTGGCGACATAGACATCGTGTGGAATCTGGGCCGTCGAGGGCAACGATGTCGCATTGGCAAACCCCGCCACAGTCACAGTACCGACGGGATAGCTCATGCCATCGAGATGGACAGTTGCCGGCCAGACTCCGGCGCGATCGACAGGAGCCGTGGCCACCATGGTCGTCGCATTGACGCGCCGCAATTGCAACGTGATGCCTCCGACTTCGAGCGTCGCATCATCGCCGCGCTGGCGAAACCCGTCCGAGCTGATTTCGATCGATGCCCCTGACCAGACGGCGCGATCCGCCACGGTAAACGTCGGATCCTGCGGCGGACCGGGGTCGGGGGTCCCGGTCGGATCACTGGAGCAACCGACGAGGCTCAGCGCAAGGGCGAATGCCGCGACACGAATCATCATGAGAGAGACCTCGACATCGGGGATCGGGAGAAGCTACCGCCATCAGGCAGACCCGGCCAACGGTCCCGCCGTCACACTATTTTCCTCAGATCGCTGGCCCGTTCCCTTGCACAAGGATCATCTCATGCTCACGCGTCATGGATCCTCCCGGCTTACCGCCTTCGGCATTTTGCTGGTCGGCGCCGGCATCGGCTGGATGGCTGCCTCGCGGGGCACCCCGGCCGCCGATGCGGCTGCGCCCCCGACCACCCACGGCGAATGGGTGCATTTCGCCAACGCGACAGGGCAGCAGGTTGAGGCCTATGTGGCCTACCCCGAGCGCCAGGGCACCGCACCGGCCATCATCGTGATCCACGAGATCTTCGGCATGACCGACTGGGAGCCCGCGGTCGCCGACGATTATGCCGCCAAGGGCTATGTCGCCATCGTGCCGGATCTGCTCTCGTCGCGCTACGGCTCGACCCGCGCCCTGGGCGACTCCGCCCGACGGGTGGTGGGTTCGCTCGCGACCGAGGATGTCCTGCGCGATCTCGATGCGACATACAACTACGTCAACGCCCTGCCGGCGACCGATCACGACAATGTCGGTGTCATCGGCTTCTGCTGGGGCGGCGGGACGGTCTGGCAGTATGCCGCCCACAATCCCGATCTCAAGGCCGCGGTGGTCTGCTATGGGCCGCTGGCCGACACCACCCTGTTGCGCCGGATCGAGGCGCCGGTGTTGGGGGTGTACGGCGAAAACGATGGTCGGGTGACCAATCTGCTGCCGACCATCACCCGCCAGATGCAGGAACTGGGGAAGTCCTTCACCGCCGACTCCTATCCCGGCACCGGACATGGGTTTCTCAAGCCCGGCCGCACCGGCTCCGATACGCCGGCGGCGGATTCGGCTCGCCGGGTGATCGACGCCTTCTTCGGCCGCACCCTCGGAGCGCAGTAGATGCGATGGACCCGGGTCGGGGCGGCCGCTCTGCTGGTGGTCGGCTGTTCGCTGTCGCCGCTCCAGAACCGGATCCACCCGGGCAAGGATGCCTTCGTGCTGGTGGCCGGCACCGGCACCGATCAGCACGTGGATCTGTTCGCTCTGCTGCCGGGTGGGGGCGAGGTTCAGCGGGTCACCTTCACCGCCATGGTGGAATCGGCGCCGCGGCTCACCCGGCAGGGCGACGTGGTGGCCTTCCTCCGCCACGGGGTCGGCACCCGTCGCGCGGCGGGCGAGTTGGTGGTGCTCAATCTGCTCAACGGGGCGGAGCGCACCCTCGAGATTCCGGACAGTGCCGGGGCCCTGTCGGGCCTGGGATGGTCCGACGATCAGCGCCTCATCTATGTCGCGACAGCGACCGGCCCCTGGGTGGTCGCTGCGCCTCCCGCCGCGCCCGACGCCCGGCCCGTCGACGTCGATCAGCGCGCCGCCGCCGACACCGCGCTCGCTCTCTGGGTCGGGACCCCGCGCTTCGCGCAGGTCGCCCGCTGCGACAGCGGCGGCCTCTGCATCACCGGCCCGAGCGGTGTGGCCGCCCAGCTCAGTTCAGCCGGAGCGGCGCCGAGCCGCTGGGGCCGCGATTCGGTGGCATGGCTGGAGGGTGATGTCGTCGTGATCCGCCCGCTCGGGCCCGGCCCCACCCGCCGACTCGAGCCCGACCCGACTCGGCTTCACGATCTGACCGCCGTCAGCTACGCGACTCCCTGAGCGGTCGCCAACTACTGCCTGACGTAAAAGACGAAGCTCTCCAACTGCTGAATGACGGCGTCCTTCTCGCGCAGTTCGTGGGCGAGCAGGTCGCCGGTGGTAATCAGTCCCATCACCCGGTCGCCGTCGAGCACCGGCAGGTGTCGGATCCGTCGCTCGCTCATCAGCGCGCCGCAGTCGCTGATCGTCGCGTCGAGCGTCCCGGTCACCAGCGCCGTGGTCATCACCTCACGCAGCGGGGTGGTGGCCGGGTCCTTGACCACCGCGACCACACGGCGCATCAGATCCCGCTCGGTAAAAATGCCCACCAGCCGCCCCTGGTCCACGACCAGGACACTGCCAGTTCCGCGCTCATTCATCAGGATCGCCGCCGCCAGGACCGTCACGTCGGGAGTGGTGGTCAGCACGCCGACCGGCTTCTCGGCTAGTAGCTCGCGGACAGTCGCCATTGACGAAACCTCGATTGGGTGGATCTTCGAGTCTACCGCCATGCGTCGGATCCGGCCAGAGGGTCTCCCCACCAGTTGGAGGTGGTCGTCATGCTCCACCGTGCGCTGCCGCTCATTTTCGGGCTGAGCTGTCTCTCGGGCTGTGCGGCTCGGGTCGATGCTCCTGCCCTCCCCCCGGCCCAGATCCATGACAACACCGTCGCCGCCGGGCAGCGCCGGGGCGACACAGTGGTCGTGCGCCTCGAACCGGTGCCCGCCATGTGGTACCCCGAAACGTCGGCCGACCCGGGAGCCGCGGTCTGGGCCTTCCGCGCCGACACGGGCCGCCCGATGATCCCGGGTCCGCTGCTCCGCGCACCGGCCGGAACTATCTATCGAGTGACAGTGATCAACCCCGATCGCCATGCCACACTCCGCATGGTTGGTCTGGGTCATCACCCGCTGTCGCTCGGCGATACTCTGCGCATTGCGCCGCGCGACAGCCTCACCGTGACGTTCGACGGCGGCGAGCCGGGGAGCTACTACTACGCTGCGAGCTGGGGAAGCTCGCCCGAGCACATTCCGGCTGATCAGATGCTCCTTGCCGGAGCGCTGATCGTCGATGCCGCAGGTGACGCTACGCCCGACCGGGTCTTTGTGACGTCGAGTTGGTTTACGCCGGTCGACTCCAGTCTCGGCGCGCCATTCGTCACGCGCGATTGGCTGGTCGTCAACGGGCGTTCATTCCCTCATAACGGAACCCTGACGCTCACTCAGGGCGAGACGGTCCGCTGGCGTTGGATCAATCCCAGCCCCGATGCACACCCGATTCACCTGCATGGCGACTTCTTCCGGGTTGAGCGTCAGGGCACCTGGGCCGCCGACACCGTCACCTGGGGCCAGGAGGTTGTCACCCAACTCATGCTGCCGGGCAGCACCTTCATGGCCAGCTACACTCCTCAGGAACCCGGGCACTGGATGTTGCATTGCCATTTCGCCTTCCACACCTCGCACTTTCTCTCCACCGCGCGAGTCCCCAGTCCGGTTGATCCCGGCGCGGCGACGCTGGCCCATGACATCAGCGGAATGCGGGGCATGGTCCTGGGCATCGCCGTCACGCCCCGCGCCGGCGGTCCGCGACGGGATGCCGATTCGCTGCATGCCCGACCGATCCGGCTGGTCGCCACCTCACGGGCCGGCGTCTACTCATCGGAATCGCCCGATCAGGTGACTCCCGGCGCCGGTGAAGGCTTCGGATATCTGGAGGGAGATCCCCCGCCCACCGCGTTTCCGACGCACCCCACGACCCTGGTGCTGTACCGGGGCCAGCCGGTGGCCATCACCGTGGTGAATCGGCTGCGGTCGCCCACATCGGTGCATTGGCACGGGATGGAACTGCCCAGTTGGAGCGACGGCGTGCCCGGCTGGTCCGGTGGGCTGCCCACAACGGTCCCGGCCATCGCCCCGAATGATTCATTCACCGCCCGCTTCACGCCGCTGCGGTCGGGGACCTACATGTACCACTCCCACAGCAACGAAGTTCACCAGATCAACGCCGGTCTCTACGGGGCACTGCTGGTGGTGGACTCCGCCGACTATCACCCCGAGTCTGAACGTCTGGTGGTCATCGGCGGCGATGGCGAGCGATTTGAGCACGCCAACATCAACGGCGCCCACGTGCCGGTGCCGCTGACCGTTCCGGCGGGTCGTCAGATTCGCCTCCGACTGGTGAGCATTGCCGCCGATTGGCGGATCCGGGTTGCACTGCGCGACAGCCTCGGCGCGGTGCCGTGGACTTTGATCGCCAAGGACGCCGCCGATATTCCGGTGGATCGCCAGCGTCGTTCGGTGGCCGCCTGGCGTGCCGGTCCCGGCGAGACCGCCGATTTCCTGATCACGCTCCCCGCCGGGGGGCGCTACAGTCTCGATGTCGCCAGCGACATCGGCGAATGGCAGGTGACAGTCCCGATTCATCTCAGCCCACCGAACGCGCAGCGGGGCGATTAGCTTCCCCGCCATCGTGGCTGCTCCGCCCGTCCCCCGGGTGACGCCAGCGGCCACAGATCCTTTATCAGCCGTGGGTGTGATGCCATTACTCGAATGTGTTCCCAACTTCTCTGAGGGCCGTGATCCCGCAATCATCGCCCGCATCGCCGATGCCATTCGCGCCGTCGAAGGCGTCCAGTTGCTCAACGTCGATCCCGGACGGGCCACCAATCGCACGGTGATGACATTTGTCGGCGCGCCCGAAGCGGTGGTTGAAGCAGCCTACCAGGCCATCCGCACCGCCGGCGAATTGATCGACATGTCGCGCCACAGCGGGGAGCATCCCCGGATGGGCGCCACCGACGTCTGTCCGCTGATTCCGATCAGCGATATCACCATGGATGAGGCCGCCGAGTGGGCGAGGCGACTGGCCCAGCGCGTGGGCGACACTCTCGCCCTGCCGGTGTATCTGTACGAGCATGCCCAGAGTGATCCGCGGCGCAGAAATCTGGCAGTGATCCGCGCAGGCGAATACGAAGGCCTGGCCGACAAGTTGCGCCAGCCCGACTGGCAGCCCGACTATGGCCCGGCCGAGTTCGATGCCCGGCGCGGTGCGACAGTGATCGGGGCGCGCGACTTCCTCGTGGCGTACAACGTCAATCTCAACACCACCTCCACCCGCCGGGCCAACGCGATCGCGTTCGACATTCGTGAGGCCGGCCGAAGTGCTGTGGGACCCGCCGGCGAACCGGCCGGTCCGGGCACGCTGCGCGCCGTCAAGGCAATCGGCTGGTTCATCGAGGAGTACGGTGTCGCCCAGGTTTCAATGAACCTTGTCAACCTCGACGTCACCCCGCTGCACGTCGCCTTCGACGAGTGTGTTCGCGCGGCGGCCGCCCGCGGCATCCGGGTCACCGGCTCGGAGCTTGTCGGGCTGGTGCCGCTGCGCTGTCTCACCGATGCCGGTCGCCACTACCTCGAGCGACAGCAGCGCTCCACCGGTGTGTCAGAGGCTGAACTTGTGAAGATCGCCATTCGCTCGCTGGGCCTCGACGAGCTGGCGCCGTTCCGCCCCGAGGAGCGGGTGATCGAGTATCTGCTCCGCCGCCCGCGCGACACCCGGCTGATCGACATGACGCTGCGCCGTTTCACCGAGGAAACCGCCAGTGAATCGGCGGCACCCGGAGGCGGCTCGGTGGCGGCCGCCCTGGGCGCACTGGGCGCCGCCCTGGGCACCATGGTCGCCAATCTCTCTTCCCACCGTCGCGGCTGGGACGCGCGTTGGCAGGAGTTCTCCAGCGTGGCCGACGCCGGCCAGAACTGTGTCGCCACCTTGCTGCATCTGATCGATGAGGACACCCGCGCCTTCGAGGCCGTCATGGCCGCGCTCGGCCTGCCTCGGGGCAGCGACGCGGAGCGGGCCGAGCGCAGTGCGGCCATTCGCCGCGCCACACTCGAAGCCACTCGGGTGCCGTTCCGCGTCATGGAGCAGGCGCTGGCCTCGATGGCCATCATCCGCGCCATGGCCGAACGGGGCCAGGAATCGAGCGTCTCCGATGCCGGCGTCGGCGCACTCTGCGCCCGCAGCGCCGTGATGGGCGCCTACCTCAACGTCAGAATCAACGCGGCCCAGCTCGGCGACGACCCCGAAGCCGCCGATCTGGTCGCCCGCGGCAGCAAGCTGGTCGCCGACGCCCAACGGCAGGAGGAGGAGATCCTGGCGGTGGTGGATCGGAAGGTGGGGTAGAAGAGAGACGAGAGACGAGGGTGGCCCGTCGCTAAAGCGACGGCTCGGCGAGAGCTGAAGGTGGCCCGTCGCTAAAGCGACGGCTCGGCGAGAGCGGCGAGTAAACTCGCCCTTACC